>NZ_KV814964.1:16047-358435 GCF_001814125.1 Staphylococcus sp. HMSC072E01 | reverse complement strand
TTATGATTAATTGGTGATGTATAACATTGATTAATCAGTGCTGTAATCTTACGATAACCGTAGGTATAGTGGTTAGCTTCGCATAATTCAATGACTTTTTGTGTTACAGTATCATTTTTATAGGTTTTGTTTTTCCATCGATAATATGTTGATTTAGGTATGTTTAATACTTCTAGTATCAATTTGATTGAATAGTTTCCTTTTAATTGATCCACCAAATCTATGACTACTGTTGGTACCACTTCCTTTCCAATGCCTTGTACTTTTTTAAAATATCCAATTCTATATCTTTTCTCTTATTTTCTAATTTTAATTGTTCTACTTCTGACAGCTCTTCTAATCCTTTACCGTAGGTATATTGTTTACCAACGTGTTGTGAAAATCTATAACTTTCCCCATTTCGATACCATCGCCACCAAGTTTTCACTTGTGTTCTATTTCTAATATTTAATTCTTCCATAATTTCTTTTGTTGAAAATCCTGCTGCTTTCATTTCAACAGCTCTATACTTTGTTTCTACTGAATAAGCAACTCATTTCATAGAAAAAACACCTCCGCATGATTCATTTTAATATGAATTCAACGAAAGTGTTTTTATATAATTCCCACTAATTGGGGTCAGTCCATATTAATATTCCAATGGTTTTTTATTTATTTATTTATTTGTTTTTAAAAGATCTCGAATTTCTGTAAGTAATACCGTATTTGTATCAATTTCTTCTTCTGGTTCTTCTTTTCTCATAATTGTATTGGCAATCTTAACAAAGATAAATAATGCAAAAGCAACAATAATAAAATCAATAATTGACTGAATGAAAAGACCATACTTAATGCCCCAAAGTTGCCAATCTTTAGCAAAATCTACCGAACCGAACAGTTTACCAATCAATGGCATGATAATATAAGTTACTAAGGATGATACAATTTTATTAAATGCTGCTCCTATAACTACAGCAATTGCTAAATCTAAAACATTTCCTTTAAATGCAAACTCTTTAAATTCTTTTAGCATAGTAATCTCCTATTTATTTTATTTTTATATAATATATCATACAAAACATAAATAAATTAGTAAATATTAAAATTAATGAAATTTGATTAAGATTAAAATGTTTGTTATTATATTAAAGTAGTTTACCGAAAAATTAATTAATTATTTTTATAATTAATTGTGTATTTTTCATTTTGAAAAAATTTAATATTACGATGAAGGGAGTTATATTAGTTATGAATTCTTCTTCTGAATCAAGTAAGAAAGGAAAGAAATTTTCGCCGGTATTTATTTATAGTGCGATTATCGTAGCGATTATTGTACTAATTGGGGCAATTGTACCGGAACAATTCGATTCAATTACTAGTTCAATAAGTGGATGGATTACTGATAAACTTGGTTGGTATTATTTAATACTTACAACTATTATTGTTTTCTTCTGTGTCTTTTTAATTTTCAGTCCAATTGGGAAATTAAAACTTGGCAAACCTGATGATAAACCAGAGTTTAATACGATTTCATGGTTTGCCATGCTATTTAGTGCAGGTATGGGTATTGGTTTAGTATTCTATGGTGCAGCAGAACCTATGTCACACTTCGCAGCACCACCAACTGCTAGTCCAAAAACGACAGAAGCCTTTACTGAATCACTTCGTTCTACTTTCTTCCACTGGGGATTTCATGCTTGGGCAGTTTATGGTGTCGTAGCTCTTGCCTTAGCATACGCTCAATTTAGAAAAGATGAACCAGGACTTGTTTCTAGAACATTACGCCCATTGCTTGGAGATAAAGTAGAAGGACCTATTGGTACGATTATTGATGTACTTTCAGTATTCGCTACAGTAGTAGGGGTAGCTGTATCATTAGGTATGGGTGCATTACAAATTAACGGTGGTTTAAATTACTTATTTGGTATCCCAAATAATGTATGGGTTCAATCAATTATTATTGTTGTTGTTACAATTTTATTTATTATTAGTGCTTGGTCTGGTCTAAGTAAAGGAATTCAATATTTAAGTAATACCAATATTGGTTTAGGTACAATATTAATGATTGTTGCTTTAATTGTTGGACCGACTGTATTAATTTTGAACATGTTTACAAGTTCAATTGGTAGTTTGTTTAATACATTCTTATTCAACAGTTTTGATACAGCAGCATTAAATTCTCAAAAAAGAGAATGGATGTCTTCTTGGACACTATATTATTGGGGCTGGTGGTTAAGCTGGAGCCCATTCGTAGGTGTATTTATTGCACGTGTGTCTAAAGGACGTTCAATTCGTGAATTTATTTCAGGTGTATTACTTGTTCCGGCTCTAGTAAGTTTCTTATGGTTCAGTGTGTTTGGCGTATTAGGTATTGAAATGGGTAAAAAACATTCTGAACTATTCAAGATGTCAGCAGAAACGCAACTCTTTGGCGTATTTAATCATTTACCTTTAGGAATGGTTTTATCACTTATTGCACTTGTATTAATCGGTTCATTCTTTATTACATCAGCCGATTCAGCAACATTTGTATTAGGTATGCAAACAACATATGGCTCATTAGAACCATCTAACATGGTAAAAATAACATGGGGTATTGCACAATCTCTTATTGCCTTCATCTTACTCTTAGCAGGCGGTGGAGATGGTGCAGAAGCATTAGGCGCACTACAAAGTGCTGCAATTATTAGTGCATTACCATTCTCCTTTGTGGTCATACTAATGATGATTAGTTTCTATAAAGATGCTAACCAAGAACGCAAATTCTTAGGATTAACATTACAGCCTAATAAACATAGACTAAAAGAATATATTGAATATCAACAAAAAGACTATGAATCTGATATATTAGAAAAACGTCAAAATCGACGTAATGCAGAGAAAGCAGAACAATAATTAAAAAAAAACGCCTAAGACAACTTATTTGTCTTAGGCGTTTTTTAATATGGTTAGATCGAAATATAAAGACTTTCAAAAGAAAATCCACATCCAATATATATTGATATTGGAGCCAAAAATTCAAAATGAATTTCTATTCTACTTTTCTTTTTATTTAATTTAGCTTATTGAAAAAAATTCTCATTTAATAAAAAATACTTATAGTTTAAATGTATGATGATAAGTATTTCTTATATTAACTGATTATAAAACCAAAATTCAAATTACTCAAATTCTAGTGATATATAGTTGTTTTAAAAAACATATAATTATACAATTTAATTAAAGGAATATAATTATGAATGTTTAATATTCAAGGGGGATAATCAAATGGCTTCTAACATTAAAGAACAAGCAAAAAAATCATTTGAAGTTCGAGGTAAATCATATACATATTATGATTTAAAAAGTCTTGAAGAACAAGGTTTAACTAAAATTAGTAAGTTACCTTATTCTATTCGTGTTCTACTAGAATCAGTATTAAGACAAGAAGATGACTTTGTTATTACAGATGATCATATTAAAGCATTAGCCCATTTTGGTAAAGAAGGTAATGAAGGAGAAGTACCTTTCAAACCTTCTCGCGTAATCTTACAAGATTTTACAGGGGTGCCTGCGGTTGTCGACTTAGCTTCATTACGTAAAGCTATGAATGATGTAGGTGGAGATATTAATAAAATTAATCCAGAAGTACCGGTTGATTTAGTCATCGATCACTCTGTACAAGTAGATAGCTATGCAAACCCACGTGCGTTAGAACGCAATATGAAATTAGAATTTGAAAGAAACTATGAACGTTATCAATTTTTAAACTGGGCTACAAAAGCATTTAATAATTATAATGCTGTACCGCCTGCAACAGGTATCGTACACCAAGTTAACTTAGAATATTTAGCTAAGGTAGTTCATGTAAGAGACGTGGACGGTGAACAAACTGCTTTCCCAGATACACTTGTTGGTACAGATTCACATACTACTATGATAAATGGTATTGGTGTATTAGGCTGGGGTGTTGGTGGTATTGAAGCTGAAGCAGGTATGCTTGGTCAACCATCATATTTCCCAATTCCTGAAGTGATTGGAGTACGCTTAACTAATTCATTACCTCAAGGATCAACTGCCACTGACTTAGCATTACGAGTAACTCAAGAGCTACGTAAAAAAGGTGTAGTTGGTAAATTTATAGAATTCTTCGGTCCTGGTGTTACCGATTTACCATTAGCTGATCGAGCGACTATTGCTAACATGGCGCCTGAATATGGTGCAACATGTGGTTTCTTCCCCGTTGATGAAGAGTCACTTAAATATATGAAATTAACTGGCCGCTCTGAAGAGCATATTGAGTTAGTTAAAGCTTATTTACAACAAAACAATATGTTCTTTACATCAGATAAAGAAGATCCACAATATACAGATGTAATTCATTTAGATTTATCGACAGTTGAAGCTTCACTATCTGGTCCTAAACGTCCTCAAGATTTAATTTTCTTAAGTGATATGAAAAAAGAATTCGAAAAATCTGTAACAGCTCCTGCTGGAAACCAAGGTCATGGTTTGGATCAAAGCGAATTTGATAAATCAGCTAATATTCAATTTAACGATGGTTCTGAAACAACTATGAAAACAGGAGACATTGCAATTGCAGCGATTACTTCATGTACAAACACATCGAATCCTTACGTTATGTTAGGTGCTGGTTTAGTTGCGAAAAAAGCAGTTGAAAAAGGATTAAAAGTGCCTGAATATGTTAAAACATCATTAGCACCAGGTTCAAAAGTAGTGACAGGTTACTTACGTGATTCTGGATTACAAAAATATCTTGATGATTTAGGATTTAATCTAGTAGGTTATGGATGTACAACTTGTATTGGTAACTCTGGACCGCTATTGTCAGAAATTGAAAAAGCTATTGCTAAAGAAGATTTACTAGTTACTTCTGTATTATCTGGTAACCGTAACTTTGAAGGTCGAATCCATCCATTAGTAAAAGCGAACTATCTTGCTTCACCTCAATTAGTCGTTGCGTATGCTTTAGCTGGTACAGTTGATATTGATTTACAAAATGAACCACTTGGTAAAGGTAAAGATGGTCAAGATGTATACTTAAATGATATTTGGCCTTCAATTAAAGAAGTTGCTGATACAGTAGATAGTGTTGTAACACCTGAATTATTTAAAGAAGAATATAAAAATGTATACAACAACAATGAAATGTGGAATGAGATTGATGTTACTGACTCTCCATTATATGACTTCGATCCTAATTCAACATATATTCAAAATCCAACATTCTTCCAAGGTTTATCAAAAAAACCAGGTACCATTGAACCATTAAAAGATTTACGTGTAATGGGTAAATTTGGTGACTCAGTTACAACTGACCACATTTCTCCAGCAGGTGCTATTGGTAAAGATACACCAGCAGGTAAATACTTATTAAATCATGACGTGCCTATTCGTGATTTTAACTCATATGGTTCTCGTCGTGGTAACCATGAAGTTATGGTGCGTGGTACATTTGCGAATATTAGAATTAAAAACCAATTAGCACCAGGTACAGAAGGTGGCTTTACAACATATTGGCCAACTGATGAAATTATGCCAATTTATGATGCTGCAATGAAATATAAAGAAGATGGCACTGGCTTAGCAGTATTAGCAGGCAATGATTATGGTATGGGATCTTCACGTGACTGGGCTGCTAAAGGTACTAATTTATTGGGCGTTAAAACTGTAATAGCACAAAGTTATGAACGTATTCACCGTTCTAACTTAGTTATGATGGGTGTATTACCATTACAATTTAAAGATGGAGAATCAGCTGATTCACTTGGTCTAAATGGTAGAGAAGAGATTGCTGTAGATATTAACGAAGATGTACAACCACATGATATTATTAAAGTTCATGCAAAAAAAGAAAATGGAGAAGTGGTTGATTTTGATGTCATTGTTCGTTTTGATTCACAAGTTGAAATCGACTATTATCGTCACGGTGGCATTCTACAAATGGTATTAAGAAATAAACTTGCTCAATAATACAATTATTCGAAAAAGTATTTAAAAATTTGAATGTATTTTGAATCCTTAGATGGCAATCTCATCTAAGGATTTTTTCTTCATTCGTGTCATTGAGCTATTTCAGTAATAAAAGTAGTAAATGGGAGTTCTATAGCAATCATCCTTTTTATGTTAATATTGAAAGTGAACTTAATTGGAAAGAGGTACATAAATATGATTTATAGTATGACTGAAATTGAAGCGAGATACCAAGAAACAGATAAAATGGGAGTAATTTATCATGGGAATTATGCTACATGGTTTGAAGTTGCTCGTACTGATTATATTCGTAAATTAGGTTTTAGTTATGCAGATATGGAAAAAGAAGGTATCATCTCACCCGTCGTGGATTTACAAGTTCAATATAAGAAATCCATTTTTTATCCTGAAAAAGTTAAAGTGAAAACATGGGTAGAACATTATTCAAGATTGCGTTCAACGTACTGTTATGAAGTATATAATGAAAAAGGAGAATTAGCTACCACAGGTTCCACTCAGCTATTATGTATTAAAGCAAGTGATTTCAGACCAATTCGTTTAGATCGTTATTTTCCAGAATGGCATCAAGTATATAGTGAAGTCGAAGCATTGAATAACGAAGGTAAGGAATTAGAAGTCACACAACGTAGCGATTTGAATATATAAATATAAGACCATAAATATCTGTAAATATTAGATATTTATGGTCTTTTTTTAATTAGTTGTAGAATAAACAATTTCGTCTTCATGGTCTACTTTTTCAACTAGAACTTTATGATCTTCAAAATACCATAAGTCATCTTCTGAAACTACAACAATTAAATCATTATAATTTTCGTGATAACCTATCTCAACATCATTGCTCAATTCCACACGAAATGCTGGGCTAAAACCTTGTTTAAGTTGAAATTCTCCACCATACCTCACATAAAATTGTAAGACTTTATTCTCTTCAGGTAAATCTAATTCATTTTTAAACCATTCAACTGCTTCATCAGTCAATTTGATTTTCATTGTAAGAACCATCCTTTATATTAATAATTATGATATTTATAATGCAAAAATTGTTTGAATTAAAACATATTGTTCTCACTATTAAATATGAACCGTTTATCATATTTAATTAATAGAACTAAATATGAATCTTCACATTTGGTGCAAGACTATCCATTTTACATCCATTTAATTTTTGGTTCTTCCCCTTTAAAAATTCTAACAATATTAGAACGGTGTCTAAATATTAAAATGATTGATACAAAAGCACTCATTCCAAATAATATGTAATCATGAATAATTAATGAACCTATCACACAGCTGATTGCCGCAATAATACTAGATAATGACACATACTTTGTTAAATATAAAATTCCAAAGAATATGACCGCTAAAATTAAAAGTAAAATTGGATTAACTCCTAATACAACTCCGGCACTTGTGGCTACAGCCTTACCCCCTTTAAATTTAAGATAAATAGGATAAACGTGACCGATTATTGCAAAAATACCGACAATTAATCCATGTGTGAAGAATGTACTAATTGGTCCATGCGCATGTACTGGGAACCATAATGGGAAAAATACAGTAATGAATCCTTTAAATATATCTAAAAAAGTAACGATAAATCCAGCTGGTTTTCCTAAAACTCTAAAACTATTCGTGGCACCGGTATTACCGCTTCCAAATTCTCTAATATCTTTTTTAAAAAAAACTTTTCCTATAACATAACCATTTGGAATAGCTCCAATGAGATAGCTTAAAATCAACATGAGAACTATCATCATAATTTGTTTACACATCCCTTATATAATGTAGGTATATTTTATCACAAAGTATTCCTGACAACGATTAAAAATTGAAAAAACGTCTTATATATTAAGTTAAATGTTTATCTTATAGAACTCATACTTGCATTTTAATGCGTTTTATATAAGAATAACTATTGTAAAGTTAAAAAAACGAACGTACGTTTGTAGGAGGCGAACGCATTGGCAACAAAAATAACAAATCATTATTCAGATGATTCGATTCAAGTATTAGAAGGACTTGAGGCAGTTAGAAAACGTCCAGGGATGTATATTGGGTCGACTGATAAACGTGGATTACACCATTTAGTATATGAAATTGTCGATAACTCCGTCGATGAAGTTTTAAATGGTTATGGTAATGAAATTGATGTAACAATCAATAAAGATAATAGTATTTCAGTGGAAGATAATGGGAGAGGTATGCCAACTGGTATGCATGCGTCTGGTAAACCTACTGTCGAAGTTATTTTTACTGTGTTACATGCTGGAGGTAAGTTTGGACAAGGTGGATATAAAACTTCTGGAGGACTTCATGGTGTTGGTGCTTCCGTAGTTAATGCTTTAAGTGAATGGCTAGAAGTTGAAATTCATCGAGATGGACAAATTTATAAGCAATTTTTTAAAGATGGTGGTATTCCAACCTCTGGTTTAGTGAAAGCAGGAAAAACTAAGAAAACAGGTACAAAAGTCACATTTAAACCAGATTCAAGTATTTTTAAGACAACAACGTCATTTAATTTTGATACATTAAGTGAGCGCTTACAAGAATCTGCATTCTTATTAAAAAACTTAAAAATTACATTGAAAGATTTACGTGATGGAAAAGAACGTGAAGATGTTTATCATTACGAAGAAGGTATTAAAGAATTTGTAAGTTATATCAATGAAGGTAAAGAAGTATTGCATGATGTTACAACGTTTACAGGTGCTGCAAATGGAATCGAAGTAGATGTTGCTTTTCAATATAATGATCAATATTCTGAAAGTATATTAAGTTTTGTTAATAATGTACGTACAAAAGATGGCGGAACTCATGAAGTAGGATTTAAAACAGCAATGACACGCGTATTTAATGACTATGCACGTCGTATCAATGAACTTAAAGATAAAGATAAAAACTTAGATGGTAATGATATTAGAGAAGGGTTAACAGCAGTGATTTCTGTACGTATTCCAGAAGAACTACTGCAATTTGAGGGACAAACTAAATCTAAGCTTGGTACATCTGAAGCGCGTAGTGCAGTAGATTCTGTTGTTTCTGAAAAATTACCTTATTACTTAGAGGAAAAGGGGCAATTATCTAAATCACTTGTGAAGAAAGCTATTAAAGCGCAACAGGCAAGAGAAGCGGCTCGTAAGGCACGGGAAGATGCACGTTCTGGTAAGAAAAACAAACGTAAAGATACATTATTATCAGGAAAGTTAACGCCTGCTCAAAGTAAGAATACTGAGAAAAATGAATTATATCTTGTCGAAGGTGATTCAGCAGGGGGATCAGCTAAACTTGGGAGAGACAGAAAATTCCAGGCTATTTTACCTTTACGAGGTAAAGTGATTAATACTGAAAAAGCAAAACTTGAAGATATTTTCAAAAATGAAGAAATTAATACAATTATTCATACAATTGGTGCGGGTGTTGGTAATGATTTTAAATTAGAAGATAGTAATTATAATAGAGTTATTATTATGACTGACGCTGATACAGATGGCGCCCATATCCAAGTGTTATTATTAACATTTTTCTTCAAATATATGAGACCTCTTGTTCAAGCAGGTCGTGTTTTTATTGCATTACCTCCATTATACAAATTAGAAAAAGGTAAAGGAAAATCTAAAAAAGTAGAATATGCTTGGACAGATGATGAATTGGAAAAACTTCAAAAACAATTAGGTAAAGGTTTAATTTTACAACGCTATAAAGGTTTAGGTGAAATGAATCCTGAGCAATTGTGGGAAACTACAATGAATCCTGAAACAAGAACGTTGATTAGAGTCCAAATCGATGATGAAGTACGTTCTTCTAAACGTGTAACAACATTAATGGGAGATAAAGTTGCACCAAGACGTGAATGGATTGAAAATCATGTTGAATTTGGCATGCAAGAAGATCAAAGTATTTTAGATAATACAGAAGTTCAAATACTAGATACTGAGGAATATGATGAGGAGGAAGTCAATTGAGTGAGATAATTCAAGACCTATCACTTGAAGATGTTATTGGCGATCGCTTTGGAAGATATAGTAAATATATTATTCAAGAACGTGCGTTACCAGACGTGCGTGATGGTTTAAAACCTGTACAACGTAGAATTTTATTTGCTATGTATAGTAGTGGCAATACGTATGATAAAAATTTCCGTAAAAGTGCGAAAACAGTTGGGGATGTTATTGGTCAATATCATCCACATGGTGATTCTTCAGTTTATTATGCAATGGTACGTTTAAGCCAAGATTGGAAGTTGCGTCATGTATTAATCGAAATGCATGGTAATAATGGTAGTATTGATAATGATCCACCTGCTGCGATGCGTTATACAGAAGCGAAATTAAGTCAACTTTCTGAGGAGTTGGTTCGTGACATTAATAAGGAAACAGTGTCCTTTGTACCAAACTATGATGACACAACACTTGAACCTATAGTGTTACCGGCAAGATTTCCCAACTTACTAGTAAACGGTTCGACTGGTATTTCGGCAGGATATGCTACTGATATTCCTCCACATAATTTAGGTGAAGTAATTCAAGCAACATTAAAATATATTGATCATCCTAATATTTCAGTAAATCAATTAATGAAATATATCAAAGGCCCTGATTTTCCAACAGGCGGTATTATTCAAGGTATTGATGGTATTAAGAAAGCCTATGAAACAGGAAAAGGAAAAATTGTTGTTCGTTCAAAAGTAGAGGAAGAAGCGTTAAGAAATGGACGTAAACAATTAATTGTGACAGAAATTCCTTATGAAGTGAATAAAAGTTCACTTGTGAAACGTATTGATGAGCTTCGTGCTGATAAAAAAGTAGATGGTATTATTGAAGTACGTGATGAAACGGATCGTACAGGTTTAAGAATTGCTATTGAATTAAAAAAAGATGTTAATTCAGAGTCTATTAAAAACTATTTATATAAAAATTCTGATTTACAAATTACTTATAATTTCAATATGGTCGCTATTAGTGATGGACGTCCAAAATTAATGGGGCTACGTGAAATTATTGACAGTTATTTAAATCATCAAATTGAAGTTGTAGCTAATCGTACAAAATATGATTTAAATCATGCTGAAAAGCGCATGCATATTGTAGAAGGTCTTATGAAAGCTTTATCTATATTAGATGAAGTGATTGCGCTGATTCGTCATTCTAAAAATAAAAAAGATGCAAAAGATAATTTAGTAAAAGAATTTGACTTTACTGAAGCACAAGCAGAAGCCATTGTGATGCTTCAATTATATCGTTTAACTAATACTGATATTGTTGCACTTGAAGAAGAACATGAAGAATTACAAAAATTAATAGAAGAGTATCGAAATATTCTTGATAATCATGACGCATTATTAAACGTTATTAAAAAAGAACTTACAGAGATTCGAAAACGTTTTAAAACATCACGTTTATCTTCAATTGAAGCGGAAATATCAGAAATTAAAATTGATAAAGAAGTTATTGTACCAAGTGAAGAAGTTGTTTTAAGTGTGACTAGACATGGATATATAAAACGTACGTCTACACGTAGCTTTAATGCAAGTGGTGTGACAGAAGTAGGTTTAAAAGAGGGAGATAGTCTACTCAAATACCAAACTGTAAATACTCAAGATACAGCTTTAGTATTTACGAATAAAGGAAGATATCTCTTTATTCCAATTCATAAAATTGCAGATGTGCGATGGAAAGAGCTAGGTCAACATGTATCGCAAATTGTACCTTTAGAAGAAAATGAGAGAATTATAGATGTTTTTAACGAAAAAACATTTGATGGTAAAGCATTTTATATTATTGCAACTCGTAATGGCATGATTAAAAAGAGTAATCAATCATTATTTAAAACCACGCGATTCAATAAGCCACTTATTGCAACAAAATTAAAAAATGAAGATGAAGTGGTAAATGTACTTCGCATAACTCAAGAACAAATGATTACTGTTATTACACATAAAGGCATGTCATTAACGTATTCTACAAAAGAACTTTCAGATACAGGATTAAGAGCGGCTGGTGTGAAATCTATCAATTTAAAAGATGAAGATTATGTTATTATGACTGATACTGTTGATAAGAATAATTCAATCATTATGGCTACTCAAAGAGGAGCAGTAAAACGTATTGCTAAAGATATATTACAAGATGCCAAACGCGCACAAAGAGGTATTACACTTTTAAAAGAATTGAAAAAAAATCCTCATCGTATTGTAGCTGCATATGTTGTCAGAGATGAAACATACTATACACTTTATTCAAATAAACATGCTGAAACAGGTGAAATTTCTAATATTCATCTTTCTGAACAATATACAAATGGTTCATTTGTGATTGATACAAATGAATTTGGAAATGTAAAATCAATGATAATAAATTAATATGATTTTAAAATTTTTGTTTTCAAGTAATTCATAAGATGATAAAATTAATTTAATATTTAACTATTTATAACTCACAAGAGATTTATATTGTTGATAAGTATATCAAAGTGATAACATGAAAAATATGTACATTTTGACCTTTAATACTACAATATAAATCTCTTGTAATGTATATCATAACGATAATTTTTGATGAGAGGGATTTAATTGAGAGATTTTGATAGTTTAATACCTGATTGGTTTAAATCTGTTGTCCAAGTTGGAAATGATTTAATCTGGTCACAGTATTTAATAGGTTTACTATTGACAGCAGGTATCTTCTTTACTATTAGTTCTAAATTTGTTCAGCTACGAATGTTACCTGAAATGTTTAGAGCATTAGTTGAAAAACCAGAAACTCTGAAAAATGGAGAGAAAGGTATTTCACCTTTTCAAGCATTTGCTATTAGTGCAGGTTCCCGTGTTGGAACAGGAAATATTGCTGGTGTAGCAACAGCGATTGTGTTAGGTGGTCCTGGGGCAGTTTTTTGGATGTGGATTATCGCATTTATCGGATCTGCGAGTGCATTTATAGAAGCAACACTTGCACAAGTTTACAAAGTTCATGATAAAGAAGGTGGCTTCCGAGGAGGTCCAGCTTATTACATAACCAAAGGTTTAAATCAAAAATGGCTTGGTATCACATTTGCTGTGTTAATTACTGTTACATTTGCATTTGTATTTAACACTGTTCAATCGAATACTATTGCTGAATCTTTAAGAACACAATATCATATTAGTCCAGTCATTACTGGTATTATTTTGGCTGTCATTACAGCAATCATTATCTTCGGTGGTGTACGTAGTATTGCAACGTTGTCATCTTTAATTGTTCCAATAATGGCTATCGTTTATGTTGGTATAGTTTTATTTATCTTACTAATGAATTTTGATCAAATCATTCCAATGATTGGTACAATTATTAAAAGTGCGTTCGGAATGGAACAAGTCGCTGGTGGCGCGGTAGGTACAGCGATTTTACAAGGTATAAAACGTGGCTTATTCTCTAACGAAGCAGGTATGGGTTCAGCACCCAATGCGGCTGCTACTGCTGCTGTACCACATCCAGTAAAACAAGGATTACTTCAATCTTTAGGTGTTTTCTTCGATACAATGCTTGTTTGTACAGCAACAGCTATTATGATTTTACTTTACTCAGGCTTAAAATTTGGTGAAAAAGCGCCACAAGGTGTAGAAGTTACACAATCTGCATTGAATGAACATCTTGGTTCTCCAGGTGGTATCTTCTTAACTGTCGCGATTACTCTATTTGCATTTTCTTCTGTAGTTGGTAATTACTATTACGGACAATCTAATATAGAATTTCTATCTAAAAATAAAGCAATTTTATTTATTTTTAGATGCTTAGTTGTTGTATTAGTATTTATAGGCGCAGTTGTTAAAACTGAAACCGTATGGAGTACAGCGGACTTATTTATGGGATTAATGGCCATTGTAAACCTTGTTTCCATTATAGGTCTTTCAAATATTGCATTTGCTGTTATGAAAGATTATATTCAACAAAAACGTGCCGGTTTAAAACCTGTATTTAAACCAGAAAACCTTGAGATTAATTTATTTGGTATTGAATCTTGGGGACGCGAAGATAAAATATCTAAAAAACATTAATAATTTAAATCAACACTTCTTTTCTCCATCTCTTAGAGTAATGCGAGAAAGAAGTGTTTTTTAAAAGGATGACTTTTCAAATATAATGTTTAACTATATAATTTTAATAGTAAAAAAAGGATGATAATGATGAGCAAATATCATATTTCAAAAATTTTAAATAATAACGTCATCATATGCATCAATAGTAATCAAGAAGTTATTTTAATCGGTAAAGGCATTGGTTTTAATAAAAAGCCTGGAATGGTCGTAGATGATAATGCTTCTATTGAGAAAGTGTATAAATTAGATCAAAAAAAACAACAAGAATATTACAAATCTCTAGTTGAAATAGCTGATGAAGAGGTCTTACAGGCAATTATTGAATCAGTTAACTATATTACAAGTACAACTTATATGAAAGATGATAAACAACTAGTCATTGCCTTAACCGATCATATTACTTTTGCATATAAACGCTTAAAACAAAATCAAATAATTAGTAATCCCTTTGCAATGGAAACTAAACATTTATATAGTGAGGCATATGATATTGCCACACAAGTTATACAGCGATTAAATGAGAAATTAGACGTCACATTTCCTGATGATGAAATAGGTTTTATAGCATTGCATATTGCTTCAAATAAAGAAGATTTACCTATGAGTGAAATATCTTTAATTAATAAAATGATAAGTAAATGTGTATTAATTATCGAAAATGACATAGGGTATCCTGTAAACCCTCGAACTGTTCAATATCAACGATTTATTAGACATATTCAATTCCTAATTCGTCGTTTAAATAAAAAGGAATACGTTCATGCACAAGATGAATTTATCAATATGGTCAAAACATATTACCCTAATTGTTATAGTACAGCATATAAGATTTCTAAAGTTATTCAAAAAGATCTAGATATTGATATAGATGATTCAGAAATTGTTTATTTAGCATTGCATATTTATCATTTTCAATCTCAAAATAACACACAAAATGAATAAGCTACATGGTATGATATAATATAGATTATTTTATTTTAGATTAAAGGGTACGGTGAAAATGATATGTCAATGGACCACAAAAAGGATGAAGGAAAGAAAACTAATAAGCTAAGCTTTTCTGAAACACGCTTTATGAAGTTTTTGGGTGGTAAAGATTTATTATTTGCGCTAGTTTCATTAGTATTACTTGGTATTACTATATTCATCTTTGACAAAATTTCTTATGTTTTTCAGCCTTTTGTCATTATCTTTAATACTATTGCAGCGCCAATTATTTTATCGCTTATTTTGTATTATTTGTTAAATCCAGTAATTAATTTGATGGAACGTTATAATATTCCAAGATTATTAGCAATTATAATAGTCTTTTTAGTGATTATTGGAGGCGCAACATTAATTATCGATTTATTAATTCCTGTGATTGGTGATCAAATTAAACAACTTGCAAGTAACTTCCCAAAATATATTGAAAAATTTAATAGAGCTATTGATAAAGTGACACATATGTCTATTTTATCTTCATTTTATAATCAAATTCAGGAATGGCTTGATTCTACTTCTAAAAAGATTCCATCGTTAACGTCAGATTATTTTAGTGGATTTGGAACTAAAATTAGAACATTTGCAGAAGCTATTGTGAATGTCGGTGTTGTGATTGCAACTACACCATTTGTATTATTCTTTATGTTGAAAGATGGAACTAAATTTAGAGACTATACAACTAAAATTATGCCGCCTAAATTTAGAAAAGACTATCATGATTTATTAGAAAAAATGAGTGTACAGGTCGGCTCATATATTCAAGGCCAAATTATCGTA
Source organism: Staphylococcus sp. HMSC072E01 (assembly GCF_001814125.1). Classification (NCBI taxonomy): domain Bacteria; kingdom Bacillati; phylum Bacillota; class Bacilli; order Caryophanales; family Staphylococcaceae; genus Staphylococcus; species Staphylococcus sp. HMSC072E01. The sequence goes on along the minus strand of NZ_KV814964.1, from coordinate 342,627 downwards.
TCATTTTGTATTGGTATTTTATTGTTTATTGGTTATTCTATTATTGGTTTAGATTATGGATTAGTTCTGGCTTCAATTGCTGCAGTAACGAGTGTAGTCCCATACTTAGGACCAACAATTGCAATTTCTCCGGCAATTATTATTGCGATTATTACTTCACCGTTCATGTTATTAAAATTGATTATTGTGTGGACGTTGGTTCAATTTATTGAAGGTCATTTTATTTCTCCTAATATTATGGGAAAAACATTAAAAATTCATCCTCTAACAATTATCTTTATTTTATTAAGTGCGGGTAATTTATTAGGTATTGTAGGAGTTATTTTAGGTATTCCTGGCTATGCTATTTTAAAAGTATTAGTTTCTCATATCTTCTTATTATTTAAACGTCGTTACAATAAATATTATGGTGATGATGCAGGTCAATATGAAATTAAAAAAGAAGAACATAAAGATTACACAGAACCAGAATAAATCACTATATTAAAAAGCCTAAGACAACTTAATGAGTTGTCTTAGGCTTTTTAATATAGTGCTAGTCATCGTTGCTAGAGTAGGACGATGAATTCTCTTCCACTCCTTTTTATCTTACAATTATGTTAGTTCAATAGTCTAAAGATATATACCTAGAATATGATATGATATATTTTATATTAATATAATGTAAAGGATAATAATGAATAATGACTGAAGAACATAAAAATAGATTGATATCTATATTAAAAGTGGTATTTGCTGTCACACTTTTTATTGTAGTAGTTGCTACTTTATATCATGAATTGTCACATATTAACTTCAAACAAACATTAGAAGCATTTAGTAAAATCAATCGATGGTTTTTAATTGGTTTATTTATATGTGGTGGCGCATCAATGCTACTTTTAAGTTTATATGATGTCATTCTTGTTAAAACTTTAAAGTTGAGTATACCACTGAACAAAGTATTTCGTTTGAGTTATATTATTAATGCATTTAATGCTATTGTTGGATTTGGTGGATTTATAGGCGCAGGATTTAGAACATTTATTTATAAAAATTATACTTCTGATAGAAAAAGATTACTTCACGCTATTTCAATCATATTAGTTTCAATGTTAACTGGTTTAAGCTTCTTATCTATTTTAGTCGTACTTCATATTTTCGATGCTTCTCATATTCTTGATAAAGTACGTTTTGTAAAATGGGTATTGTACGTAGTCGCTTTATTTTTACCTATTTTTATAGTGTATACAGTCGTTAAACCGGTTACTGAACATAATAAATTGGTAGGAATATATTGCACGCTTGTTTCAAGTATTGAATGGATAGCCGCTGCTGTTGTACTTTACTTGTCGGCATGGATTATTGATATTCATGTAGCTTTTACAACATTACTTGGTATTTTTATTATTGCTGCACTCTCTGGACTGATTAGTTTTATTCCAGGTGGATTCGGGGCATTTGATTTAGTTGTTTTATTAGGACTAAAATCCTTAGATATTCCTGAAGAAAAAATATTAATTGCCTTACTGCTATATCGTTTTGCTTATTATTTTGTACCTGTTATCATTGCTTTAATTTTATCTACGTTTGAATTTGGCAATTCTGCACGTAAGTACTTTGAAGAATCTAAATATTTTGTACCTGCTAAAGATGTCACCTCATTCATACTGTCTTATCAAAAAGATATTATTTCAAAAATCCCAGCATTTGCTTTATCTATTCTTGCACTATTAACAAGTTTTATTTTCTTTATTAATAATGTGACGATTGTTTATGATGGATTATATGATGCTAATCATTTTATTTACTATATCATGTTGTCTATTCATACAAGTGCATGTTTAATATTACTTGTTAATGTAAGGGGAATATATAAGCAAAGTAAGAGAGCAATTATGTATTCAATGATTTCACTTGTTTTAATATTTCTTGCAACGTTACATACGTATGCTTCTATCATGTTACTTACATGGCTCATCATTATTTTTATCTTACTTATTTTAGCTTATCGACGTGCGAAAGTTTTTAAACGTCCATTTAGATTAAAAAACTTAATATTTACCTTAGTCATTAGTGTGATTGTTTTATATATTAATCATTTCATTATTTCTGAAACCTTATATGCTTTAGATTTATATCACTTGGAAATGGATACGTCATTATTAAAATACTATTTCTGGTTAACTGTGGTAGTTGTTATATTATTAATTGTTGGTATTGCATGGTTATTTGGTCGTCGCTTTGAACGCCCACATCAATTCCAAGAATTTTCTCAATGTAAATCAATTATAGAAACATATGGAGGGAATTATTTAAGTCATTTGATATATAGTGGTGATAAAGATGTATTTATGCATGACAGTGAACAAGCCTTTCTTATGTATAGATATAAATCAAATGCGCTGGTCGTATTGGGAGATCCAATTGGAAATACAGCATCATTCCAATCATTGCTGGATGATTTCTATCGTTATGCTGAAAAGTTAGGTTATGATGTCATTTTCTATCAAGTATCTGATCGTTTTATGCCGTTGTATCATAATTTTGGAAATCAATTTTTTAAATTAGGCGAAGAGGCTATTATTGATTTAACACAATTTACTACTTCTGGAAAAAAACGACGTGGTTTTAGAGCAACACTGAATAAATTTAATGATTTAAATATTAAATTTGAAATTATAGAACCACCATTTTCTAAAGCGTTTATAGAAGAGCTTAGAAAAGTAAGTGATAAGTGGCTCGATGGACGTACTGAAATGCATTTTTCTGTGGGTCAATTTACAGAACAGTACTTAGATAAAGCGCCAATTGGAATTATGAAAAATGAAGAAGGTAAGATTATTGCTTTTTGTACATTAATGCCAACATACTATAACGAAGCAATTTCAGTAGATTTAATTCGTTGGTTACCTGAATTAGATTTACCTCTAATGGATGGATTATATCTACATATGTTATTATGGGGTAAAGAAAAAGGGTATAAAGCTTTTAACATGGGTATGGCTACCTTATCAAATGTAGGTCAACTCGATTATTCTTATTTACGAGAACGTATTGCGGGACGTGTGTTTGAACATTTTAATGGTTTATATCGTTTTCAGGGGTTACGAAGATATAAAGAAAAATATAGTCCTCAGTGGGAACCGCGATTTTTGGTATATAGAAAAGATAGTTCTCTATGGTACAGTATGTTAAAAGTAATGCGAGTGATTAGACATAAATAAAAAAGATATCCGAATTCGGATATCTTTTTTATTATGAGTTAGAACGAGGATCATAATTTGCGCGATCTCGCTGTTCTTGTGCGTAATGTTCAGGATTTTTTTTATAGAAATTTTGATGATATTCTTCTGCTTTATAAAAATTTGAAGCGGGAAGAACCTTAGTAGCAATGGCTTTATCAGAATGCATCGTTTGTTCTAAATCTTTGATATAATTAATCGCAACTTTTCTTTGATCATCATTTGTATAAAAAATAGCTGTTTGATACTGTGACCCTCTATCTTGAAATTGACCCCCAGCATCTAATGGATCAATGACTGAAAAAAATATTTCTAATAATTTATGATAAGAAAATAAAGCAACATCATACTCTATTTTAACAGTTTCGTAGTGTCCAGTAGTTCCGCTTTTTACTTGTTCATAGGTTGGATTTTTAACTGATCCTCCCATAAAACCTGATGTTACTGATTCAATACCTTCAAATTGATCAAACGTTTTTGTCATACACCAGAAACAGCCTCCTGCAAAGTATGCTGTATTAATATTCATTTACGCCATCCTTTCCTAACACCTTTGTAATATTTATTGAAAACACTTGATTTTTTAAGGTATTTTATATAACTTATTTATATATTATAGTATATCCGAATATTATTTTGAAGATTTTAAAGAGTGTAAGGTAGGTAAATATGACAGAAGAGAAGGATAATACAATATTAAGACGGCAAACGGGGACAACGATACCTTCTAAACGACGCAAGAAGAAAAAACTTCGAAAATTACCTTTTGTAATACTGATTATTGTAGTTTTACTTATTGTAATGATTACGTATGTCGTTCACGGATATCAAAGTGGGATGAAATATGCACAAGAACATGCAAAAAATATTAAAATTCATAAATTTAATGGAGCCGTTAAAAATGACGGGAAAATCACAGTATTAATGCTCGGTGCTGACCAAGCTAATGGTGGAAAATCAAGAACTGACTCTATTATGGTTGTACAGTATGACTATATTAAGAAAAAAATGAAAATGATGTCAATTATGCGTGATATTTATGCTGAAGTTCCTGGTTATGACAAATATAAAATTAACGCTGCATACTCACTTGGTGGACCAGAGTTATTGAGACAAACATTAAATAAAAATTTAGGTATTAATCCTGAATACTATGCAGTCATTGATTTCACTGGCTTTGAAAAAATGATTGATGAATTAGAACCTAATGGTGTGCCGATTGATGTTGAAAAAGATATGTCAGAAAATATTGGGGTTTCATTGAAAAAAGGACATCATCGATTAAACGGTAAAGAATTATTAGGTTATGCTAGATTTAGACATGACCCAGAGGGGGACTTTGGACGCGTGAGACGTCAACAACAAGTTATGCAAACACTTAAGAAAGAATTAATTACCCCAAGTACAATCGTGAAATTACCTAAAGTAGCTGGTATATTGAGAGGATATATTAATACAGATATGCCAAACTCAGCTATTTTCCAAACAGGACTAAGTTTTGGAATACGAGGCGATAAAAATGTGGAAACACTAACTGTACCGTTAAAAAATTCTTATCAAAATATTAATACTAATAACGATGGTAGTGCATTAGATATTGATAAAGAGAAAAATAAAAAAGCAATAGAGTCATTTTTAAAAGATAATAAATAAGCAGGCCACTTTGGTCTGCTTATTTATTATCTTTTTAACTACAATAATATTATTATGTAAACTTTAAAGATTATAATATTATTGTTCTGATTTTCTTACGCCACCTACACCGTAGTGATTTTTCTGCATTTCATCAATAACTACATGGATTGCTTCTCTATTTGCACCTGTTGTTTTCTCCACTGCATTTGTAACCTCAGTGACTAAGTTTTTTAATTGCTCATCTGAGCGTCCTTCTAATAATTTTACATTTACAATCGGCATGATGTTTTCCTCCTTATATAATTATGTGCTTAGTATATCATTTTTAAAAAATGAACTTCAAGATATTTAAACAGAACATTTGTTCTTTTTAATATTGTAAGAGAACAAACGTTCTTATATAATTGAATTATCTAAGGAGAGGATTGATATGTATGATTATAATTTACTTGAAGATAGAGACATACTATGTGTAGATCAGAAAAGTTTTTATGCTAGTGTGTCTTGTATTGAAAAAGGGTTAGATCCTTTAACGACAAAATTAGCAGTGGTAGCTGACACTAAGCGACAAGGATCTGTTGTGTTGGCAGCAACACCTAAATTAAAAGAACTTGGTATTAAAACGGGATCTAGATTATTTGAAATTCCACAACGTAATGATATTTATATTATTAATCCAAGTATGAGAAGATATCTAGAAGTATCATTAGAAATTTCTAAAATTGCTCTTAAATATGTTCCAGAGGAAGATTTACATCAGTATAGTATTGATGAATTTTTTATGGATGTAACAAATAGCTACCATCTTTTTAATACTACAGTATATTCTTTTGCTAAGTGTTTTCAAAAAGAAGTTTTAGATAAGACGGGAATATACTGCACGATAGGTATTGGATCTAACTTGTTACTTAGTAAAGTAGCTATGGATGTCGAAGCTAAACACATAAAAGAAGGTATTACTGAGTGGCGATATCATGATATCCCCGATAAATTATGGTGTATCTCACCATTAAAATCATTTTGGGGAATCAATAAAAAAACAGAAATAAAGTTAAATAAAAAAGGAATTATTACAATAGGTGATTTAGCACATTATCCTCATAGATATTTAAAAAAAGACTTTGGTATATTAGGCACTGATATGCATTTACATGCTAACGGTATAGATCAAAGTAAAATAAGAGAAAAAAGTAAAATTCACAATCCAGCTATATGTAAAAGCCAAATTTTGATGAGAGACTATCAATTTAATGAAACAAAAATTGTTATGCAAGAGTTGATTGAAGATGTTGCTTGTAGATTAAGAGAAAGAAAGCAATTAGCACGTACTATACATTTTTCATTTGGATATACTGAAGGTGGAGGAATACATAAACAACATACTTTAACTGATGCTACAAATCTAGAACAAGATATGTTTAAAGTCGTTAATGATTATGCGAATCAGTTGTGTGATAAACACGCTTTGTATCGTACGTTAAGTGTTTCACTAACACAATTCATTAATGAAGAAAATCGACAATTAAATTTATTTATAGATGAATATAAAAGACAAAGAGATGAAAATTTAGCTAAAACGATTGATACGTTACAAAAAAAATATGGTAAAGGCATCGTTTCAAAAGCAATTTCTTATACTGAATCTGGAACAAAACATAATAGATTAGGATTAATGGCAGGTCATAAGATGTAAATAAATGGAAGTAGGTCAAAACTCATTTTGAATTTTGGCCCACTTCCATTTTTATGGAATATAAGTATCAAATTCATTTAAAGCAACAATACCTAATTCACGATCTTTTGGAGTTTTAAAGGTAACTTGTAAAGCATCTAAAATATCCTCACGAACTTCTAAAATTTTTAAGTTTCTTATAGAAATATTATGTAAACTAAGTATAGAAGTAATTTTATTAATCATACCCGCTTTATCTGGAATATCAATATATAAATCATACCCAACATTGACTACACCATGTTGTTTAAGAGGTAATTGATCTCTAAATATTTTTGCTTCTTCAAAGAATTGATATATTTGTTGTTCTTCTTCATTTTTAAGTTTAACTATCATATCCTTAATATTGGTTTGCATATCTTCTAGTAAACTAATGATATTTTGTTTATTACTAAGTGAGATATCCTTCCACATTTCGGCATTACTACTTGCAATTCTTGTAATATTTCTAAATCCACCAGCAGCAAGCTGTTTGACTAAAGCATGATCATTTGCATGGCTTGAACTCAAGTGTACTAAACTAGAGGCAATAATATGTGGAACATGACTGACAATCCCCGTTACATAATCATGTTCTTTTGCATTAGTAACAATAAATTTAGCTAGTGTAGGAGAGAGCAAATCTTGTAATGTTTTAGCTGCTTGTGTATTATGTTCATCATCGTAAACTAAAATATAGTATGCATTTTCAAATAAGTGCTTTTTTGAATTAAGGACACCGGATTTATGGCTACCAGCCATTGGATGCCCGCTAACAAGATGGATATTTGAGTCTAATAAACGTTTTTCAAAATTTTGAATGATAAGCTTTGTACTGTCAGTATCCGTTACAATCAAATGTGATTTAGTTTCATAATTAGGTAATGAATTTAGATATATCGCTGTTTGATGAACTGGAGTAGCAAAGATAATAATATCCGCTTCCTTAACACCAAGTGCATAATCATTAATCTTTTTATCAATTATACCAATAGACATTGCTTTATCTAGTTGAGTTACATCAGTATCATAGGCAGAAATTATAAAATCAGATTGATAAAATTTTAAATTACTAGCTAAGCTTCCACCAATTAATCCTAAACCAACAAATAAAATATTTTTCATATGAGCTCTCCTTATTTCTAAATATTCAGAATATCTATATTTTAAATTAGTCATTCATTTTAAACAATACTATTCATTAGAGTTCGCTATTTATCTAAGTTAAAATATATTTAAATTGATAAAGGGGGAAGTTGAATGGAATCAAAGATATTAGAATTAATTCAAAACTTAACTAACATTAATAGTCCTTCGGGAAATGCTTATAAAGCAATAAGTTATGTAAAACAAAAAGTAGAACATTTAGGATATTCAACTCAATTAACAAATAAAGGTGCTTTAATTATCACAGTTGAGGGCGAAGACAATGAGCGTCAACGTTGTATTACTGCTCATGTAGATACTTTAGGTGCAATGGTAAAAGAAATTAAAGAAGATGGTCGTTTAACAATCGATCTAATTGGTGGATTTAAATATAATGCGATTGAAGGAGAATATTGTCAGATTGAAACAGACTCTGGCGAAACATACACAGGAACAATATGTTTACATGAAACAAGTGTTCATGTATATCGTGAAAATGAAAAAATCCCAAGAGATATTGAACACATGGAAGTCCGTATAGACGAAAAAACGTCTTCTAAGCAAGAGACAGAAGATTTAGGAATAGAAGTAGGTAATTTTATTAGCTTTGATCCAAGAACAGAAATAACATCATCTGGATTTATTAAATCCCGACATTTAGATGACAAAGCAAGTGTAGCAATGATATTAGATTTATTAGAAAGAATAAAAAATGAACAAATTAAATTACCACATACTATTCAATTTTATATTTCTAATAATGAGGAAATAGGATATGGAGCGAATGCATCTATTTCTAATAAAATTGTAGAATTTATTGCTTTTGATATGGGAGCACTTGGAGAGGGACAATCTTCTGACGAATATACAGTATCTATTTGTGCTAAAGATGCGTCTGGACCTTATCATAAAGAATTAAAAACACATCTAGTAAACTTATGTAAATTTAATCATATTCCGTATAAAATAGATATTTATCCTTATTATACGTCAGATGCGTCTGCAGCATTAAAAGCAGGAGCAGATATTAAACATGGGTTATTTGGAGCTGGTATTGAGTCCTCTCATGCACTGGAACGAACACATATTGATTCTATACATGCCGCTCAAAACTTATTATATGCCTATTGCTTGTCATCAATAAATTGAAATAAATATTGACAAGGAAGATTTATTTATGTATTATACTGAATTATAATAATATTTTAATAATTCTGAGAATTGAGTAGAAGATATGTGATGTAGCAAATAGAAAGCTAATGGATGATGTAAATTAGCACAGCATATGTTTGAATTGGACTTAGAAGGTTAAATTTAATAGCAGTAAAGTGAACATGTAATGTTAATTAAGGTGGCACCACGGTAACGCGTCCTTATCTATGGAACGTAATCGTGGTGTCTTTTTGGTATAAATATAGTAATTATTAGCTAGATAATCATAGAAAGTTAGTGGTTGATGAAAACTAACATCACTAATAATGAAATTGGGTTTATACTTATAAAAAATTAAATGAAAAATGAGTGAACTTTAAATATTTTGATAATTCAAAATATTTAGTTAATTAAGGTGGTACCGCGCGTCAGCGTCCTTTTAAATAAGGATGCTGATATTTTTTTGAGAAAGGACTAAAGCTTAATGAAAATATATTATGAAATACTTAGAGCTAATATTACACCCGAAGTATTAGGAAAGTTAAAGAAAAATAAAATTATTTTAGAAAGTACCAGTCAAAAACAAGTTAAAGGTAGATATTCTATTGTAGCATTCGAAAGCTATGGTTCTGTTGTGTTAAACAACGACTTACTAACGATAAAAACAAAAAAACAAAATATTGAAATTACTGAAAAGTCTTATGAATACTTAAAAGATTATATCAATCAATTTAATATTCAGATTACAGATGAAAAATTAAAACATTTACCATTTGTATCTGGCTTTATTGGTACATGTAGTTTTGACTTAATAAGACATGAATTTCCAATGTTAAAACAGCAATCTATACAAGAAATTAAGGATAGCAATGATATTGAATTTCACATGATAGAAGATGTATATGTATTTGATCATTATAAAGATGAATTATATGTTATTGCTACAAATCAATTCTCAGAAGTAGAACAGAAAGATTTAGAAGAAAGAGTAAAAAATAGAGTAAAGGCACTATCTCAAATTAAAGCTTATACAGATGATTATATTCATCCTCCTACGCCTTCAAATATCATGCCAAATGTATCAGATGATGAATTTATAAATACTATAAAACAATTGAAAGAACTTATAAAAGAAGGCGATATGTTTCAAGTTGTACCATCTAGAATATATAGCTACAATCATTATTTTAAAAATAATACATTGCAATTAAGTTATCAATTATACCAAAACTTAAAAAGACGTAATCCAAGTCCATATATGTACTATATTAATATGAATACACAAATTATTATAGGCAGTTCTCCAGAGAGTTTTGTAGCTGTACAAGATGGAACGGTCATTACGAATCCAATCGCTGGAACAATTAAAAGAGGTAAAACCATAAAAGAAGATAAGCAAAATGCAGAGCAATTATTGAGTGATGAAAAGGAATTAAGCGAACATCGAATGCTTGTTGATCTAGGCAGAAATGATATACATAGAGTCAGTAGAACCGGTAGTTCAAAAATTACAAAATTAATGGAAATTGAAAAATATGAGCATGTCATGCATATTGTAAGCGAAGTAAGAGGTGAGATTAAGCGAGAATTATCTCCTATGACAGTAATTGCTAATTTATTACCTACAGGAACTGTTTCAGGAGCTCCAAAACTTAGAGCAATTAGGCGTATATATGAGACATATCCATATAAACGTGGCCTATATAGTGGTGGTGTAGGCTACATTAATTGCAATCAGAATTTAGACTTTGCCTTAGCAATAAGAACAATGTTAATCGATGATACTACCGTGAAAGTCGAAGCAGGATGTGGGGTGGTTTATGATTCAGTACCAGAAAAGGAATTAGAAGAAACATTATTAAAAGCAAAAAGTTTATTGGAGGTAACACCATGATTTTAATCATTGATAATTATGACTCATTTACATATAACTTAGTTGATATAGTAAGTCAATTAGACGACGTCATTGTTAAATATCCAGATGATAAAGATGTGCTTAATTACGTTAACCAAAGTGATGGTCTCATCATATCTCCAGGACCTGGTCATCCTTTAGATAGTAACCATCTATTGAATATTATTGAAAGGTATAAATCTTTACCGATATTGGGCGTATGTTTAGGTGCACAAGCAATAACATGCTATTACGGTGGCCATGTTATTCAAGGTGAAAAAGTCATGCATGGTAAAGTCGATATATTAACAGTTATTCAACAAACTAAATTGTATAACAACTTAGCAAATCAATTTAATATAATGCGTTACCATTCATTAATAAGTGATGAAATCTCTTTTCCATCACAATTAATAATTACTGGAAGAACAAAAGATTGCATTCAATCTTATGAAACAAAAAATGGATTACATTTTGGTATTCAATATCATCCCGAGTCGTTTGCAACAGACCAAGGACAACAAATAATTAAAAATTTTATCGATATCGTAAAGGAAAGAGGTAAATATGATGACCTTAACATTACTCAACCAAATTCAAAGCCATGTAACACTCTCACAACATGAAACTACTGAATTTATTCAATATCTCATCAATCCAGAATGTAATATTCAAGATAAAGTAAAGTTATTACAAGCTTTCACAAATAAGTCGATACAACAAAAAGAATTAACTTATATAGTGAAAAGTCTTATTCATACGATGTATTCAACTCAACCTGAATACAAAGGAAGTATATGCGTTTGTGGAACAGGAGGAGATAAATCAAATAGTTTCAATATTTCAACGACAGTATCATTTGTAGTAGCAAGTGCAAATGTTCCAGTCATTAAACATGGAAATAAAAGCATTACATCTAATTCTGGAAGTACCGATTTATTACAACAATTACACATTCCTACTACGAAAGTAGCAAATGTAGTCAAACAAGTATCTAAAACACATTTAGCATTTATCAGCGCTATGGAATCTTATCCAATTATGAAATATATTCAACCTATTAGAAAACTCATTCATGAACCAACTATTTTCAATATTGTCGGACTATTAATCAATCCTTTTAAATTAGATTATCAAGTAATGGGGGTATACGATGCTTCCCAATTATCCATGATTATTAAAACTATGAAAGATTTAGGACGACGAAGAGGTATCGTACTTCATGGCGCGAATAGAATGGATGAAGCAACGTTATCTGGGGATAACGAAATATATGAATTACATGAAGATGGAACTATTTCACATTATGTTTTAAATGCACGAGATTACGGCATTGCTAATGCGAATAATATAGAACTTCAAGGTGGTACACCTGAAGAAAATAAAAACATTACCATTGATATATTAAGTGGAAAAGATCATTCCCCTAAAAGAAATGTCGTAGTGCTGAATGCAGCATTAGCCTTATATATATCAAATAGAGTGGATAGTATTAAAAAGGGCGTTGATTTAGCAAAAGATTTAATTGATAGTGGCAAAGCCTTAAAACAATATCAGTTGATGAAAGGGGAATAAAAGTGACAATATTAGATGAGATTGTACAGTATAAAAAACAATTACTAAGTGATGGGTATTATACCGATAAAATAAAACATATTAAAAAAGTTGATGTATCTTATAAGTCAGCTCTAGAAACCACTTTGAAAAGAGAATCAACATTGAGTATTATTGCAGAAATAAAATCTAAAAGTCCTTCTGTAAAAGCATTCAAGGACATTAACTTAGAGCATCAAATTGCTAAATATGAAAATCATGGAGCAAATGCTATTTCAATTTTAACCGATGAAAAATATTTTGGAGGGAGTTTTGAACGTCTACAAACGTTAACACAACTCACATATTTACCAGTATTATGTAAGGATTTTATCATTGATCCGCTTCAAATTGATCTTGCTAAGAGAGCTGGAGCTTCTATTATTTTATTAATAGTAAATATTTTAACCAATGATACACTTCAGTCTTTATATCATTATGCAATATCTCAAAACTTAGAAGTCTTAGTTGAAGTCCATAACAAAGAAGAATTAGAACGCGCATATCAAATTAAACCTAAAATTATTGGTATAAATAATAGAGATTTAAAAACATTTATTACTAAAGTAGAACATACTAATGACATTTTGGAAATGAAAAAAGAAGGTTATTACTATATTTCTGAAAGTGGTATTACAACTTTAAATGATGTAAAAAAAATTGTAAGTAGTGGAATAGACGGGTTACTTGTGGGAGGAGCTTTAATGAATAGTAATAATATATCATCGTTATTACCTTCATTAAAATTAAATAAAGAGAAATGAATATACTAAAATTTTGTGGTTTTAAAACAAAAAGTGATATTTTAAAAGCCAATTCCTTAGATATAGATATGATAGGTTTTATTCATTATCCAAAAAGTAAACGTCATTTAAATATAGAACAAATTAACTATTTAAATCAATTTGTAGCAAAGCACATTCATCGAGTTATAGTTGTTGTGAATCCTACATATAAAGAATTAAATACATTGTTGCAACAAACCAATGTGAATGCCATTCAATTTCATGGTAATGAAGCAATTGAATTAATCCAAAAAGTTAAATTGAATTTTAAGAATATTAAGATAATTAAAGCGTTGCCGGCCACAGAAAATTTGAATAGAGATATTAATCAATATAAGCCATGGGTGGATTTATTTATTATTGATACTCCTTCAATTCAATTTGGTGGTACGGGTCAAACGTTTAATTGGAAAATATTAGAATCAGTAAGCCAAGACATTCCTTATCTTATTGCAGGAGGAATAAATATAAATGCTATTCAACAGATTGAAAAGCTAGATTTATCACATAAAGGCTATGATATATCCAGTGGTATAGAGACAAATGAATGCAAGGATAAATTGAAAATGGAAACAATTATAAATTACGTTAAAAGGAGCTTAGAATATGAAACAGATACAAACTGAAGCAAATGAACTAGGTTTTTTTGGTGAGTACGGAGGACAATATGTACCGGAAACATTAATGCCAGCTATCATTGAATTAAAGAGAGCGTATAAAAAAGCCAAAAGTGATCCTAAATTCCAACAAGAGATAGCATATTATTTAAAGGATTACGTTGGGAGAGAAACACCATTGACTTATGCGAAATCATACACAGAAACATTAGGTGGGGCTAAAATTTATTTGAAAAGAGAAGATTTAAATCATACTGGTGCCCATAAAATCAATAATGCTATAGGTCAAGCATTGCTCGCTAAACGAATGGGTAAACATAAACTTGTTGCAGAAACGGGAGCTGGACAACACGGAGTTGCAAGTGCCACAGTGGCTGCATTATTTGATATGGAATTGATTGTTTTTATGGGAAGAGAAGACATCAAAAGACAACAACTTAATGTATTTAGGATGGAATTATTAGGAGCTAAAGTTGAAGCTGTGGATGAAGGTCAAGGAACTTTATCTGACGCAGTTAATAAAGCGCTACAGTATTGGGTAAGTCACGTGGAAGATACACATTATCTATTAGGATCAGCTTTAGGGCCGGATCCATTTCCAACGATGGTTAGAGATTTTCAGAGTGTAATTGGTCAAGAAATAAAATCACAAATATTAGAGAAGGAACATCGTTTGCCAGATGCAGTAGTTGCTTGTGTAGGAGGAGGCTCTAATGCAATAGGAACATTTTATCCTTTTATCAAAGATAATGTGAAATTATACGGGGTGGAGGCAGCTGGCAGAGGTAAGGATACTAATCAACATGCACTTGCGATAGGGAAAGGAAAGGCTGGTGTGCTTCATGGACCAAAAATGTATTTAATCCAAGATGAACATGGACAAATTGAATTGGCACATTCTATTTCAGCAGGATTAGATTACCCAGGTATTGGACCTGAACATTCATATTATCATGATATTGGAAGAGTAACCTATGAATGTGCTAGCGATGAAGAAGCAATGGAAGCACTTGTCCGCTTCACCAAAATAGAAGGTATTATCCCCGCTATAGAAAGTGCACATGCATTAAGTTATGTAGAAAAATTAGCACCTCAAATGAAACAAAACGATATATTAGTAGTGACAATATCTGGACGTGGAGATAAAGATATGGAAACGATTCAACAATATATCCAACAAAGAAAGGAGGATAAAAATGAGTAAATTATTTATTCCTTATATCATGGGTAATAGACAATTTTTAGAAAATGTAAAATTACTTGATAAAAGTGGAGCAGATATGATAGAAATTGGTATTCCATTTTCAGATCCTGTAGCTGATGGACCTATCATTATGAAAGCTGGTCATGAAGCACTTCAAAATCATATAACAATCGACTATATATTTGATGAGTTAGATAAACATCAAAACGAAATTAATTGTAAATATGTCCTAATGGCATACTATAATGTTATTTTAAGTTATGGAGAAAAAGCCTTTTTTAAAAAATGCGATGATATTGGTGTTTATGGAGTAATTATTCCAGACTTACCATTTGAATTAATAGAACAATTAAAACAACAATTAAATGATAATAGAGTAGTAAAAATAATTTCATTAATAGCAATGACGGCAGATACAAATCGTATACAAAATATAGCAAAACATGCTGAAGGATTTATCTATACTGTAACGATGAATGCTACTACAGGAGAAGATGGAACGTTTCATCCAAAGCTTAAAGACCAGATAAAAATGATTAAATCTTTTACAGCTCTTCCAGTTGTAGCAGGATTTGGAATAAGAACTACAGACCATATAAAAGATTTGGTAAAAGATGTAGATGGTGTTGTTATTGGAAGTGAAATCGTTCGAAGATTTGAAAATGATGACTTAAATCAAACAGGAGAATACTTAAGGGAGATTAGACAAATTTTAAATAACTATTAGCATAGTATAAAATAAAAGCTATTTAGAGTATTCATAGCATGAAATACTTAAGAATTAGTAGCAATGTAGTATTAATTGATTTAAAATGAAATTAGATATGAATTTAAGAGCTGAAAATCATTCTTTTTCAGCTCTTATTATTTGTAGAAGATAGAAGCCAAGAATTTAAGAGCATTTAGGTTAATTGGAAGTGTATACAGGTTTATATTTTAGTTTTAACCTTATCTAGTGTATACTTATTGAGATTAGACCGATGCGTATTCACAACATATACATAAGCTAAAATTTTAAAATTAGTCAACTCAAATTAAATAAAGATTCTAAATTAGGAGTTATAGAGATAATGAAGTTTACAAATTTAACAGCTACAGAATTTGGCGATTTTACTGAAAAAATGCCATATAGCCATTTTACACAGATGACTGAAAATTATGAGTTAAAAGTTGCTGAGAAAACTGAAACTCATTTAGTAGGAATTAAAAATAAAGATAATGAAGTCATTGCTGCTTGTATGCTAACTGCTGTACCCGTTATGAAAATTTTTAAATATTTTTATTCAAATCGTGGTCCAGTCATTGATTATGAAAACAAAGAACTCGTTCACTTTTTCTTTAACGAATTAAGTAAATATTTAAAACAACAACATTGTTTATATGTACGTATAGACCCTTATTTGCCTTATCAATATCGTAATCATGATGGTGATATTACAGGAAATGCTGGGAATGATTGGTTCTTCGATAAAATGAAACAATTAGGATATCAACACGAAGGGTTTACAACAGGATTTGATCCAATATTACAAATTCGGTTCCATTCAGTTTTAAATTTAAAGGATAAAACTGCTAAAGATGTATTAAATGGAATGGATAGTTTACGAAAAAGAAATACTAAAAAAGTCCAAAAAAATGGTGTTAAAGTAAGATTTCTTACTAAAGAAGAATTACCTATTTTCAGATCATTTATGGAAGATACATCAGAGACTAAAGAATTTTCTGATAGAGAAGATAGTTTTTACTATAATCGATTTGATCATTTTAAAGATAGAGTATTAGTACCTCTCGCATATATAAAATTTGATGAATATCTTGAAGAACTTCATGCAGAACGTCAGACATTAAATAAAGACTTAAACAAAGCTCTAAAAGATATTGAAAAACGACCAGATAACAAAAAAGCACAAAATAAAAAAATAAATTTAGAACAGCAATTAAAAGCAAATGAGCAAAAAATTGATGAAGCAACACAACTTCAATTAGAACATGGTAACGAATTACCAATATCTGCTGGATTCTTCTTTATTAATCCATTTGAAGTTGTATATTATGCAGGTGGAACGTCAAATAAATATAGACACTTCGCTGGAAGTTATGCAGTTCAATGGACTATGATTAATTATGCAATTGATCATGGCATTGACCGTTATAATTTTTATGGGATTAGTGGTCATTTTACAGATGATGCTGAAGATGCAGGTGTTGTAAAATTTAAAAAAGGATTTAATGCAGATGTAATTGAATATGTTGGTGATTTCGTTAAACCTATAAATAAACCAATGTATTCACTATATACAACACTTAAAAAAATTAAAAAAAGATTGAATTAAGAGGGGAATAGTGCGAATATGAAATTTACAGAGTTAACAGTTAAAGAATATGAAACCTTCGTACAAAATCCATCATTAGAGAGTCATTACTTTCAAGTTACTGAAAATATAAAAACTAGAGAAAATGACGGATTTGAAGTTGTGTTATTAGGCGTAAAAGATGAAAGTAATAAAGTGATGGCTGCAAGTCTTTTCTCAAAAATTCCAACTATGGGAAGTTATGTATACTATTCAAATCGTGGACCGGTGATGGATTATTCCGATTTAGGTCTTGTTGATTTTTACCTAAGAGAATTAGAAAAATACCTACACCAACATCAATGTTTATATGTAAAACTTGATCCATATTGGATTTATCAAATTTATGATAAAGATATCAATCCGGTTGAAAGTCACGAAAAAAATGATGCTTTAGTTAATTTATTTAAATCACATGGTTACGAACATCATGGTTTCACTACGAAATATGATCGCTCTAGTCAAGTGAGATGGATGGGTGTAAATTATCTAAAAGGTGAAACACCTGCATCATTGAAAAAGCAGTTTGATAGTCAACGTAAAAGAAATATAAATAAAGCGATAAACTATGGAGTAAAAGTAAGATTTCTTAAAAGAGATGAACTAAACATTTTCTTAGACTTGTATCGTGAAACAGAAGCACGTACCGGTTTTGTTTCAAAAACAGATGAATATTTTTATAATTTTATAGATACATACGGCGATAAAGCATTAGTGCCATTAGCATATATTGATTTAGATGACTATATTAAATCATTGCAAACCTCTTTAAATGATAAAGAAACGCGTCGTGATCAAATGATGTCTAAAGACAATAAAAGTGACAAACAGCTGAAAAAAATTGCTGAATTAGATAAACAAATAGAACATGACCAAAAAGAGCTCTTACATGCAAGTGAATTACGTCAAACTGATGGACAAATTTTAAACTTAGCTTCTGGAGTATACTTTGCAAATGCTTATGAAGTAAACTATTTCTCAGGTGGCTCATCAGAAAAATACAATAATTATATGGGACCATACATGATGCATTGGTTTATGATGAATTATTGCTTTGACCATGGATATGATCGATATAATTTTTACGGTTTATCTGGTGATTTTACTGAAAATAGTGAAGATTATGGTGTTTATCGCTTTAAAAGAGGGTTTAATGTGTATATCGAGGAGTTAATTGGAGACTTCTATAAACCAATTAATAAACCTAAATATTGGCTATTTAAAACATTGAATCGTATACGTAAGAAGATTAAAAAATAACAATTAGAATAAAAAGCATATTGGCAATCTTGCCAGTATGCTTTTTTATAATTAGTGATAGAGACTAATTATAAATAGTGTAGGTAAATTCTAAGTTGTAAATACAAGTTGCATCCTACAAATTAATAATAGCATATCAATCATTTTTATCAATGATACATCAAAAGAAATTTATTTTTAATATTTTATAAAAAATAAATTTTATAGTGTTTTATAATTCAAATGATAAATACATAGTTATTATATCATCAAATAACTAATCTAATAGAAATCATTCCGCTTTGATTGATTTATCAAATAATTAAGAATGATTGTATGAATCGTAATGTCGACAACCATGATTCAATACTTTAGATATTGATTACCGAACTGTAGAAAAATAATAACTTTAAATAAATACTCATAAAATTAGAATGCATGGGCATATGTAAATGAGTTAAGGAATATATTAAAACTTTAAACATCTGTATTTTGTTAAAAAGCTTAAATTGAAGATATTCATATAAAAATACAGATTTCAACAATTTAGTTTACATAATATATATTATAGGAAGTTATGTATATAACAATTAGGGGACCTATTCTATTTTAATGACACTGCAATGATATATTTTAGTTATCATTCTTTGGTTAACATTGATCTATCTAAAATGATTGACTTAGTTATAATTTGTTAGGATAAAAATCATATACATAATATATGATGTATCAAACACTAATATGAATTTAGTGTTTGATATTTATGACAGAATTTATTTTGATAATTAATATAGTAATGAATCAATTATTGAATGCTTAGCTAGTTTACATAATCCAGGATATTATATTATTTTAGCAGATAGATAATTTATTAGCTGTTTTACCTTATCAATTTACGGCTTATCGATATTGGAACAATTATTTCAAAGAAAGACTTTAATATCATAAAAAAGTGATTCATTCTTATAAGTTTGATTATCGTCTATTAAGACGATTTTACTAAATATACCTTTTCGGTATTATGAACAATATACCCTTTTAAAAAATCATCGAATAATCAATAAGGCACTTATTTCAAGTCTAATACACGTATTAAAGAAATCGCCACCAATCTACTTTAAATAATAAAGTGATAAAGGATATGAAAGCAATAAAAAATCACCAAGTATATCAATTTGAAGCTAACGCTTGGTATTTTAGTGAAGGTGGTATTGAAACAACTATTCATCAATTAAACAAAATTGAAAAAACCTTAAAAAAATAATCATGTTATACATCATTAATAATATAAATGGGAGTGGAATAACGAATTCAAAATAAATTCTATCCTACTCCCTTATACTTATCTTCTATCACGACGATGATACATGTACTCGTCGTGATCATATTTTTTCATCTCTTTTTCCAATTGCTTTTCTTTACGTTCTCGGCGCCATCCTCTTGTAAAATACCATAAAAGGAAACTAATCATTAAACTTATAATGGCAAGAAAAGCGGCATAGCCTAATAAAGGCTGGAACGTTATATTATAAAAATTAGGAATAAAGAAAGCTAATACTGCTAAAACAACGAAGGTAATTACTGCTGCTGAAAACCATTTTTTCAATACTAATGTACAAAAGACAGTTAATATCATCATTGCCACGATTGTAATCCAAAGATAATTTGGCATATCAAATATTGTCATAAAAAACGCCTCAACTTTTATATTTTATAATATGTAATATACAATACTTTTATAAATAATTATACCTTCTTAATTATTAAAATGACTCAGACTAAAGGCTTAAAACTGAGTTTACAAATAATATTATGTATAATATATATGAGACTAACTATTTAGGAGTGAATAAAATGAACACAGGCTTACCACTCAGAAAACATGTTCCAGATAATGAAAAATGGAATTTAGAAGATTTATTTACAAATGATGAAGCATTTTATAATACTTTAAATGGTGTATTAGAGAAATCCGCTCAATTTAATCAACAATATAAAAATAATTTATCAGAAACTAAAATTATTCTAGATGCGCTTAAAGAATATGAAGACTTACTTATACAATTTGATCGATTAGGTAATTATGCTGAACTTAGATTAAGTGTCGATACTACAAACGAATTAGCGCAAACGTTAAATGCCAAACTATCAACATCTTATGGTAAGATATCTAGTTTATTATCATTTGTTGAATCTGAAATAATGATACTCTCTGATGATAAATTAAAAGAGCTAAAAGAGCAGTTCAATAGTCCTCATTATCTAGAAAAATTAATAAAACGTAAACCTTATCAATTATCTTCAGAAGTTGAAGAAGTGCTTGCTAGTTTGTCACCTACTTTTCAAAGTGCTTATGAACTCTATGGAACAACTAAAATGCTTGATATTGCGTTTGAATCGTTTGAACATAATCATGAAACGTATCCTTTAGATTATGCAACTTTTGAAAACGAATATGAAGACAGTTCAGATCCAGAGTTTAGACGTAAAAGTTTCGAAGCTTTTAGTAATGCATTACGTAAATATCAACACACAACAGCTGCAACATATAATCAACATGTACAACAAGAAAAAATTGAGGCTAATTTAAGAGGCTATGATTCTGTTATAGATTATTTACTACAAGAACAAGAAGTTACACGTGAAATGTATGATAGACAAATTGATGTCATCATGAGTGATTTAGCACCTGTGATGCAAAAATATGCCAAAATACTGCAAAGAATTCATAACTTAGATAAAATGCGATTTGAAGATTTAAAAATATCAGTTGATCCAAGTTATGAACCAGATATTTCAATAGAAGACTCAAAACAATATATTCACGGTGCTTTAGGTGTTTTAGGCGATGACTATATTAAAATGGTTGATAATGCTTATAATCATCAATGGATTGATTTTGCTCAAAATAAAGGTAAAGATACTGGCGCGTATTGTGCTAGCCCTTATTTTACGCATTCATATGTATTTATTTCATGGACAGGTAAAATGGCAGAAACCTTCGTATTAGCGCATGAATTGGGTCACGCTGGTCATTTTACATTGTCACAAAAACATCAACATTTATTAGATTCAGAAGCATCTATGTATTTTGTAGAAGCGCCTTCTACAATGAATGAAATGCTAATGGCAAACTACTTATTTAGTAATAGTAATGATGCACGTTTTAAACGATGGGTGATTGGCTCAATCATATCTCGCACATATTATCATAATATGGTCACGCATTTACTAGAAGCAGCATATCAAAGAGAAGTATATAAAAAAGTTGATAACGGTGAATCTTTAACAGCACCGGTTCTTAATAAGTTAATGAGAAACGTTTATGAACAATTCTTTGGTGATGCGGTTGAACTTACTGATGGAATGGAATTAACTTGGATGAGACAACCACATTATTATATGGGATTATATTCATATACGTATTCAGCTGGATTAACTATTGGCACAGTGGTCTCTCAAAAAATTAAAAAAGAAGGACAAAAAGCAGTCGATGCATGGTTAGAAACGTTAAAAGCTGGAGGAAGTAAAAATCCAGTTGAACTTGCAAAAGTAGCAGGTGTTGATATAACAACAAATGCCCCACTTAAATCTACTATTGCGTATATTTCAGAATTAGTAGATGAAGTAGAAATACTTACAAATGAAATCGAACATAATTAATGTATTATAAAGGAGTGAGACACTATTCAAAATGAATAGTGTCTCACTCCTTTACTTTGATTTTTTTAGTTTGAATAAAACTATCAACTATAAAGTAGTTTAACGATCATATTTATCAAAATGTTCACCAGTAAAGTAATAATAAACACTTTCTGCTATATTTCTTACATGATCCCCTACTCTTTCTAAGTTACGTGCAGCTAAATGAGCTTGCCCAGCTACAAATGGATCATTATCAATTAGATAAGTTGTGTTAACAATATTCACGTATAAATCGTCAATATCTTTATCACGTTCGATAATTTCTTTAATCAATGTTAAATCTTCATTTTTAACAGCAGTATTTAAGTCTTCTAACATTAATAATGCAAGTTTACCCATTGTTTTTAAACGTGTTAAGACATAATGATCTGTAATTTTTACTCTTAGTCGAATATGAGCGATATTTGCAGCATTATCCCCCATTCTTTCAAAATCAGTAGAAATTTTTAAAGCTGCCATCATCATTCTTAAATCAGTAGCAATGGGTTGTTGTTTCGTAATTAACATGATTACTTGTTCGTTAATGTCATAATCAAATTTGTTAATTTCTTTATCTTTTTCAATGACGTGTCTAGCAAAGTTTCTATCATCTTCACTCAATGATTCAATAGCATTGTTAACATTTGAATAAACACGAAGACCAAGACGACGAAGTTCTTTAATTAAATCGTCCAATTGGCCTTCATATTTTTGTCTAATAATTTTCATTAAGCATTAACCAAAACGACCAGAAATATAATCTTCTGTTTGTTTGTCTGAAGGATTAGAGAAGATTTTATCAGTATCGTCATATTCATTTACATAACCATTAAGGAAGAATGCTGTTTTATCAGAAACACGTGCAGCTTGTTGCATGTTGTGTGTAACCATAATGATAGAATAATTTTCTTTTAATTCTTGAACCAGTTCTTCAACTCTTAAAGTAGAGATAGGATCTAATGCAGACGTAGGTTCATCCATTAAAATAACATCTGGTTCAATTGCTAAACATCTAGCAATACAAACACGTTGTTGTTGTCCCCCTGATAATCCATACGCATTTGTATGTAATCTGTCTTTTAATTCATCCCAAATTGCAGCACCACGTAATGACTTTTCAACAATTTCATCAAGTAATTTTTTATCTTTAATACCATGGATTTTTGGACCATAAGTAATATTGTCATAAATTGATTTAGGAAACGGATTTGGTTGTTGGAATACCATTCCTACATTCGTTCTTAGTTTTTCTTTTGAATAGTTGCTATCAAAAATATTTTGTCCTCTGTATAAAATTTTACCCGCAGTTTTAACTGATGGTACTAATTCAACCATACGATTTAATGTTTTAATATACGTTGATTTACCACAACCAGAAGGTCCGATAATCGCAGTGACATTATTTTCTAAGATATCTAAATTGATGTTTTGTAAAGCATGATTTTCACCATACCATAAATCTAAATTTTGAGTTGAATAAACTACTTTTCTTTCACTGTCAGGTTTAATATCTTTTTTATTTTCATTATTAGTTGTTACAATTGTTGTCTTTTGCGACTGATTGTCGTTATGTTGTGTGTCGTTTGTTGGATGAGTGTGATTTGAGTGTTGATCAACAACATCATTTGTATGTTGTTCAACGTTCTTTTTCTTTTCATCTACATTGATTTTTGCCATATATAAAACTCCTTTTATTTTAAGAGAGAAAGCAGAAACCTTTCTCTCTATCCCAAATAACTTTAATAATAAAATGCTTAATATTTTCTAGAAAATTTATTACGTAAGAAAATTGCTAAACCGTTCATTAATAATAAGATAACAAGTAATACGATAATACCTGCTGATGCCACGTTTTGGAATTCAGCTTGTGGCATTTTAGCCCAAGTATAAATTTGAGTTGGTAAAGCAGTAAACATTGAGAATAAACCAGATGGTACTGCTAAGAAAATAGTCGGAATACCGATTAAGATTAATGGTGCTGTTTCACCTAATGCACGTGAAAGTGATAAAATAAATCCCGTTAAAATACCAGGTAAAGCAGCGGGTAAAACCACTTTTCTAATTGTTTGCCATTTGTTTCCACCTAGACCATAAGATGCTTCTCTTACAGAATTAGGTACGGCACGAATCGCTTCCTGACTTGAAACGATAATAATCGGTAAGATAAGTAATGACATTGTTAAAGCAGCAGCGATAACAGTATTTCCTAAAGATAATGATTCAATACCAGCGCCACGTACAAATAATGTTAAACCTAATAAACCAAATACAATTGAAGGGACACCAGCTAAGTTAGAAATACAAATTTTAACGAAACTTGTAAACATATTATCGCGTGCGTATTCTTCAAGATAAATTGCTGTACCAACACCTAAGATAATAGAAATTGGGATAATAGTAATCATTAACCATAATGTACCAGCTAATGCGCCTTTAATCCCAGCTTGTGATGGTGTTGAAGATGAGAAACTTGTAAAGAATTCAGGTGTTAAATGTCCTACACCTTTTACAAGTGTTTGAATCAGTAGTGCGGCAAGAACGATTAAAGCAAATACAATACATGCAAAGAATAGCCATTTATTAAGACTATTTTTTTTATCACGACTAGATAGGTTTTTTTCGACTTTATTTTTGTCAACTAAACCTTTAGCTCTTGGATCAGTCGTTGCTGTCATATTAATACTCCTCTCTATAACGCTTAGATATCCAGTATGAAATTAAGTTCATAATTAATGTGAAAATGAATAATGTGAAGCCAACTGCATAAATACTATAGTAAATATCTGAACCGAATGTCGCATCACCTGTAGCAATTTCAACAATATAACCTGTCATTGTTTGAATAGAGCTTGTTAATGTTAAAGATGATGTCGGTGAACTACCTGCAGCTAATGATACGATCATTGTTTCACCAATAGCACGAGAAATACCAAGTACAATTGAAGCAATTACACCAGAAGCGGCAGCTGGTAATACGACTTTAGTTGCAACTTCAAATTTAGTTGAACCTAAACCAAAAGCACCTTCCCGCATTTTATTAGGTACAGAAGCCATTGCGTCTTCACTCATACTTGTAATAATTGGAACAATCATTATTCCAACTACGATACCAGGACTGATAGAGTTAAAACTATCGAGTTGAGGTATAAATGTTCTTAATAAAGGTGTTACAAAAGTTAAAGCAAAGAAACCGAATACGATAGTTGGAATACCAGCTAAGATTTCAAGAATAGGCTTAATAATACGTCTTGCTTTATCGCTTGCATATTCACTTAAGTAGATTGCAGCCCCTAATCCGATAGGAACAGCCACTAAAGTACCAATGAAAGTGATTTTTAAAGTACCAAGAATTAAAGCCCAAATACCATATTTAGGATCAGAACTTGTAGGGCTCCAATCTTTAGTAAAAAGAAACTCAGTAATTGAAACACGTGTAAAGAATGTGATTGTTTCAGTGATTAACGTAAATAGTATACCGATAGTTGTTAAAATAGAGATGGCAGCAATAATCCCTAAAATAATTGGCACGATTTTATCAGAAAATCCACCTTTTTTAGCGTTATTTTTAGCTATCATCTCTCTAACATTAGTGTTAGAAGCCATATGTAACCCTCTCTTTTTATTTCTCCCAATAGATTTTAAAAAAGAGCAGGAAATTATCAGGTAACGAATGAGTTCAAATTAATTTAAAACACTTTAACAATCACCCATGTATATATCCTGAACAACTCATGTAACATTTACATGAGTTGTTAATTCCCAGCCCTTTATATTAATAATGATTATTATTTGTCAGAATCTTTTTTGTATTTATCTAATTCTTTAATTCCATCTTTATAAACTTTGCTTGGTGAAGCAACGTATCCAGCATCTTCAGCTGATTTACCTTTATCATCTAAAGTGAATTTCAAGAATTCTCTCATAACATCATTATCTTCTAATGATTTTTCTTTAACATATAAGAATAATGGTCTACTTAAAGGATAAGAACCATCTTGGATAGTCTTTTTAGTAGGTTCTACAGATTTACCATCGTCATCTTTAATTTTAACTTCTTTTAATTTATCTTTATTTTGTTTATAGAAGTTATAACCGAAGTAACCAATACTTTCTTTATTTTTCTCAACTGATTGAACGATAACGTTAGTATCTCCATTTTTTTGAGCTTTGATATCTTGTTTATCCATAACTTCTTCTTCCCAGAAGTCATAAGTACCATGACTTGAGTTTGGAGAGAAAGCTTTGATTTCTTTGTTAGGCCAGCTAGAATCTACATCTTTCCAAGTTTTAGCTTCGCCACTGTAGATTTTTTTCAATTGATCTTTAGATAATTCTTTTACAAAGTCATTATCTTTATTAACAGCAACAGTTACACCATCTTGTGCAATTTTAAATTCTTTATATTTAATGTTTTTGTCTTCTAATTTTTGTTTTTCTTCATCTTTGATAGGTCTAGAAGCTTGTGAGAAGTCTGTTTCACCAGCGATGAATTTTTCAAAACCAGCACCAGTACCTGCTTGACCAGATGAAATAGTTGCGCTTGGATGATCTTTAGCCCATTTTTCATTTAATTTTTCAACGATTGGAGCAACAGTAGATGAACCTTCACCTTTTGCAGAACCTTCAAGGTCTTTTCCATCTCCTGAACCACTGCCGCCACTATTTCCACCGCCACATGCGCCTAAAAGAACAGTAGCACCTAAAACAGTTGTACCAACTAATTGCCATTTCTTCATTAAAACATCCTCCTAATTATAGATAACCCAAAATGTTATATGTATTTCTTACAATGCTTATATTACATATTTTTTGTTAATGTAAAATAGAGTAATTGTAAATATTTTGTTAATTTATCAAAAAACTTATGTTTTATATAAATAAAACCCATAAAAAAACCATCGAAAGTGTTACCTTTCAATGGTTTTTTTATGGGTTTTACCTTTTTTAGTTAATGTAATTTTTCCAGTTTCAATATTTATAATTTTTCTTTTATATAAATGACCAATTGCACGTTTAAATGAACCTTTACTCATGTTGAATACTTCTTTAATTGCTTCCGGACTTGATTTATCCCAAAATGGAAGTTCGCCATCATACTCTACTAACAAATCAAAGATGACTTGACCATCTTCATCTAAACGTTCATGTGCGAGTGGTAAGAATGAACCGTTCAATTCACCTTTTTCATTATGCCCGATAATACGTACTTCTACAGCTTCGCCTAGTCTTGGCTCATGTTTACGTTCAGACTCATGGACAAATACTTTGTAACCATCCTCAGTTAATAAAAAAGTACCGATACGTAATAAACGATAAGGTCTTGCTTTTAATACTTCATTTTGCATATCATCATTAGATACAGGTGTAAACATTTTTTCCACAATTGTTTCACTAGCTAAACGTGCGAACATTTGATGATCTCTATCGATTCTTAATGTGACTAATACATAATCTCCTGATTGAGGCCATAACGATTTAACTTTAGGTAAATCTTCCCATGGAATAAGCACCTCTCTTGGTAAACCAACATCTACTCTTGCACCATCTCTATCTGTTTTTAATACTTTTGCAAAATCATATTTATCTTTTGTAATATCAGGCATATTTTGAGTGGCAAATAATTCACCTGAACGGTTTGGATAAATGAAGAAACTATATTCTTCTCCAATTTCGAATTCATCTTCCTCATTGATTTCTGACTGATTTAACTTCACTTGTTCACCATTTGGACCTTTTAATAAATAAGTAGAGCCTTCCAATCCAAGAACTTCTAGAAATTCAATTGAACCAACGATATCTTTGTCTAATGCCATAGTTGTCTCCTTTAAGCAGTGTATTTCTAAGTATTATAACATGAGTTTTGTAAAGTATCATTGACATAAATGATATAAGGTCGAATATAGGAACATTATATGATATAATTTTTTGCGTTAGATAAACGATGAATAAAGGAGTAAATGAATGTTACAAGTTACGGATGTAAGTTTACGTTTTGGTGATCGTAAACTATTTGAAGATGTAAATATTAAATTTACTGAAGGTAATTGTTATGGACTTATCGGTGCGAATGGTGCAGGTAAATCTACTTTCTTAAAAATCTTATCTGGAGAAATTGATTCACAAACAGGTCATGTTTCTCTTGGGAAAGATGAACGTTTAGCAGTATTAAAACAAGATCACTTTGCTTATGAAGATGAACGTGTATTAGATGTAGTTGTAAAAGGTCATGAACGTCTATTTGAAGTGATGAAAGAGAAAGACGAAATTTATATGAAACCTGACTTCAGTGATGAAGATGGCATTCGTGCAGCTGAATTAGAAGGTGAATTTGCTGAAATGAATGGATGGAATGCCGAAGCAGATGCAGCTTCCCTACTATCAGGACTTGGTATTACCCCAGATTTACATGATAAGCAAATGTCAGAGTTAGAAAATAATCAAAAAGTAAAAGTATTATTGGCACAAAGTTTATTTGGAGATCCAGATGTTTTATTACTCGATGAGCCTACCAATGGTCTTGATATTCCTGCCATTAGTTGGTTAGAAGATTTTTTAATTAACTTTGAAAATACTGTCATTGTCGTATCTCATGATCGTCATTTCTTAAATAATGTATGTACACATATTGCAGATTTAGATTTTGGCAAAATCAAAGTCTATGTTGGTAACTATGATTTTTGGTATCAATCAAGTCAACTTGCTCAAAAAATGGCTCAAGAACAAAACAAGAAAAAAGAAGAAAAAATTAAAGAATTACAAGACTTCATTGCTCGTTTCTCTGCGAATGCGTCAAAATCAAAACAAGCAACTAGTCGTAAGAAGCAATTAGAGAAAATTGAACTTGATGATATTCAACCATCTTCAAGACGTTATCCTTATGTGAAATTCACCCCAGAAAGAGAAATTGGTAACGATTTATTAGTAGTTGATGGTATCTCAAAAACAATTGATGGTGAAAAAGTTTTAGATAATATTTCATTCACTATGAATCCAAATGATAAAGCTATTTTAATTGGCGATAGTGAAATTGCTAAAACTACCCTATTAAAAATACTTGCGGGTGAAATGGAACCAGATGAAGGTTCATTTAAATGGGGAGTGACAACTTCATTAAGCTATTTCCCTAAAGATAATTCTGATTTCTTCGAAGGCGTAGATATGAATTTAGTTGAATGGTTACGTCAATATGCTCCTGAAGATGAACAAACTGAAACATTTTTACGTGGCTTCTTAGGACGTATGCTATTTAGCGGTGAAGAAGTTAAGAAAAAAGCAAGTGTATTATCAGGTGGAGAGAAAGTACGTTGTATGTTAAGTAAAATGATGCTTTCAAGTGCCAATGTTTTACTACTTGATGAGCCAACGAATCATCTTGATTTAGAAAGCATTACAGCTGTTAATGATGGATTAGCTTCATTCAAAGGATCAATTATCTTTACTTCATATGATTTTGAATTTATTAATACGATCGCTAATCGTGTGATTGACTTAAACCAACCAGGTAGTTTATCTAAAGAATTGCCATATGAAGAATATCTAAAAGAAATTGGTGTGTTACAAAAATAAAATAACAGGATTTTAATAAGGTATCTTCTATTTTTAAAATTTAAACTATGCATAAAACTGTCGATAAATAACGAACTTTATCGACAGTTTTTTATAAAATACTATTATTTTCGAATTATTGTTATTATTTACACAAATTACTTATTATTACTATCTCTTTTCTTTAACAGTAATATTACTTTAATAATTTTCAGTTTATTTCAAAAAATCACAAAAATCGGTTTACAGTTAAAAGGGGCTTATGTATAATTAAAAACATAGTAATTGAATAAGAAATTGATGAGGCGCATCAATCATTAGTATATATTAGAATACTGTCTGCCACGGCTAATATAGAAAGGGTGCGATGCCGAAACGAATTGCAACCGCAGTAAGCGTTCGTTGGACTTTGTGGTTAAGAGCTGAGAGTTTGTCATTATTATTTAATAATGGAGTGCATCACTTGTATATAAATTACGAGCAAGTTCGCACATTCCGAACTTGCTCTTTTTTATGACGTGTGCCCCTAAATTCTAGGAGGTAAAATCTTGAAACGACGTGTTTTGAAGTTCGGTGGTTCATCTGTCGCCGATTTTACAAAGATAAAAAATATTGCAGAAATGCTTAAACGCCGTGTAGATGACGGTGAACAACTTATTGTTGTCGTAAGT
Source organism: Staphylococcus sp. HMSC072E01 (assembly GCF_001814125.1). NCBI lineage: Bacteria > Bacillati > Bacillota > Bacilli > Caryophanales > Staphylococcaceae > Staphylococcus > Staphylococcus sp. HMSC072E01. The sequence goes on along the minus strand of NZ_KV814964.1, from coordinate 312,176 downwards.
GCTATGGGCAAAACAACAGATCAATTAATGGAAAATGTTTCTCATCTTACAACAACACCAAAAGATGAAGAACTTGCTCTATTATTAACAACTGGTGAACAACAAACAGTTTCTTATTTGTCGATGGTATTAAATGATATTGGCGTAAGTGCTAGAGCTATGACTGGATATCAAGCAGGTATCAAAACAGTAGGTCATCATTTAAAAAGTCGAATTGCAGAAATTAATCCTGAAACATTTAACAAGGAATTTAAAGACAAGGATGTTTTAGTTGTAGCAGGTTTCCAAGGAGTGAACGACGAATTAGAGTTAACTACGCTTGGTCGTGGTGGTTCAGATACGACTGCTGTTGCATTAGCAGCTAGTAATCAAATCCCTTGTGAAATTTACACTGATGTTGATGGCGTTTATGCTACTGATCCAAGAATTTTGAGTGAGGCAAAACGTTTAGATTATGTGTCTTATGAAGAAATGATGGAAATGAGCGCTTTAGGTGCTGGTGTGTTAGAAACAAGAAGTGTAGAACTTGCTAAAAATTATGATATCCCCTTGTATTTAGGTAGAACGTTATCAAATGTGAAAGGAACATGGATTATGCCAAGAACAGAAATATTAGAAAAAAAAGCCGTAACTGGAGTTGCATTAGATACACATATGATGCATGTAACAATTAGTTATCCTCTTCCAGATAATCGCCTTCTAACTCAATTATTTACTGCTTTAGATGAAGGTTCAGTTAATGTGGATATGATTTCTCAAATCGTAAATGTTGAAGGTTTACAACTATCTTTTTCTATTAAGGATAGTGATGTACAACAAATTTCAAGTATCTTAGAGGAACTTTCTACAACATTTGATGCATTAGATTATAAAATTAATGAAGCATACGTCAAAATTTCGTTAATTGGTTCAGGAATGCGTGATATGTCTGGTGTAGCTTCAAAAGCATTTATTACGTTAATTAATTCTAATATTCCATTTTATCAAACAACAACTTCTGAAATTAGTATTTCTTATGTTATTGATGCAAAAAATGGAAATAAAGCGGTTGAAGTTCTATACGATGCTTTTGATATTTAAACTTAAGTTAAAATAATTAATTTAAAATTCAATTAATATTTAAATGGAGTGATTCGTTTATGACAAGATTAGCAGTAGTTGGAGCAACAGGATTAGTCGGAACAAAAATGTTAGAAACAATTGATCGTAAACATATTCAATTTGATGAGTTAGTATTATTCTCATCAGCAAGATCAGCAGGAAAAGAAATTGAGTTTCAAGGGAAAACATATACAGTTCAAGAACTTACAGAAGAAGCAGCAAGTGAAAAATTTGATTACGTGCTAATGAGTGCAGGTGGCGGAACAAGTAAACAATTTGCCCCTATTTTCGAAAAAGCTGGAGCAATTGTTATTGATAATTCAAGTCAATGGCGTATGGCAAACGATGTGGACTTAATTGTACCAGAAGTTAATCAACCAGAATTTAAACGTGGTATCATTGCCAATCCTAACTGCTCAACAATTCAGTCGGTCGTGCCACTCAAAGTTTTATACGATGCTTTTGGATTAAAACGTGTAGCTTATACAACATATCAAGCAGTTTCAGGTTCAGGGATTAAAGGTAAGAGAGACTTAGCTGAAGGTGCGAATGGTAAAGCTCCAGAAGCTTATCCACATCCTATTTATAATAATGTTTTACCACATATTGATGTTTTCTTAGAAGATGGATATACAAAAGAAGAGCAAAAAATGATTGATGAAACACGAAAAATTTTAGGACAACCTGACTTACGTGTGACTGCAACATGTGCACGTGTACCTGTTCAAGATAGTCATAGCGTAGAAATTGATGTCACTCTTGATAAAGAAGCAACAGTTCAAGAAATTAAAGATTTATTTGAAAACGATAATCGTGTTGTTTTAGTAGATAATCCTGAAAATAATGAATATCCTTTAGCTATTAATTCAACAGGTAAAGATGAAGTGTTTGTAGGTAGAATTCGTCGTGATGACTCACTTGATAATACTTTCCATGTTTGGTGTACTTCAGATAACCTACTTAAAGGTGCAGCTTTAAATGCAGTTCAAGTGTTAGAACAAGTCATTAAATTAAAAGGAGCTAGATAATATGGCACATATTTTTGAAGGTGTAGGTGTAGCGCTTGCTACTCCATTTACTAATAATGAAGTTGACTATAAAGCGTTAGAACAACATGTTCAATTTTTACTTGATAATAATGTTAAAGCAATTATTGTAAACGGTACTACAGCAGAGAGCCCTACTTTAACAGAAGAAGAGAAAGAAACAGTACTTCAAGCAGTGATTAAACAAGTTAATCATCAAGTGGCTATTATCGCTGGAACTGGTACAAATAATACGGCTAAATCTATTCAAGCTTCATTACGTGCTAAAGAATTAGGTGTAGATGGTATTATGTTAATCACACCTTACTATAATAAAACGAATCAACGTGGCTTAATTAAACACTTTGAAACTATCGCGAATGAAGTTAAGTTACCTGTTGTTTTATATAATGTACCTTCAAGAACGAATATGACAATTGATCCTGAAACAGTCGAAACATTAAGTCATAATGATTATATTGTAGCTATTAAAGATGCTACAAATGACTTTAACTATTACGAAGAAGTGAAAAAACGTATTCATCAAGATGAATTTGCTCTTTACAGTGGTAATGATGATAATGTCGTAGAATTCTATAATCGCGGAGGTAATGGCGTAATTTCTGTCATTGCTAACGTTATTCCGAAAGAATTTCAAGCACTCTATGATGCTAAACAAAATGGGAAAGAAATTGAGAAAGACTTTGAACCAATTGGTCAATTGTTAGATGCACTTTCAATTGATGTCAACCCTATTCCAATTAAAGCTCTAACAAGTCATTTAGGATTTGGAAATTACGAATTAAGATTACCTTTATTACCACTAGAGAAAGAAAAAACAAATGTATTAGTGAATGCTTATAAAGCATTTAAAGCGGAGGAATAAAAATGAAAATTTTACTCATTGGATATGGCACAATGAATCAACGCGTTGCCAGATTAGCAGAAGAAAAAGGTCATGAGATTGTTGGTACAATTGAGCGAGAAGAACATCAACATTCACCATATAAAACTTATCATCATATTGCAGACGCCCAAAATGAAGCCGATGTAGCGATTGACTTCTCTAATCCTAATCTATTATTACCTTTATTAGATGAAGATTTTGAATTACCTTTAGTGATTGCTACTACTGGTGAAAAAGAAAAATTGATTCAAAAATTAGAACAATTAAGCGAACGTATGCCTGTTTTTTTCAGTGCAAATATGAGTTATGGCGTCCATGCATTAACTAAAATTCTAGAAGCAGCTGTTCCCCTTTTACACGATTATGATATTGAGTTAACTGAAGCTCATCATAATAAAAAAGTAGATGCGCCAAGTGGCACACTCGTCAAACTTTATGATGTTATTAAAGAATTACGTGAAAATGTAACGCCTGTTTACGATCGACATGAGCGAACTGAAAAACGTGAAAAAGATGAAGTCGGTATTCATTCAGTTCGTGGCGGTACAATTGTAGGCGAACATGATGTTTTATTTGCTGGCACAGATGAAACAATTACCATTTCTCATAAAGCGCAATCTAAGGACATTTTTGCAAATGGCGCAATTACAGCTGCTGAAAAATTAAACACAAAATCAAATGGTTTTTATACATTTGACAACTTATAAAATAACTTAAGGAGATTCTAAACTATGGTACAACACTTATCTGCACAAGAAATTATTCAATATATTAGTGATGCTAAAAAATCAACACCATTAAAAGTATACGTAAATGGACAATTCAATGACGTCACTTTTCCTAATACATTTAAAGTATTCGGATCTGATGATTCAAAAGTAATATTTTGTGAAGCGGATGATTGGAAAACATTTTATGAAACCAATCAATCACATATTACTGACTTAGAAATTGAAATGGACCGTCGTAATTCTGCTATTCCTTTAAAAGACTTAACCAATACAAATGCACGTATTGAACCAGGTTCATTCATTCGTGAACAAGCTATTATCGAAAACGGTGCCGTTGTGATGATGGGAGCAACAATCAATATTGGCGCTGTTGTAGGTGAAGGTACTATGATTGATATGAATGCAACATTAGGTGGTCGTGCGACAACAGGTAAAAATGTTCATGTAGGTGCCGGTGCAGTATTAGCGGGCGTTATTGAGCCACCTAGTGCTTCTCCAGTAGTAATCGAAGATAATGTATTAATTGGCGCAAACGCAGTTATTCTAGAAGGTGTAAGAGTTGGCGAAGGCGCTATTGTAGCTGCTGGTGCTATCGTGACTCAAGATGTTCCTGCTGGTGCGGTTGTAGCTGGGACACCTGCTAAAGTCATTAAACAAACATCTGAAGTTCAAGACTCTAAACGAGAAATTGTTGCAGCGTTAAGAAAATTAAATGATTAATGACAAACTTGAATAATTGAATGCTAAAGGCTGGGACAATATGTTCTCAGCCTTTACGATTAAATGAATACATAAGTTGAATAATAAATGAATAAAGGATTGATTAAGATGAGCGAATTAGAATTTGTCACACAACATAGAAGACATTTACATCAACATCCAGAATTAAGTCTTCACGAATTTGAGACAACTCAATATATTACTCGATTTCTAGATGAATTAAATGTACCTTACGAACAACCTCTTGAAACGGGTGCTATTGCATATTTAGAAGGTAATAGTGACCATACAATTGCATTTCGGGCAGACATTGACGCCCTACCCATTTTTGAAGAAAACAATGTCGATTATCGTAGTCAAACAGATAATGTGATGCATGCTTGTGGTCACGATGGTCATACAACAGCATTGATGTTATTTGTTAAACGATGTAAGGCGATGGCTGATCAACATCAATTACCTCATAATGTCGTGTTTATCTTCCAACCAGCTGAAGAAACAGGCGGAGGCGCAAATCGCTTAATTAAAGCAGGTGCTTTTAATCAATATCCTATTGAAGCAGTATTTGGCATTCATGTAAATCCTTTCGCTGAGGAAGGACAAATCGTGATACGCGATGAAGAAATTACAGCAAGTGCCACTGAATATCGCTTTTTCTTAAAAGGATTATCTAGTCATGTAGCTGATAAAGAACAAGGTCATTCATGTGGCGAAGCACTGATTCATGTTTTAAATCAAGTTGGTCAAATACAGCAATATCATTTAAATGGACTAAAACGTAATATTGTTCATATGGGCCACTTTAATGCAGGCGAAGCAATTAACACGGTGCCTAGTAACGGTTATTTAGAAGGAACTATTCGTACTTATGATGCCACTGATTTAAATATTGTGAAAAATCAAATGAATAAAATTGCAAAAAGTGTGAAATTATTATTCAATGTTGATTGTGAAGTCAAATTTGAAGAAGGATATCCTGCTACAATGAATAGTCCTAAACTACATCATATCGTTGAAAAATCTATTCTATCTGCTAATTTAGAAGTTATTGAAAAGCCTCTGCCATTTTTATTCGGCGAAGACTTTAGTTTTTATGGCCAACAATTAGCACCGTCTTACTTTGCTTTTGTAGGAACTCGAAATGAAGATAAAGGCTTTATCACAGGCTTACATACATCGCATTTAAATTTTGACGAAAAAGTGCTTATTGATGTTGCCAATTACTATGAACAAATATTGAACCATTATGGAAAGGAGTAAATTAAATTGACAGCAGTTTGGTCAGTTGATTCAAAAATATTTTTAAGAAATGCAACTAAAGTAAAGAATAATCAATCAATAATGGCAGTTGTAAAAAATAATGCTTATCATTATGGATTAGAGTTTGCAGTAAGAACATTTTTAGAAGCGGGTATCCATACATTTAGTACTACTTCCTTAAAAGAAGCAGTGAGAGTTCGTAAACTTGCGCCTCATGCTACAATTTTTTTAATGAATGCAGTTTATGACTTTGATACAGTTCGAAATAATAATATTCAAATGACGCTTCCCTCTTTAGAATATTATTATCAGTACAAAAGTGAATTAAAAGATATTAATGTTCACTTAGAATTTGAAAATTTACTCCATCGTTCAGGTTTCAAAAATCTTGATGAAATTAAAGAAGTACTTCATCATCATGAAAATGATAATGGAAGTAAAATGAATATCGTTGGCCTATGGACGCATTTTGGGTATGCAGATGAATTTGATGTTCCAGAGTATGAGATTGAACGGGAAGCATGGTTAAATGTCGTTAATACACTATTAAATGAAGGATACCAATTTGAACTTATCCATGCGCAAAACAGTGCGAGTTATTATCGCGAAGGACAACAACTTCTTCCCTATCATACACATGCACGTGTAGGTATCGCTTTATATGGTTCAAGACCATATAGCAAATTAGATGAACATGAGATTGAACAAGCCTTAACCGTAAAAGGAAATGTAATTCAAGTTCGTGAAGTAAATAAAGGTGATTATTGTGGTTATAGTTTTGCATTTGAAGCAATGCATGATCATACACATCTTGCAGTTGTTGATATTGGCTATGGTGATGGTATTTTAAAAAAACGTGCAACACACGAAGCATTAATTAATGGTAAACGTTACCCTATTCGAGCATTAATGATGAGTCACATGTTTGTTGAAGTCGATGATGATGTTCATGCACAAGATGAAGTGATACTATATAATAATGATATACGCATTGATGAATACACATTCAAAGGTGTTGGAGCTAATTCAGAACAACTTAGTGCGATGAATCATGATTCTCTTATAAAGGAGTTTAGATAAAATGTCAGTTAAATATAATGATTACGGTGAATTAACAATGGCGAGTACAAGTTTGAAAACACTAGCTCAAAGTTTTGATACGCCTACCATTGTTTATGATGAAGATGAAATTCGCAATCAAATGCGTCGATTTCATAATGCTTTTCAAAAAAGTGGATTAAAATACAATATTTCATATGCTTCTAAAGCCTTTACTTGCATTCAAATGGTAAAGTTAGTTCAAGAAGAAAACTTACAATTAGATGTCGTATCTGAAGGTGAGCTTTATACAGCATTAGAGGCTAAATTTGATCCTAGTCGCATCCACTTCCATGGCAATAATAAAACGAAACGTGAAATACAATATGCTTTAGAAAGTGGCGTTGGCTACTTTGTTATTGATTCTTTAGAAGAAATTGAATTAATCGATCGCTATGCAAGTGATACAGTTAATGTTGTCATTCGTGTGAATCCTGGAGTAGAGGCCCATACCCATGAATTTATTCAAACTGGTCAAGAAGATAGTAAATTTGGTCTTTCAATTCGCCATGGTCTTGCAATTCAAGCAGTTGAAAAAGTCAAAGCATCAAAGCATCTTCATTTAAAAGGAATACATTTCCATGTAGGATCACAAATTGAGGGTACTGAAGCTATGATTGAAACAGCTAAAATTGTTTTAAATTGGCTTAATGAGCATCATATCCAAGTTGAATTACTTAACTTAGGTGGTGGTTTTGGTATTAAATATGTCGAAGGTGATGTGAGCTTCCCTATTGAAGAAGGTATTGCTGAAATTACAGATGCGATTAAATCTGAATCAGAAAAATTAAACTACGACGTTCCTGAAATTGGTATTGAACCAGGACGTTCAATTGTTGGCGAAGCGGGCATTACTTTATATGAAGTTGGAACAATTAAAGACATTCCTGAAGTAAATAAATATGTTTCTATTGATGGTGGTATGAGTGATCATATTAGAACTGCTTTATATGGAGCAAAATATCAAGCATTACTTGTAAATCGTCATGAGGAGGCAGACGAAACGGTAACTATTGCCGGAAAGTTATGTGAATCTGGAGACATTATTATCCGAGATGCTATGTTACCTTCTTCTGTAAAACGTGGAGATTATTTAGCCATTTTATCTACTGGCGCATACCATTACTCTATGGCATCTAATTATAATCAGATGCAAAAACCACCTGTTTTCTTCTTAAAAGATGGAAAAGCACGTGAAGTTATTAAACGTCAATCATTACGTCAATTAATAATTAATGATACAAAATAAAATAACGAAAAAGTTTATACTTACCCGTTAATGTTGCACCATGATGATATCTGAATTCATTGAATTCAGATATCAAGAATTGTTTTAATTGAAGATAAAATATTTTGGTGAAACACTTGAAGGAATAGGATGAAGCTGTTCTTTAAGAAAATGATCCAACAACAGAAAGTATCATAAATAAAGAAGCCAGTAAATGAGTTTCAAAAAACTCATTTACTGGCTATTTTTTTGGATTATGTCCCAATCTCAATTATATATAAAAAACACCCTACATCTTGGTAAGGTGTTACTAAAGTCAATTTTTGCAATCTATAAATTATAGTTTAACAACGTTTGCAGCTTGAGGACCGCGATCGCCTTCAACTACTTCAAACTCAACTGATTGACCTTCTTCTAATGATTTATAACCTTCTTGGTTAATTGCTGAGAAGTGTACGAATACGTCGTTTTCTCCTTCAACTTCGATGAAGCCAAAACCTTTTTCAGCGTTAAACCATTTAACTGTACCTTGTTTCATAATTGTGAAACCTCCAAGACTAAAATTCATTCAATATGCATTATTCGCATATTACAAAAAATACGTGTTATAAATATGTATAAATAACAAAATGCTATCAATCAATATTACAGATATTCTTTGCAATATGGAATAAAACTATTGCTTGATAACTATTATATGTTAGTTTGAACTAAATTGCAATACAATTATAGAAAATTCTCTTTTAATTAATTTTTGGTAGATTATAATAAACTTCTTTATTATTTAAAACAATAAAACTATAAAATATTTGTAAATCTTCATCACAATCTTCACAAAAATTTAAATCACAATTATTATAAAATGCATAAATATTATATTTCCCAATAACATAGTTATTATAATATTTTTTACTTTTTTTAATAATTGATTGATAATCTTTTAACATTTCTTCATAGTTACTATAATGATGTTGTTCTACGATTTTTTCTGTCCAGTCGCTAAATAACCACCATCCCTCGTAGTCAGCACGAATCTTTGCAACTGTCCACATGACTAAGTCCCCTCTCAAATTAAAACTCTAATCAATATTGTAACTTTTTTTTAGACGAATTCAAGCTTAAAGACTTTGTTCTTTTAATTGAGATAGAAATGATATGTATATTAATTATTAGTTTTTTGTAGGAAAAATACGTATAATATAATGTAGAGGTGATAATGATGCAACGTAAACATATACAAGTATTTGGAACTGTCCAAGGTGTAGGGTTCCGTCATCATACTGAATTAATTGCAAAAAAACTTGATATATTTGGTACTGTTCAAAATGTTGAGGATTATGTAGATATATATGCTCAAGGTGACGAGGAACAAATAAAATCATTTATTGATAAAGTGATTGCTGGTGCTTCTCCTGCATCTTCAGTTTCTGATTATAGTATTGAAGATTTAGACGTAACAAATAGATACTCAGAATTTAAAACGATTTATTAAATAAAGGAAGATGAATATTGAGATATAACCTTTCTCGACTTCTGGGTGTTTTAGTAGGAATTCCAATAGCTATTATCTCATGGGTGACAAGTGTATTTGGATTTGATTTATCCTTTATACTTGATGCCCTAATAGGTATTGGAATGTTTTTTGTATCTTATTTTCCTACTCAAAGATTGACATCCAAAAAATATTTAAATGAAATTGGATTATCACGTAGAGACTATCGTTTTGTTAATCAGCAACTCAATCAATCACATAATAAAATTCGTAATATTTTAAAATCATATATTAATATCAGATCGATTAAAGATTTTCGTCAAATTAATGATATTTATAAAATTTCTAAGTCTATTCATTTTGCTGTTAAACAGAAACCTTCATCATTCTTCAAGGTAGAGAGTTTTTTTTATTCGCATATAGATAATGCACTAAATTTAATTGATGCATATACCCGTTTATCTAAAATGCCAAAAAAATCTGATAAAGAAAAGCAAAAATTAGAGCAAACACGTATTACTTTAGATGAAGTGAAACGTACACTTATTGCAGATTTAAAAAGACTTAATGAAGATGATTATGAGCGTTTAGATATTGAAATAGAACTTAATCGGTTACAACAAAAACGATATAAAAAATAATAATTTAAAGTTAAGATAAGAATGGAGAGAATTTTTAAATGAATCAAAAAGACCAATTTATTAACTCACATCCATTAGATGATTATATAGAACATCAACCGCATGATGTTTCAACTCAAAATGTTAAGCAAGACTTTGAACAACAATTTAACGAACAAGATTTAAAAAAAATTGATTCAATTAGTCAACAAATCAAACCATTAGATAGTGAAGGCCTATTATCTTTTGGGACACATCTACAGCAGAACATGTCTCAATTTTCACATCAAATGTTAGATGACGTTCAATCGAAAGATGTGGGTCCTATTGGTGATACTTTAAATCAATTAATGTCTAAGTTAAGAGAAGTTAATCCTGATGACTTGAATCAAGACAATCAATCTAAACTTAAACGTTTATTTAGACGAACAAAAGCTTCAATAAATGAAGTATTCTCTAGAATGCAATCTGTAAGTTCACAAGTTGATAGAATCACCATTCAATTGGATAAGCATAAAGGAAATTTAACTAAAGACATTCAGTTACTCGACCATCTTTATGAACAAAATAAAGTATATTTTGATGATGTTTCTCTATATATTGCTGCTGCACAGCATAAAAAACAAGACATAAATGCTAATGAATTACCTAAATTGCGTCAACATGCAGAACAATCTGGTAATCAAATGGATATTCAAAGTGTCGCTGATATGGAGCAATTTGTTGATCGATTAGATAAAAAAATTTATGACTTACAATTATCACGTCAAATTGCAATTCAAACAGCGCCGCAAATTCGTATGATTCAAAATGTGAATCAAGCATTAGCTGAAAAAATTCAAAGTTCTATTCTCACAAGTATTCCTTTATGGAAAAATCAGATGGCTATTGCCCTCACTTTAATGAGACAAAAAAATGCAGTAACAGCTCAGCGTGCAGTTACTGATACCACAAATGACTTGCTTACTCGAAATGCAGCCATGTTAAAACAAAATGCAATTGAAACGGCTACTGAAAATGAACGTGGTATCGTAGATATCGAAACGCTTAAAGCGACTCAAAATGACATCATTGAAACGATTGAACAAACACTGCAAATTCAATATAATGGACGTCAAAAACGTCAACAAGCTGAAAGAGAATTATCACAACTCGAGAATGAATTAAAAGAACGTTTACTTACTATGAAAAAAGAATAGATAAAATTAAAACACCGATTGCTCTCATTTAAAGAAGTAACCGGTGTTTAGTATATCTATTCCTTTTGATAAACAATATACGATTGATTTATAAACTTAGATACGATATACCCAATTATGATTGAAATAATAGCTATAGGTAACCATTCTAAAGAATATTGCTTAAGGGGTAAATGATTTATAACATTTAATTTTATTAAACCTAACGTATTTATTGTACTTACAATTGAAACAAGACTAACAATAATAATAGGTATTTGTTGCGCAATAGGTTTAGTTGGAATAAAACGCGCAAGTAAGATTAAAATAATCATAGTAATGGCTACAGGATAAATAATACTTAATACAGGAACAGACATGTTTATAACAGAATTTAATCCTAAATTAGCCAATATAAAACTGATAATTGTAAAACCTATAACATATACCTTATAACTAATTTTTGAAAATATACTATTAAAGTATTGACTCACAGATACAATAAGTCCACAAGCTGTAGTTAAACAAGCTAAGGCAACAATGATACCTAGTAAGTATTTTCCTAAAACACCAAAGCCATTTGTAGCCATTGTAGTAAGTAAATAAGTTCCTATATTTTGATTTTTAGCCATTAGAGATGTAATCGTATTTTGATTTATTCCCATATGATTACCAATATAACCTAAAGAAACATATATAAAAATTAATGCTAAGGCGGCAATAAACCCAGCTATAACTGTTTGTTTAAATATTTGATTGGTGTGTTTAACTCCTGTTGCTTTAATGGCATTAACCACAATCATTGAAAATGCAATTGCAGCAATTGCATCCATTGTTAAATATCCTTCAATAAAGCCGTGTGAAAAACTTTCTATATTTGAAGAATATGTTTCTGGATTTCCATGAGATAAACCGTGTCCCTTATAATCTACAAATCCTTTAATAATTATAGCCAAAATTGTAATTAATAATAAAGGAGTTAATAAAGATCCAATTCGATCTACTATTTTACCAGGATTAATACATAAATATAAAACAATCATAAAATAAATAAGTGTAAAAATGAATAAAGACATATTACTATTTGAATGAGTAATAGGTGTAATAGTCATTTCAAAAGACGTAGATGCAGTACGTGGTATAGCAAATAGAGGTCCAATGGTTAAATAAATAATAATTAGAAAGACAACTGAAAATCTCGGTGACAGTTTATTAAAGGCACCAATATATCCTTGTTTATCAAGTGCCCCAACGACTACTCCAAGTAATGGTAAGCCTATTCCAGTCAAACAAAAAGCTAAAATTGCTGGCCAAAAATAGGCACCACTTTCTTGCCCTAAATTAGGAGGGAAAATTAGATTACCTGCGCCAAAAAACATAGCAAATAGCGTAAAGCCGATAATCCAAGTATGTTTATTCATAGACTTGCTCCTTTTTATGTATATGTTTGCAATATTTAACATTCTAGCACAAAAAGAATTTACAAGTCTATGTATGTCACAAAAATTTGAATATTATAAATCAATATACAGTTTAATTATTGATTATGATTAGAAAGATTTTAATAACAATTTTTTTAGCAATGGTGATAAGTGACTCGGTAAATTTTCAACACCTTCTACAAATAATGCAAATTGTCCATAAATATTATGAATGGTTTCTTCAATATCTTCAGTAATTGGATCTTGGCTTAAAAAGACATTAAATACTTCGATTCCAAATTTACGTGCCATTTCCACAGCTTCATACGTATCTAAAATACCGTCTTGAGCATAGTTATATGCTGAAGGTTCCCCATCTGAAAAGATAATTAAGAAACGTTGTTGATGACTTCTTCTTAATAAACGTTCACTTGCAATTCGTATAGCTACGCCATCTCTATTATCATCTTGAGGATGTAATGACATAATGCGTGGTCCACTTTTTTCCATGATGGAGCGATCGTAATGAACGATTTCATCAATGATATTAGGTTGTTTTCGATCATCAGAGTCAAAAGCATCTTCATTAAAAGCAAGTATCTCATGTTTAACGTTGAGTGCTTTTAATGTTTCATGAAATAATACGACGCCTTTAATCGTTTCTTCCATTTTATCAAACATACTAGCAGATACATCAATTAGTAATGTAAAAGTCGCATCGAATGTTTTACTAAGGTCTTGTTTTTTATAAAACAATTTATATTGATCATCAATAAACCAATTGGTTAAATCACGTTGAAGACGACCTTTAGTCAAATTATGACGTTCGTCCACGTGTTCTCTATCGATGGTTTTCTTTATAATCTGAATTAAATCTTTAGTTTCAAATTGTACTTCATTTTTAACTTGTTGGTAGCTTGAAATATACTCTGGCTCTATATCAGGCACTTTCCATTCTATTTCGACATTTTCATTAATACCACGTAAAGCAAATGATGGATTAGAACCTATAGAACCGCCTTCGTCACGATCAAGTGAATGATTAGAGCCACGTCCTTTTTTCGTCATCATATCTGTCATATCGTCAGTTGAATCACCTTCACGTGCAGTGTCGTTATCACTCATAACGTCACTATTTTCACCTTCATGTAATTCCATTTCAAGATAAGCGCCACCTTCAGATTTACTATCTTGAGCGTTTGTTTCAGCTTCGGCTGATGTAGTGTCAGTTTCTTCGTTTGTATTATCTTGCCCATCAACGTTACTTGCATCCATACGTTTAATATCCTCATAAGACATTTCATGAATAGTTTCATATACTTTTCTAGGAAGATGATAATATTCATTTAACATATCATGTGATAACATTTCATCGATTTGGAACATGATACGTTGTGCAAGATACATATTATCTTCAGATGATTCATTTTGGAAAAAATCAGGTAAATATTGAAACATATGATTTAATATGTCATCTAATTGTGGATGTATCGTGGGTATATCAAAGAAGTTTTGACTTAAAAATGCGCGCTCTAAATATAAGAAAAGTAAATCTGTATATACCGTTTTTGTTTTATAGAATTTAATTTGTGATTCCGTATAAGATAATCGAGTTTTCACTCTTAAATCAATTTGTTTAGCAGTGCTAGGCCGATCCTCTTTAATAAAATTAAAAATGCGCATATCTTCTAGCAATCTAAAGAGTTGATGATAAAATTTGGGATGGCTAAATTCATTATCATGAAGGACTTCATTTACGATAACTTCGTCCATCATGTTATAACCATATGCAGCGAGCATAACATCTGTTTTTAACCCTGCACTTTCAATATCTTTTGGACGATGAGACCAAAACCAACTTGTAATTAAAGTATTATTAATAGGATCATAATAAGGGAACTTTTGAATTTTTACTTTAGTTTGTTCGTTTTTCAGTAGTAAGCGCGCTAAATCTTGTAACATCATGACTTGCTTAGCATCTAGCTGCTCATCATTAAATTTTATAAAACGATCACTCATAATAATCCCTCTCTAAAAGTTTAGTTCGATTGCATTTATGATGGCTTGCTGTTCGCGTTCATCTTCAAGTTTATCGATAATTGTACGCTTAATTGCTCTCTCTATTGGCATAACTGTAATTAAGTCACTTAAGTCAATTAACGCACGAATACTAGCTGCTTCTTCTGAAATTTGTCCTTGTTTTGACATTGTACGTAAGTCTTCATTAAATTTAATGATTTTTTTAATTATATCATCATCTTGAAGCTGGCTTTGTTGTTTAATGACATCTTTAAGAATGTCTCCTCCAATGTAATCAACTTGTATGACAATAAAGCGGTTTTTTAATGCTTCATTCATTGGTAATGTCCCAACATAGCCTTCATTTATCGCAGCAATTACATTGAAACCAGGGGCTGCTTTAATTACTTCTCCAGTAAAAGGATTGGTTAACTGACGTCTATAGTCTAATACGCCATTTAAAATAGGTAATGTTTCAGGTTTAGCCATATTGATTTCATCAATATATAAGATATGACCTTCTCGCATGGCTTTTATAACTGGGCCGTCAATAAAAATAATTTCTTGTTGACCTTGTTCATTTGTTTTTATTGTTTTAAAACCTAATAAGCTCTCTGCGTCTAAATCAACAGAACAGTTAACTTGATGCATCGGCGTTTGGACCACTTCACTTAAAGTTTCAGCTAATCGTGTTTTACCAGAGCCTGTAGGGCCTTTTAATAAAATATTTTTATTTAAATTAAACAATGCTTTTGCATCATTGAATACAGATTGATCTGAATTGATATAATGATTATTTGGCATTTTAATATTCTCCTTTATAAGATGAAAAAATAGACCAAGAGCGTGTATAAATGTATAGATATTGGCACATCACTCTGAGTCTTAACTTAATCGTTATCTTTTTAGAAATTGAATGTATTTAAACTTCTTTAAAATAATCTTTGTAATAACCACCTACTAGACCAGAGTTATCAATGATTTGATAATATTCTTCAGTTTCATTGATGACATCATATTGTTTTCCAATAGTAAGCATATCTGATACTGTGAATTTTTTTGCATCAGTATTAACTACCATCACTTGTTTAATTGGTGTGCGTGATTTCCAATCTTCATGTAACATTCCCATTTTAAATCCTCCAATAAAATGATTTATATTAATTTTTTTCTAAAGTATATATGAAAGAGATGCCGCTACCTTCAGTAATGCGTAACGATTGAGCATCACCTTGATTTAATATTTGATAAGGAATACCTATTTCATCCAGTTCTTTTTGTGCATGTTCAAAGTCTTCAGTTGAATTTGTACTGAATTCAATTTGTTCCACAATTCCTTCTTCTTTTAATTCAACTTGTTCATTAGATTGATATAAATGAATTTCTCCACCAAGTCCACCATCTCCGATTTTAAATACTTGGACAGTTTGATCAGGAAATTCAGTAGATTCATATTCAGCATAATGCGTTAAATTAAATACATTTTTAAAGATAGAAGTTGTAACCAATAATTCGTTTACTTTAATAATTACTGGTCCCAATCCTTGAATTTGATGAAGAGGATTAACAGCACTTTCAAATGTGGGTGTCCCTAATCCAACGCCAACATTTAATTCATTAGAATAGATATCAAAAATTTGATGATTATCATCTTTAAAATTAAAGTGCTGATTACCGTTTAATTCAGTGATTGAACTAAATTGAATATTATTTTTTTCTAATATTTGTTGGTATTCTTCTAAACCAGCATTCGATGGTGTTCTTAATCCCACGCTTGATATATGTACATTTCTATAATTAGGATTAGGAACTTCTACAAAGTGAAGTCTTGTACCAGGATTTAATTCAGCATCGCCAAAACGTAATGCCTGTCTTTTTGTTACAACATTAAGACCTAAAATATTATGAAATAAATTCTGTGTTTTTGAGAGATCACTTGTTCCAATCGTAACACTTCTTAGTCCACTCATTCATCGACACTCCCATTTATATATCTTTTCTTAATTATTATAACGTATTTTATATATGAATAATATGTTGAACTCTTAAATAAGAGAGTTGTTTTTTATTATAAAATATACGTAAATAAAAACATTATAATTAATTAAAGTATGTATAATAAATAAGATATTTATAAGATAATATATATGTTATTCCACTCCCCTACCTTGTTTTATATAGATAGGGGGGTGTGTCATAGGTTATTTAACTGTTTGAAAATGAAATTAAAAAAATTATATAAAGTTCGTTTTTAAATTATTGTAGCTTTAATGACTATTATTTTTTTATGAATTCGTTTGGAATATCCTTAAAAATATTTGTTAATTTTTGTCCAACTACAGTACTTAATTTATCATTTTATACATGTTAGCTTCTGCTTTGAAAAAGTCATAAATAGATAATGAGGTATGCACTTCTCTACTATTTTTTATATTCTCATTGTTATGATTCATTTACGTTATCTCCTTTTATTTCTATATTACATATTTATTTTTAACTAATGATATTATTAAAATATTCTAGTGTAATTATGTTTTAAATGCTAATATAACTAAAACATAAAAAAGTAGAATAAATTCATAATGAATTTATTCTACTCTATATCAATTTATGGTTAAGATTTCAATATATTTAGCTCTTTAATAAATGGAATTAAGATTCTAATAATAAGTCTTCTGGACTCTCGATAAGCTCTTTAATTGTTTTTAAGAATCCAACTGCTTCTTTTCCATCGATAATTCTATGGTCATAGCTTAATGCAATATACATCATTGGTCTGTTCTCGATTGTATCTTTATCAATAGCAATTGGACGAGTAATAATTGAATGCATACCTAAGATAGCAGCTTGATTACCATTAATAATTGGTGTACTCATCATAGAACCAAATACACCACCATTAGTGATTGTAAATGAACCATTTACCATATCATCTAATCCAAGTTTTTTATCACGTGCTTTTACTGCTAAATCTGCAATAGATTTTTCTAGCTCAGCAAAGTTTTTCTTATCACAATCTCTAACGAATGGTACTAATAAGCCATCATCTGTTGAAACAGCAATACCAATATCATAGTATTGTTTAGTAATCATATCGTCTCCATCAATTTCAGCATTAACTTCTGGATATTTTTTGAGTGCTGCTACTGCTGCCTTAGTAAAGAATGACATAAATCCTAATTTAGTGCCGTCATGATCTTTAATAAATTGTTCTTTTTTACGTTTTCTTAATTCCATTACATTTGTCATATCAACTTCATTAAATGTTGTGAGCATTGCGGTATTATTAGATACTTCTAATAATTTTTTTGCAGCTGTTTTCTTTCTTCTAGACATTTTTTCACGGATCACTGGTTTATTAGGCGTATTAACAGTTGATTTTTTAGATGTTTCTTGTTGTGAATTAGGTTGAGTATTTTGATTAGATTGACTTGGTTTTTGACTATTATCAACATCTTCTTTTCTTATCACATCGCTACCTTTTCCAGCTACTTCATTTAAATCAATACCATTTTTACGAGCATGACGACGTGCTGATGGTGTTGCATTCACTCTTTTATTATTGATTGATTCTGAGTCGTCATTTGAACTTGTATCGCTACCTTGTGCTTCAGTAGAAGTGCGTGGTGTTGAATAATTAGTTTCTGCAGAATCTGTTTTTGTGTTTTCATTTTCAGAATTTGAATCGTTATTTTGTGATTCGCTTGAACTACTTGTACTACCTTTACCTTCACCGACAATTGCAATAGCTTGGCCCACTTCTACAGTGTCGCCTTCAGATGCAAGTTGTTCTTGAAGTATACCATCTTCTTCAGATACAACTTCAACATTCACTTTGTCAGTTTCTAATTCAAGAATAGCTTCTCCTTTTTCAACATTATCCCCTATGTTTTTTAGCCACTCTGCAACTGTACCTTCTGTAATTGATTCTGCTAATTCTGGAACTTTTACCTCTGCCATTATATTTCCCCCTAGTTATTTTTGACACTATTTTCAATAATTTTATGTTGAACAAGTTTGTGAATTTCTCCATCACCTTCGGCAGGTGCTGCACGTTGTATTCTACCCTGATAACTTAAATTAAATTGATGTCCAACAATAGATTTAAGATATGGGTAAACAAATAACCATGCGCCTTGGTTTTTAGGTTCTTCTTGAACCCAAGCAACAGATTCTAAATTTGGTAATTCTTCTAAAGCTTTTTTAATGTCCTCCTCTGGGAAAGGATATAATCTTTCCACAGCAATAAGTTGTATATTTTCATTAGGTTCTTTTGCTAATGTTTCTTTTAAATCAATAAACATTTTTCCAGAAGCTAAAATGACTTCTGTTACTTTAGCTTTTTGAGCATCTTCAACAATAATTGGTTTGAAACCGCCAGTTGTAAATTCACTAATTGGCTTAGCCACTGTTTTATTTCTTAGCAAACTCTTAGGTGACATCACAATTAATGGTCTCATCGCTTCAGTATTTAAACTTTTAGCTTGTGCACGTAATAAATGGAAGTAATTACTAGAACTTGATAGATTGACCACTGTACTATTATTTTCAGCCGCCAGTTGTAAGAATCTTTCTAAACGTGCTGATGAATGTTCAGGACCTTGACCTTCAAAAGCGTGTGGTAAGAATAAAGTTAGACCACTACGCTCGCCCCATTTGGCTCTGGCAGATGACATAAAATTATCAAACATCATTTGTGCCATATTTGAAAAATCTCCATATTGGGCTTCCCAAATATTCATACTATTTTTATTTTCAACATTATATCCATATTCAAAGCCTACGACTGCAGCTTCTGATAATGGACTGTTATGCACTTCAAATGTTGCTTTTTGACTTGGTACATGGTGAAGCGGTGTATACGTATTGCCATTGTCTTCATCATGTAGTACAGCATGTCTGTGACTGAATGTACCACGTTCACTATCTTGACCTGTCAAACGAATTGATATGCCATCTTGAACAATTGTTGCAAAAGCTAATTGTTCTGCTTGAGCCCAATCAACTAGACCATTTTCATTTTCAAAAGGCTCTCTACGTTTTTCTAATACTTTATTTAATTTTCTAAATACATGGAAATCTTCAGGATAGTTTAACATTGCATCATTAATTTCTTTCAAATGTTCAAAGCTAAACTCTTTTTCATCACTTTGTAAAGACAACTGAAGCGATTCTGGTTTATTCATTGCAGTACTATTCATTTTATCTGATTTATCAATTTTATCTTGAGCAGTACGCATTTCTTTTTGTACAGAATCAATCATTTCAGACATTTGTTCTTTCGTTAAAATACCTTCATCTACAAGTTTATTTCCATAAATCACTTCAACTGAATCATGCTTTCTAATATTATAATATAATGTTGGATTTGTAATAGATGGTTCATCCATCTCATTATGTCCATATCGACGATAACCTACTAAATCAATGACAAAGTCTTTGTGGAATTCTTTTCTAAATTCCATAGCAATATCAATGGCTTCAATTGTCGCTTCTACATCATCTGCATTCACATGAAGAATAGGTACATCATAACCCTTAGCGATGTCTGATGAATACGTTGTAGAACGACCATCAATAGGTTCAGTTGTAAAACCAATTCGGTTATTTGTAATTATATGTAGTGCTCCGCCAGTTGAATAACCATCTAAATTACTTAAATTCATTGTTTCAAAATTGATACCTTGACCAGGATATGCAGCATCTCCATGAATAATAATTGGCATACCGTGATGAAAATCTGTAGTTGGTCCGCCCGCATGATGTGTATCATCTTGAGCAGCACGTGTTTTTCCTATAACTACAGGTGCTACAATTTCTAGGTGACTAGGATTGTTTGCTAAAGAAATACGTTGTTCAATACCATATGAAGAAGTAGTTTTTACGCCACCTAAGTGATATTTAACGTCTCCTGTCCAACCAGCAGTAAGTTTTAAACTGCCATCTTCAGGTAAGAATTTCATTGGATCCGTGTGCATAAATTCTGAAATCATCATTTCATAAGGTTTTTCTAATACATGTGTTAAAACATTGAGACGTCCCCTATGTGCCATTCCAATTTGAATATTCTGAATGTCCTCTTGAGCAGCACGCTTCAATGTATGTTGCAACATTGGCACTAATGTATCTACACCTTCAATTGAGAAACGTTTTGCTCCGACAAAGTTCTTATGTAGATATTTTTCAAAACCTTCAACATGAGCAAGTGTTTTAAATAAGTTGATTTTTTCATCACTATTAATAGTAGCTTTATAAGGTGTTTCAATACGACGTTTTAGCCAAGTACGTTCTTTATTATTGTTAATATGATTGTACTCAAACGCAATAGAGCCTTTATAACGCTTTTCCATACGCTTTAACGCTTCATAAGCATTATCGTATATATCACTAAAGTGATCTGATACGATACCAGATGAAATATTTTCTAATGTCTCTTTATCTAAATTAAAATCTTCAATTTCTAATTTTGGGACATGCGTTCTTTTAGGCGCATTTACAGGATAAATATCAGCCTTTAGATGACCATATTGTCTAATATTATCAATTAATCGCATGACACGTTTGATTGTGCTATCATCTGCTGAAGTACCACTCCCATCTGTGGTAGACTTAGCTTTAATTTGTGCTTCGCCATTTTTTATTGTACTAAAAAGCACTTGTAAATCATCTGAGACAGAAGTTGGGTCTTGAAGATAATCATCATATAAATCGAGCATAAGACCCAAATTTGCCCCAAAATTTACTGGAGCTTCCGTAACATCCCTTTTATCCTTTGCCATTTTATACCCTCCACAAAATAGTTAAACCGCTTACAAAACTATCATAGCACTATTTTGACTATTGATAAAGACTATTGACTGAATATTATGTAAAAAGAAAAAATTCAATAAAGATAAATTTTTTTAATTTTATATTAATAAAAAAACACAGATTATTATCATCTGTGTTTTTATTTAAAATTGATTTTAAATGTTGTGAATTTATTAAGTTCACTATCTACAGAAATGTAACCTCCATATTGACTCACAATCTTTTCGGCAATTGAAAGCCCTAAACCATTACCACCTTGGCTTCTTGCTCTAGATTTATCTACTCTATAGAAACGATCAAAAATAAATTCTTGATCTTCTTTTGGTATGCCTAAGCCATGATCGGTAATTTCAATACTTATTTGTTTATTACGCAATTGTGTTTTAATACATATATGCTTTCTCTCTTTATCATATTTCATAGCATTGTCTATAAAAATTAAGATTAATTGTTCAAATTGATGACGATTAATTTCCAAAACTAAAGGTTTTTGTTCTAATTCAATCTCAAATAGATAATCTGGATGTAGTTGTTGAAGTGCCTTAATTCGTGATTGAATTTCTTCATTGATATCAACGTCCTCTTTTTCTAAGGATTGCATATTTACTTTATCTTTGGTTAATAATAATAATTCTTCTACTAGCTTTGTAATTCGATTCATTTCTTCTAGTGAAATATTTAAAGACTCTTCTAAAATGGCAGGATCTTTCTTACCCCAGCGTTTAATTAAATTTAAATGGCCTTGAATGATTTGAAGTGGTGTTCTTAACTCATGAGAAGCATCTTCAACAAATTGTCTTTGTTGATTAAAAGAGGCTTCAATTTGATACATCATTTCGTTGAAAGTTTCTATTAAATTGTCTGTTTCTTCATAACTTGTATCAAGTTCTAATTTATTTTGAAAACCATCGCGTCGTATTTGATTCATTTTATTAGACATTGTTACTAGCGGTTTTGTAATGTTTTTAGAAATGAAATAGCTAATACATGCCGTAATCACTGTAGCAAGTAGACCAAAAACAACAGCAATAATATAAAGTGATTTTACTAAGTTGTTATAATGCTCAAGAGAATGAATAAGTACGCTATAACCTTTAAAGTTTGGACTATGAAGTGGTTCAGTAATAACTAAATATTCTCTTCCATTATTTCGCATTACCTGAATTCGATCGCTCTTTTGTAAATTGTAGTTAGGTATAAACTGAATTGTACTTTCATTAGATGATTTCATTATTCTTTGACCTGTATGATTGTAAATAATGACTTCTTCATAATTTTCTAATGAAGCACTTAAATCTAATATCGATATATTATTAATTGGGCGCGTTTGAATTAAATTGACAATATCACTTAAACTATGTTCTGCTTCATCCACTTCTCCTTCTCTTAAAGTATCTTTTAAGAAGAATATAATAATCAGGCAAAATAAAATAATTGTCGTAAACATAATCAATGTAGTGATAGTCATCCATTTATATTGTAATGTATGATTTTTCATTATCGAATCACATATCCTACACCGCGAACAGTTTCAATGACTTTCTCTTTATTAAAAGGTTTCAATTTATTTCTTAAATATCTGATGTATACATCAACCACATTCGTTTCTACTTCACTATTGTATCCCCATACATGATTTAAAATTTGTTCACGTTGTAATACGTGATTGCGATTCGTTGCTAATAGATACAATAAATCATATTCAGTTTTAGTAAAATCTAATTGCTTACCATCAACAGTTACTTTAAAAGCATCAATATCTATTCTGATACCATTGATATCGATAATATCTTTATGAGGCTGACGACGTAATACAGCACGAATTCTTGCAAAAAGCTCCTCAATTTCAAAGGGCTTTACTATATAGTCATCTGCACCATAATCTAATCCAGTCACTTTATCGTAAGTATCACTTTTAGCAGTGATAATAATAATTGGTGTTGATTGCACTTGGCGTACACGTCGACAAATTTCTAGTCCATTTATATTTGGTAACATTAAATCTAAAATAATTAAATCAAAATCGTTATTTAAAGCTTTTTCTAAACCAGGTCCCCCATCATATTCGATGTCTACTTTATAACCATCATGTGTTAATTCTAATTCAAGAAATCTGGCTAAATTTTGTTCATCTTCTACGATTAAAATATGAGTCATTTTTTCAGACACCTCTTTTTTAATAAACGTATGACTTCTCGTAATATAACCAATATTTTATCATAAAAATTATTTGTTACTAGAATGAATAAAATAAAAAGTAAAATTTTAATTGACAATCATTATCAATAAGTTATAATATTAATTGAAAATGATTGTCAATTAAATCTAAGTTTCCCCTATAATTCAAAAGACTTAGAATTATAATCATTTTCAAGCCATTCCCCCCTTAATTTATGTGTCCGTAAATATTAATAAACGTTCGTTTTAAAACGATACGTAAACAATAAATAAGTGCGCCAAATAAGGCGCACTTATTTATTGTTTATAAGATTGTAGGCTCATGTAATCCTTTTAATACTAAAGTTGAAAGAACGATACAGAAAGCACCTCCGATGATTCCTGCAATAATATCAGTTGGATAATGTACGCCTAAATAAACTCTTGAAATAGAAATGAGTAAAATAAGTGCCGCACATAGTCCGATAATAACACCTTTTGTACTTCCTGATGCTCTACGTTGGGCAATATACATTGCACTTCCAAAAAATGAAGTCGAACCCATTGCATGTCCACTAGGAAAACTAAATCCAGAAATATCAATTAAACGTAGTAATGTTGGACGTTCGCGATCAAAAATATTTTTTAGTAAAGGATTTAATATACCTGATAGTGACATAGTGATAACAAAAAATAAAGCTTCAATTTTGTAACGTTTAAGCATTAAATAAGCAACAAGCATTAATGACAAACAAACCATTGCCCATACTTCCCCAATTTTTGTTGCACCTAATAAAATAGATGTAGTAATAAAACTCTCCGATGCATAAATAAATTCATATACTTCATTATCAATCCATTTGCCTAAACGTGATTCATGGAAAAATGCAATGATGCCAAAGATTAATGTAAAAACAATGAGCAATGTAATGCGTTTCGTTCTATTCATCAATTGGTCCTCCTATATTAAAGCGCATCGTTCAAGATTTTATTAAATAAGTCTTCTTTAGTATAACTTTCTTTATAAGATTCCATTTGATGAATAATATCATTACGGTGAGACTCAATTTGTTTTAGTTGTTCGAGTAATTTGAATTGTGTAAGTTGATCTTCTGGAATCATTTTTCCAAATCCTTTGGATTCAAAATATTTAGCATTGTCAATTTGATCTCCTCTAGATTGATCAAGTCCTAGTGGTATTAGCAACATTGGGATTCTTAAAGTCAAGAATTCATAGATAGCATTAGAACCTGCACGACTTACGACTGTGTCTGTAATCGATAATAAATGCGTTAATTCTTCTTTAACAAATTCATATTGGATATATCCTTTTTGTTTATAAGACTCATCTACTAATCCATGCCCCGTCAAATGAATGATTTGATAATCATGTAGTAAAGCTTCAAGATTCTCTCTAATAATATCATTTAATTTTTTACTACCTAGGCTACCACCCATAACAAGTAATACTTTTTTATCTGAATCAAACCCTGTTATTTCATAACCTTTTTGTTGATTACCTTCTTTTAAATCTTCTCTAATTGTTGCTCCTACAAAATCAGCTTTATCTTTAGGTAGATATTTAAGCGTATCTTCAAATGTTGTATATATTTTTTTTGAAAATTTTAAAGATATTTTATTTGCTAAACCAGGAGTTAAATCTGATTCATGAATAATGGTAGGAATATTCAATGAACGTGCTGCTATAACAACAGGAACAGAAACAAATCCCCCCTTAGAAAATAATAAGTCAGGCTTTTCTTTTTTTAGAACGCGACGGGCATCTAAGATACCTTTTAATACTTTAAAAACATCTTTTGCATTTTCAAAAGATAAATAACGACGTAGTTTACCACTTGAAATTGGGTAATATTTAATATTCGAAATTTGTGATTCAATCATTTCTCGTTCAATTCCGTTTTTAGAGCCAATATAAAAAACTTGATGTCCTTTTTCTAATGCAGTTGGAATTAAACTTAAGTTCACAGACACATGGCCTACTGTGCCGCCTCCGGTAAACGCAATTTTAGACATGATTATTAACCTCTATTCTTATATGTTTTTATAATATGCATAGAATGGTGCGCCTCTATCGAATGGATGATAGTCAATTTCTGCTTCTCCTACCTTTTGGAAACCAAATTTCTCGAATAAACCTTGAGCAGGTTTATTTAATGCAAAAGTATCTGTTAGAATCACATGGATATGATGTTCTTCTGCTAATTTAACTGCAAAATCAAATAATTGAGTTGCTGCACCTTTATAATCTTTAGAACCAACTAATCTATGAATAACATAAGCGTTATTTCTATCAATTGGCCATTCTAAATTATCATACCACTCTGATTGTTGTTGGTCGACAACAATAAATCCATAAATAGTGTTATTTTCTTCTAAAACATACAACGTCTTAGTATCAATATCTGCCTTAAAATGTTCAGAAGCTGGGTACTTATCGTCCCACTGATTATTCCCAAATGATTTCATTAAATCTTTTGCTTCTGACACTAATGTTTCGATTTGATTAATATCGTCATGTTTACCTAGTCTAATCATATAATAGATACTCCTTTCTATTTTATTAATTTTAATAATTTGTCTAAGACCGTGTCTTCATTATTTGATTTTTCAACTAATAATTGAGTGAATTTTTCATTTGTTTTGGTATCAAATTTTCCCGTTTCAGATAGTTGATTATCTGATTGGAATAGTTTAATAGCATTAGCTAATTGATTATCAAATTGGTTTGATTCATCTCCGTTATAATAACCTAAAGCATCTAAACCAATTTTTATTGATTTAACATTTTTATTATTATCGCCAACAGAATATGTTTTATCAGACGGAATAACACTTAATGATTGATACTTTGGAGAATCAATTGTAACATCTGGTCTAATACCTTTTCCATGAATATAATGATCATCAGGTGTTAACCATTTCATTTGTGTATATTTTAATAATGAGCCATCTTTAAGTTCTCGTGTGGTTTGAACGATTCCTTTACCAAATGTTTTTGAGCCATACACTTTAGCTTTATGATGATCTTTCATTGCTCCTGTAAAGACTTCTGACGCACTTGCGGAACCTTCATTTACTAAAATACTCACTTTCATATCTTTAACATCTTTTAAAGCATCATTTGAAGTTTTAATTGCTTCTTTATCATTGCCTTTTTCAAGTTGAACAACAGTTTGACCTTTATCAATAAAAATATTAGCCATTTTAACTGCCTCATCTAATAATCCACCTGGATTATTACGCAAGTCTAAGATGATATTTCGAACACCAGCATCATGAGCTTTTATCATTGCAGATTTTAATTCACCCGCAGTATTCTGTTGGAATTTAGTAATTGTAAATACACCTATGTTACCTTTTTTCTTATATTCCACACTTTTAACATGAATTTTACCACGTTTAATGTTAATATCTTTTTCTTCAGAACCGCGTTTAATAGTTAACTTAACATTTGAGCCTTCTTTCCCTCTTACCACTTTAACAACTTGATCTAAAGGTTTACCTACCACTGACTTGCCATTAACTTTTGTGACAATATCTTTAGGTTGAAGGCCAGCTTTTTCAGCAGGAGAATCTTTCATAGGACTTGTAATCATAATATCTTTATTTTTCTTTTGCATTTCTGCACCAATACCTACAAAATCTCCAGATACATCTTCATTAAAGCTCTTTGTTTCAGACTTTGTCATGTATTCAGAATATGGGTCTTTTAATTCTTTTACCATACCATTAATCGCAGCTTCAGAAAGTTTACTTGAGTTTTGTTTTTTGTAATAGTCTGTATCTAACGTTTTATATGCAAATTCTATTTTTTTCATTTCTTGACGCTCTTCTTTAGTTAAACCACTTAACTTATGATTGATTCCTATCGTCGCAAATACAGCTATAATCGTTGTAATGATAATAACACTTAATAAAATTAAGATAAACTGCCATATTTTCAAATGCATCTTTTTTTTAGTAGATGCAAGTCTTTTCTCATCTGATTGTCCATCATGGTGCTCCTCAGAATGATTATTCATAAAATCACTTCCTCTAATTACATCTTGTCTTTGATCACTTTTTATAAAGACATACCTAGTATGTCTTTATTTTTAAGCGAACGCAAATTATAAGAAATTTTATTTTTAATTAGATAAAAATAAAAAGAGTGGCATATAAATCTAAAATTAAGATTTTATAACACCACTCCATATCATATTTAGACATAAAACGAATTTAAATTAGAATTTTAACCATTCTGTATATTCTTCATATAAATCATCAAATACGGACATAGGTAACGTAATGTCACTTTGCATTTCGATATAGTCTGATAATATGTTGAAGTCACTTTCGTGTTTTGGAAACGATAAGTCATTGAAAATGTCTTCGGCTAATTCACCTTTATCATCTTTACGTCCTCTAGCCGTTAAGGCAAATTGATAAAATGAATGATCTTTCATTAGCTCATTGTCACATCGACAACTTTAGTTTCACCTTTAATAACAGCTTTAACATCATCGAGTGAAATAGATTCTGTTTGATCAGAATTTGTAATAATAATAGGTGAAATAACTGATTTGGCATTATTTCTAATAAATTCTAAATCGAATTTGAGTAGAGGGTCGCCTACTTGTACTGTATCACCACTGCTAACAAGTACATTAAAGCCTTTTCCATCTAACTGCACAGTATCTAAACCAATGTGCACTAAAATTTCAAGACCATTTTTAGTTTTTAAACCAATTGCATGTTTTGTTGGAAAAACATTATCAACTTTTCCAGCAACTGGGGAAACTACTTCACCTTCAGTAGGATTAATACCAAAACCTTCACCCATCATTTTTTGGGCAAATACAGGATCTGGTATATCTTCAATTTTGACATATTCACCTGTTAATGGTGCATATAGTTGAGTTTCTTTATTGACTTCTTTATCTTTACCAAATAATTTTTTAAACATTCTTCATCGCTCCTATTTATTAAAATGTTGAATCAAATCGCCATATCCTAATTCTTCTAATTTTTCGTATGGAATAAATTGAATGGCTGCAGAATTAATACAATAACGCAATCCGCCACTTTCTTTTGGGCCATCATTGAATACGTGACCTAAATGACTGTTAGCATCTTCTGATCTAACTTCAGTTCGAATCATACCAAATGATTTATCTACGAGTTCAACAATTTCATCATCATCTAATGCTTTTGAGAAACTTGGCCAACCACAATCAGATTCAAATTTCTCTTCAGAAGTAAATAAAGGCTTACCAGAAATTTTATCTACGTATATACCTTTATCAAAATGATTCCAATATTCATTTTGAAAAGGAGGTTCTGTACCATTTTCTTGAGTAACGAGATACTCCATATCATTTAATTCGCTTTTATCTTTTTTAATCATTTTGAGACCCCCAATGTGATTCTATAAATGCTTTTCTACCAGAACCGCGTTGATATTGCTCATAATGCATAGGATTTTTTTTATAATAGTCTTGATGGTAATCTTCTGCTGGATAAAAGTTTTTGTAAGGAAGAACGGGTGTGATGATTGGTTTTTTAAAAATACCTTCTTCATTTAATTGTTGGATTTTTAATTCGGCAGCCTTTTTTTGTTGTTCATCGTGATAAAATATTGCTGGTTCATAGCTTTCGCCTCTATCAAAAAATTGCCCTTTATTATCTGTCGGGTCAAATAGTTTAAAGTAAACATCTAAAATATTTTCAAATGACGTAATATCTGGATTATAAGTAATTTGAACTGCTTCTCTATGACCAGTTTGATTTGAACATACTTGTTCATACGTTGGATTTTCTATATTTCCGCCGCTATAACCTGATACGACATCTTCAATACCTGGGTAAGATGTAAAGGGTTTAACCATACACCAGAAACATCCTCCTGCTAAAGTTGCATATGCCATTATATTACCTCCTCTATCTTTCTTTAAATTTACGATATAATGATATTAAATTAAAGTAATTAACTCAGAGGTCAATAACTTAAGTCACCTATTATTAACTATTATCCTCTAACTACGACAAGACCGATAGCGCCTTGACCAGTGTGTGTAGAAATGACTGGTGTCGTTACATTAACATCATAGCTTTGTTGTCCAAATGCTTCGTTAAATTGATTTTTTACTTTTTCAACGAATTCAATCGTATTTGCATGTGCAATACCAATCGATTGAATAGTATGATTTTCAATAAATTTAGCAATTTCTTTTTTTAGATATTGAATACTAGAATTTTGAGTACGTGCATTATGTACGATTTCTAAATATCCCTCTCTAAGTGTTCCTATCGGTTTTATTTTCATAATATTTCCGATTAAACCTTTTGTTTTACTGATGCGTCCACCTTTAATTAATTGATTGAGTTGGCCAATAACAACAAATAGTTTAATATTTTTCTGCAAGTCTGAAATATGTTTAATAATTTCTATACTTGAAAGATTAGTATTTATAAGCTCTACTAAACGTTGAATTTGGTATGCTAATCCAAATGAAATTGATTTTGAATCAATCACATTTACTTTTGCTTCAACCATATTGCTCGCTTGTAAAGCAGTCTGATATGTTCCACTTAATCCTGAAGACATATGAATACTAAAGATTTCTACATCGTCATTGTCATTATCAAGTTGTTCATATAATTCAATAAATTTACCAATTGATGGCTGACTCGTTTTGACGTCAGCGTTTTCTTCAATACGTTTAATGTACTCCTCAGATGAGATATCTATTTGATCTACAAATGATTCTTTATCAATGGTTAAATTTAATGGAACGACATGGATGTTATGTTGATTTAAATATTCAGCTGATAAATCTGAGGTAGAGTCTGTAACGATTACTTGTTTAGTCATAATTTCTCCTCTTAGTTTATTTTATTTTCGCACTAAATGTAAAAAGGTATGTGGAATAGTATTTTTTTCATCAAGTTGACCCTCTTCAGAAGATACAACCGTCCAATCTTCAAATGTGTAGGGAGGGAAAAATGTATCACCTTGATGTTTTCCGTCTACTACAGTGATATACATATCGTCAACTTTATCAATCATTACTTCAAATAATGTTTGGCCACCGAAAATAAAAACATGACCCTCTAAGTTGTAGATATCATCTATTGTGTGAATCACTTCAACGCCGTCAGGTTTAAAATTGTTATCACGAGTTAAAACTACATTTTTTCTATTTGGTAATGGTTTGCCAATAGATTCAAATGTTTTTCTACCCATTACAAGTGTATGGCCAGTTGAGAGTTGTTTTACATGTTTTAAATCATTTGGAATATGCCATGGTAGAGCATTTTTATAACCAATGACACGTTGTTGATCATGTGCCACTAAAATTGACAAGGTCATTTATCATATCCCCTTTTAGTTTATTTTTAATTAAAGATAGATTACACAGCAATGGGCGCTTTAATTGCTGGATGAGATTGATAATCTACAAGTTCTAAATCTTCATAATTAATATCAAAGATTGATTGTTCAGAGTTTATTTTTAATGTAGGAGGTGCAAAACTTTCTCTAGAAAGTTGAGTCTTGATTGCCTCTATATGATTAGAATAAATATGTGCATCTCCAAAAGTATGAATGAATTCTCCAACTTCTAAATTACATTCTTTAGCAATTAAATGCGTAAGTAATGCATAACTTGCAATATTAAAAGGTACACCTAGGAAAATATCTGCACTACGTTGATAAAGTTGACAACTTAATTTGCCATCTTGTACGTAGAATTGAAACATTGTATGACATGGTGGTAATGCCATACTATCAATTTCAGTCGGATTCCATGCTGAAACAATGTGTCTTCTCGAATTAGGATTTGTCTTAATTTGCTGAATAACTGTTTTAAGCTGATCGAAATGATTACCATATTGATCTACCCAATCACGCCATTGTTTTCCATAGACATTTCCTAAATCACCATATTTTTTAGCAAAAGTATCATCATTTAACACTTTCTCTTTAAATTTTTTCATTTCCTGTTGATACATTTTATTGAAATTTTTATCTTTTTGAGAACGATGTCCAAAATTTGTCATATCTGGACCATGATAATCTTCAGATTGAATATATTTTTCAAAAGCCCATTCATTCCAAATATTATTATTATATTTTAATAAATACTGAATATTAGTATCTCCTTTTATAAACCACAATAACTCAGTAGCAATAAGTTTGAAAGATACTTTTTTTGTAGTGAGTAAAGGGAATCCCTTCGTTAAATCGAAGCGGATTTGATGTCCAAATTTAGAAATGGTACCTGTATGTGTTCTATCATCACGTTGATTACCAATTTCTAAAATGTCATTACATAAATCGTGATACGCCGAATCAAAAGGATTGAGCATATGTACATCTCTCCTAAATTTTATATTAATTATCATTATACTAGAAAATAGAAAGATATTGAATGAATTATATTATTGAGTATATATTATTTCAAAACATTTTAATATTTAAAAATCTCCAATAATAAATTATCAAACTGAGATAATTTATTATTGGAGATGCATATTAAGATAGAGTAAATTAATCTAATAATATTAACAATTTTCGTCGAAAGCATCTTTAATATCCATACAAATATCTTGAATATCTCTACCTTCAATATGTTCACGCGGAATAAAATGTTTTAATTCTGTACCTTTAAATAAAGCATACGAAGGGCTTGAAGGTACTTGTTGGATATAATCGCGCATTGTTTGCGTTGCTTCTTTATCTTGTCCAGCGAACACTGTGACTTTATGTGTTGGCTTTTTATCATTTTGATCAGCAACTGCTACAGCGGCAGGTCTCGCTAAACCAGCAGCACAACCACATGTAGAATTAATAACAACAAATGTTGTTTCGTCATCTTTAACATTGTTCATATAGTTTGATACATCTTCACTTGATTCTAAACTTGTAAAACCATTATCAGTTAATTCAGAACGCATTTGTTGTGCTAGTTCATGCATATATTGTTCATACGGATTCATATAAAAAACTCCTTTAATGTTTATTACGATTAGCGATTTGTTTCCATACGGAACCTAATGCTTCATCGCCATTTTCAATTCTAGAAATTGCCATTTCCACTTGAAGTTTTACTTCGTAAGCATTGTCGTTTGCATGCGCCCTTAGAGATGCTAGTTGCGCTTTGCTACCTTCTTCAAATAAAAACATTGCAGCTCTCCAACGAACAATTTTTTGTGGATCATCAAGTGCTTTTTCCATTTCTGGCAAAGCTTCTTTATAACCTAAATCACTGATACAGTCTCCAGCTGTACGTCGAATAGCAGGATGCTTATCATTTAATCCTTTATACAAATATGGCAATATTTCTTTACTTTCAATCATACCAAATAAAACAATCGCTTGACGTCTTAATGGTAACTTATTTTCATTTAAGGCTTGCTCTAAGAGTGGAATATCCTCAAGTGTTGGTGTTGGAAATTCTGTTAACATTCTGAGACGTACTTTCCAGTCTGATTCATTCAAGTACTCCTCGTATGAAACATGTTGATAAAAATGAGATGTACTTTTCGTTTGCGTAGATAAAGCTTGAACGACTAATTGTTCCAATCGACTTTTTGGATACAATGCAATGATTTCTTCATAAACTTCTTCCATAACTAAAGAAAGTTCTCCATAACGTAAACCAAGCTCTTTCCATTTTCTAAGAAAAATAACATTATCATCATCTTCTTGTGCTTTAAGCATACTATTAATAAAGATATCAGGTAGTTGTTTACGTATTTCTTCATGAGCATTTGTTAATTTAATTTGATATGGGATATTTTTAAAAGTGAGTATCTCTGCTTTCACTTCTCCATAGTGTTCATCAAGCTGAGATGATTGACTAATAGTTTCCTCTTTTTGAAGTGACGCAGTAATTTGAGGTAATACCTCTTCCCAATTTGCTTTCGGATACTTATCAATAGCTAAAAAGTCAATTACATGAAATATAGATTTAACATCTTTAATTTGTAATAAGTCATTAATAAAATCAGGTTGAGATGTTTTGACTTCTGTATATGTGTTCGACTGATTATCAGCACGTTTTTCACTTAAAACGATTTTCATTGTATTTGGGCTTGGTGTTGGTTCAATTTTTAATATTTCCACTACTGTTCCTCCTAAAATTAAAATGTGTCTTCAATTTTAGGTACAAGATCATCCCAATTGGCATATTCCTCTTTATCTACTGAAATAAAATCCATGACATAAAAAACTGACTTTACTCCTTCGATATCAAATAATCGATTAATAAAATCAGGTTGCCCATCTTGAGCAGATGTATACGTATTTGATTGATTATCTTTACGTTTTTCACTTAAATTAATTTTAATCGTATTATAATTTGGTGTGTCTTCAATTGACTTTATATGCATAAAATTCCCTCCTATTGAAGTTCATTGCCTAATTGCTTAATTTGCTTACCTATTGAACATTCAGAAATACAAAAATGATGTGCTTGTGTTTTTCCTTCTGTTTTTCTAATGTGTGTTTTCAGTAAACATTTATCACAATAAGTATTCATTAATTTATCAATTTTTTCTATTGCATTTTGTTCGGAATGTGTAAGTATAACTTTCACTCCTTATACTTAATTTTATAAATATGGAGTTATTATAACTTATATGATGATCATTTTAAAATAATCGATTTTATTTTTTATTATTTATAATATGAATTGATTAATGAGTATTGAATTTGAATTACTTTTACTATAAAATATTAAAGTTGCTTAGCGGTTTCTAAACACCCGCATTATCAAAATTTAGGAGGATAAATGATGTATAATGAATTTTTTGGCATTGCTACTTTTTTTGTAACATTTATTGTAATGGTTTTAATGTATCGTTGTTTTGGTAAACAAGGTCTTATCGCTTGGGTAGCTATCGGTACAATTATTGCTAATATCCAAGTCATCAAAACGGTTGATATTTTTGGTATCTCAGCAACTCTAGGTAATGTAATGTTTGCCTCTATCTACCTAGCTACAGATATTTTAAATGATATTTATGGACGAAAAGTTGCTAAACGTGCTGTATGGTTAGGCTTCTCATCAACTCTTGTTATGATAATTGTAATGCAAATGTCATTACATTTTATACCCGCACCAGAAGATATATCTCAAAAAGCATTATCTACGATTTTTGATTTAGTGCCGAGAATTGCTTTAGGTTCAATTATTGCT
The DNA here is from genome assembly GCF_001814125.1 of Staphylococcus sp. HMSC072E01. NCBI lineage: Bacteria > Bacillati > Bacillota > Bacilli > Caryophanales > Staphylococcaceae > Staphylococcus > Staphylococcus sp. HMSC072E01. The sequence continues at coordinate 277,205 of NZ_KV814964.1, read as the reverse complement.
TATATTATAGGGCAACATGTAGATGTGTTCATCTTTTCAATGATAAAAAAAGTTTTCCAATCAGATAAAACATTTATTATTAGAGCTTATGGAAGTACGGTATTAAGTTCAATTATTGATACTGCATTATTTGTAACTATCGCATTTATTGGTACATTGCCTGCAAGTGTTGTATTTGAAATCTTTATTACTACGTATGTTTTAAAATTAGTCTCAACGGTTTTCAATGTTCCATTTGGTTATATTGCGAAGTCATTCTATCGAAATGGAAAAATTCAAAAATTAGACGAAAGTTATTAAAACAATCATACATGCATATTGTTTAGATTTACTAAGCAATATGCTATTTTTAAATAGACAAATAGTGTTTAATTAATGCTTAAACTAGAGGTGTTTTTAATGGCTAAAATATTTTTTGATGCTGCGACGAGTGGCAATCCGGGACGTAGTACGTGTGGGATAGTAATTAAAGAAAATGATATTAAATATAATTATACACATGATTTAGGAGAATTGGACAACCATAGTGCTGAATGGTCTGCATTCATTCATGCATTAGAGCATGCTCGTGAATTAAATGTTTCAAATGCTTTATTGCATACAGATTCTAAATTGATAGAAGATAGCGTGAATCAAGGTTATGTAAAAAATGCGCGTTTCAAACCATTTTTTGAAAATATGGAGATTTTAGAAGCAAGTTTTGATTTGCTATTTGTAAAATGGGTTTCAAGAGATAAAAATAAAGAAGCAAATCAATTAGCACAACAAGCTCTATACAAATTAATTAAGAATAAACAATAATAATGTAAAAAAGAAGATAAAAGAATTTATGTTGAATTCTTTTATCTTCTTTTTTTATCTGTTTTACATTAAAATTTTGAAGCAAGATATTTACCAGAGACATAAAGTTCGTGTTCATTACAAATTGAAAGAATATGATTCAATGAATGTGTATACTTCATTTCTTCATATAATGCAGTTGTATCAATAGGCACATCTGTATAGATTTTCGCTAATTGTTTGGATAGAATCAAATTTTCTTTATCAATTGCAATTTTTTTCTGTTGATTAGGTGTAAGTGATTCGATATTGTCTAGTACGTTTTCAACGCTACCATAAGATTGTATTAATTTAATGGCGGTTTTTTCTCCAATACCTTTAACACCAGGATACCCATCTGCTGAATCTCCCATAAATGCTTTAATATCAATAAGTTGAAGTGGATGTAATGCATACTCTTCATTAAAACGATTAAGAGTATAATGATGATAAATATTAAAACCTTTTCTGATTAACCAGACTTCTACTTGTTCATTGATACATTGTAAAATATCTCTATCTCCAGTTACAATATGTACTTCATTATCTTTTGAATATATTTTAGCGAGTGTTCCTATGACATCGTCTGCCTCATAATTTGCAACACCGATATTCACAAAACCAAATTGTTCTGAAATGTCTTTTACGTAATCGAATTGAGGTATCAATTCTTCTGGTGGTGCAGGTCTATTTTGTTTATAAGAAGTATACATAGCATTTCTAAAGGTCGCTTTCCCCATATCCCAACATATCGCAACATGGCTTGGTTTAATATCCTTAATTGCTGTAAAGATATGTCTAACAAAACCCTGAATCCCATTGGTTGGAATGCCTTTAGAATTATACATAAATTGATTGTGTAGACTTGTAGCATAAAAATGTCTAAATAAGAGCGCCATTCCATCTACAAGTAAGACACGTTGAGTCATATATTAATCCTTCTTTCTAATTTAAAAGTGGGTCCAATTGTTGATTTACTGTTTCTAATTGTTCAATGAGTGAATCATCGATACGTTTAGATAATAAGTCATTGATTTGTTCTAAAACATTATTATTTAACTGATTAAGTTCGATGTTCGCGTCGTGAGTTAAGTTAGAAACATAATAATCTAATTGTTGTTTTAATGCGTTTAGTGATGGTTGTAGTAGTTCTAATGTATTTGAACAAATCATTTCTTGTAGTTCTCTTTGCGCATTTGCATTTAAAATTTTACGTTTAGACAACTGTTTAGGTAAAACTGAAAGCATCTCTTCTAAACTAATACGTAATAGTGCATCATCAGTAAACGGCGCTGTTATTTTAAAATGAGATTGGATAAGTACATGAACTGAATTTAATTTTTGAATTGTTGGTGCTATTTGTTGATCTAATTGAGAAGTAAAGTATGTTTTTATTCTTTCGACTAATAAAGTTTGTTCTAAATATAATCGTTGATGAACTTGATCTAAGTACATTTTCGTAGCACGTTTCTTTTCATCATTAAAATCATTATTTTGTGTCATTTGACTATTATATACTTTTTTAACCTCATCTAATAATTGAAGCTGTAATCGTTTATTTAAATGATAGATTTGTTCTTCAACCTCATTTTTAGTATGCTGCTCACTTGTATGAATCATTTGGTTAGTTAATGGTGTTTTATCTTTATAAGTTTCAAGTTGTTGTTGTCGTTCTAACATACGTGTTTGATTTGTTTTAAATTCATAGATGATTTGATTAAAGTTATCGCGCATTTGTCCGATTTGATGAACCATTTGCTTTTCTAAAATCGTTTTCGATTCAGTTTCGACAAAATGATTAATACTTTCTTTTAATTTAAGAATGCCTTCATCTTTAGTCTCCAATGCACGTTTACTTGATACACCGAATAATTCAGATGGCAGATTCACTTGAGATAGAGCATCTTTTACATACTGCTCCACTGCTATTAAATCTTCATTAGTTTCAGCTAAATCTACCGCATTAATAATCATTTTAAATGTCTGTGCTTCATTTAATTGGTTAATATCTTTCATATGTTCAATAAATGCTTTGTCATTATCAGTAAATGAGTGATTAAAATAGCTCACATATAAAATTAGGTCTGAAGAAGTTAAGATTTGTTCAGTTTCATTTGTATGTCGTTGATTATTAGAATGTAACCCTAATGAATCAACGATAATTTTGTCTTTTAACCAATCCAGTGGAAGGTGTATATGAACGGTTTTAACAAATGTAGCGTATTCGTCTTCAGCACTCCATTGCTTAATTTCATGTTGTGAAATAGTATGTGTTATACCTTCTTTTAGCATATCTTGGTACATTGAAAAGTGCTTCTCTACTGATGTTATAAAAGCCAATTGATTTTTTTCTAATTGTTGTTTTAAAGACTCAATATTACTATTCATAAATTCTTCTAAAGAGTTAAAAGAAACGTTTTGATATTCAAGCAATTGATTTAATTCATTTAACAATTGCGTATTTGTTTTCAAAGTAATTTGACTATCATGACCATATGAGATTTCAGTTGTAGCTGCCGTTGTTGGATTAGGTGAGCTTACAAGATAATGATCTCCAAGTAAACCATTAATCAAGCTACTTTTTCCTGCACTAAATGTACCGAACACACCTATTTTTACAATTTTATTATCTATACGTTGCAATGTTTCTTTGATGTCTTGCTTTGTTTTATTGAATAAAGGAACAGGCTCAATGATAGCCAGTGCTTTCTGAATATCAAAGTGATGAGTTCTCGTAGCCTTAGTTGATGTAATATCTTCGTCTAAATCATTTGTTGAAGATATGGTTGATTGATTAAGTTCATAATGTATTTCTGTTCGATCAATTAATTTATCGAGTGAGTCATTCATATGTATATAATAATGTTTATAATTTTCAGTTGTTAATGACTGTTTTAAATTCTTGAACTCAAGATACTGTTCATATAAATGTGCATCATTATTATCTATGTTAGATAATTCCGTTGCTTCAGTATGTTCAATAATATCTTTAAATAATGAATCTGATTGTTTTTCGACAGCGCGTGCAATTGCTTTTACAACGTCATCACTAAATGTGAGCACATAGGTATTATTAATGCTTGTTTGTACTTGATATAAATTAGAAATTAAAGTAGGTTCAATTTGATAATGTTGATTTAAAATTCGTTGATTCACTTCAGAATGATGGATAAAGCGAGTTATAAAAGATAAATCTTCACGCATGGGTTGACGAATGTGTCGATTCACTTTTTCTTGTAAACGGTCTACAACATTTTGTAAACGTTTTGCTCTCTCTTCTTCTGTTTTCTTTTTTTTATTTAGAAGACCACCCACTTTGAAGTCTAAAGCCATGCTTTCAAGATAATAATGAATATCTTCTCGCATATCATGAGTCATAATATAAGCATTATCTAATATATTTTTCCGTTTTTCTTTTAAGTACATTAATAATTGAGAAGAATGATTTAATAATTGTGCTTCTTCACTTATAGCTTGATTCTGTTGAAATTGTTTATAGGATTCTTCAAATTCGGATTCATTGATATTTAAGTCGTCAAGTATATTTTGCATATGCTCTTGAATATATGAAAGCTGAGTACGATGTATAAATTCAATGATACGTGTTACAAAATCTTCAATAGGTTCACGTAGTTTATCTTTTTCTTCTAAAAACTCTGAGAATAAATGAAGTTGATTGTTTGGATGATCAAATTTACTAACATAAAATAGTTGATCGACTTTAATATCCCAATCTTGTATAGATTGTTCTACTTTTTGTTTAAATGTATCAAAAGAAATTTCATTCTCATTATGCTTATCAATTTGATTGATAACAAAAATAATAGGTATGCCTACTTGATTCATGCGTTTCATAAATTGGAAATTGAGTGCAGACTGAACATGATTATAATCAACTGTATACACAATCATATTGCTTGTATATAAAAATTGTTCAGTAGTGGATTGGTGTGTAGAAACATTTGAATCTACTCCTGGAGTGTCTTGTAATGTAAAACCAGAATTAAACTTATTTGAAGGGAACTTTATTTCAATAGATTCCACATCCATATTTAATCGGTTCATTATTTTTACATCATCATACGTTTTTAACTTAACATAGTTTTGATATTCTAAATTAGCAATAATCTCTTCTTCTTTTGAAACAGAAACTATAGCCGTATTACTCGTCGTTGGTACAGGTGAACTAGGCAATATATCTTGTTCTAATAATAAATTGATTAATGTTGATTTACCAGCTGAAAAATGTCCAACAAATGATAAAGTATATTGATTTAAATATACTTTTTTAATCACTTGATTTATCGTATGTACTAATGCGTCGTTATTCGATTTTTCTATTTCTTTTTTTAGTTTGTATAATACATCTAATTGTTCATTATTTTGCATAATGTTATCCCCTTTATTTCACTCACTCTAAAATATAAAAAAATTAAGGTTATAAAACTAAAAAGAATTATAACCTCACTTTTAGGGTGATAAAACTAAAATATCTTTAGCTGTGTTTATTAAATTTTATCATAAGAAATAATAAAAACCTATATAGAATGAATTAGTTAAACCAAGCTGGTTTATCGCCATCAGTATTTGGTTTATTTACTCCAATATTTTGTCTAGAATAAAGTTCAGGTTGTTTCGCTATACGTACTGCTAAATTGGCTACACTTCTTCTAGAAACTTCTGTTCCTTTAAAGGTATCGCCTTTTTGAGTAATTTCATAATCTGATTCATTTTTAAATGTTAACCAAGCAGGACGAATAATTGTATAATCTAAGTCAGACGCTTCAATTAAATCAGCTGCTTTACGATATTTAGTTAATTTTTCACCAAATTGTTCTTTGTTAAATGTATTGAATTTATCTGGTAATTCGTCATAAATACCAGGAGCCGCCACAAATATTAAACGTTTAACATTCTTTTTGTTCATGGCATCTATAATGGCTTGTGCTTCTCTATCTAGGGATCCTGATAAACTTGCAAAAACAATATCTACTTGATCTAATGCTTTTTCTAAATCTTCAACATTTTTAGCATCACCTTCAAAGACAGTGATACGATTAGAAGCGTAATCAGGAATACGGTGGGCATTTCTTAAAAATAAATCAACATTAAAACTAGAATTCTCTAAGAAAATTTTAGTTGCTTCAATTGATACTTTTCCGTTAGCCCCTACAATTAAAACTGTTTGCATAACTTACTCTCCTTACTATACTGTTTAAATGTGCTGTGTTTTTAACACGCTTACTAATAACTTTACAATAGTCACTATTATAGTGCTAATAAATACATAAATTTTAAATAAATATTATCTAATTTATTAAGAAAAATTTACAAAATTAATTATTTTCAAATAAATCTTCAAATCAATTTATTTATCAATATTAGGCTTTTTTCCCCAGTATTGATAATACATGCATTCGATATAACCATTAAAAAGTTTTCGACGTTTTGTTGCTTTACGATCAACTAAATACTCAAATTCTTTATTACTTGTAAGGATATATGTTGATAAATACGGGTGTTGTTTCATTAGTTTACCTACATATCGATACATTTCTTCTACTTCATCTCTATCTCCAATACGTTCGCCGTATGGTGGGTTACCAACTAACGCTACAGGCCCTTCTTGGTCGATAGTTAATGTATTAACATCCTTAACACTAAATTGAATAATATCACCTAGGCCTACTTCTTCAGCATTACGTTTAGCAATTTCAACCATTTCTGGATCTATATCAGACGCATACACTTGAATATCTTTATCATAGTCAGCTTGTTGATCAGCTTCATCACGCATGACGTCATAAATATTAGGAGGCATGATATTCCATTCCTCTGATACAAATTCTCTATTAAAACCTGGCGCAATATTTTGAGCAATTAAACATGCTTCAATAGCAATTGTTCCAGAACCACAGAATGGATCAATAAAGGGTGTATCACCTTTCCAATTGGCTAAACGTACTAAGCTAGCTGCTAATGTTTCTTTAATAGGTGCTTCACCTTGTGCAATACGGTACCCTCTACGATTTAGCCCTGAACCTGACGTATCAATGGTAAGTAGGACATTATCTTTAAGAATGGCTACTTCAACAGGATATTTCGCACCACTTTCATTTAACCATCCTTTTTCATTATAAGCTTTTTTAAGACGTTCAACGATAGCTTTTTTAGTAATGGCTTGACAATCAGGAACGCTATGAAGTGTAGATTTTACACTACGACCTTGGACAGGAAATTGCCCCTCTTTATCGATAATTGTTTCCCAAGGTAATGCTTTTGTCTTTTCAAAAAGTTCATCGAATGTTTTAGCATTGAAGCGACCTACTACTATTTTTAATCGATCAGCTGTACGTAGCCATAAATTACATTTTACAATGGCATTAGCATCACCTTCAAAGAAAATACGTCCATTTTCAACTTGCGTATCATAACCAAGTTCTTGTATTTCTTTAGCAACTACGGCTTCAAGACCCATTGGACACACTGCTAATAATTGATACATTATTTCATCTCCTTTGTCTCATATCATATTAGTATATTAACAAATATTAAAATAATTATGTATACAATATAAAAAAGCTCTCCATAAAAAGGGAGAGCTAAACTAGTCCGTGATATCTCTATAAGCCATGTTCTGTACCATTGTACTCATAACGTACACTAGTTGTACTGGTACTTTGGTGGTAACCATCTGTCTACAAATCTTTACTATGCGAGTAAAGATGTCTCGTTTATACGTTGAATTCCGCTAAACAAGTGCTCCTACCAAATTTGGATTGCTCACTCGAGGGGTTTACCGCGTTCCACCTTTTATATTTCTATAAAAGCTACGTCACTGTGGCACTTTCAAACTATTTTAACCGTATCAATTAATGACTTAGGTTATTTCATTGCCGTCAAATTAATGCCTTGACTTATTGTTTCATCAAGCACGAACACTACAATCATCTCAGATTGTGTGAGCATGGACTTTCCTCTATATTTCTATAGCGATTACCCAAAATATCACTTGTGTGAGTATAACATAATTTTAAAATATTTAATAGAATTTTAAATAGATAAATAATTAGCTATCAAAATCCAACATAATAGCAATCAAGCATGCTTCGTAACAAGCTTATATCTTTAAGATACCAATGTATTATTTACCAAAAACAGCTTTTTCAAGATTAGAAATTCTTTTTAAAATATCTACGTTATTATTCGCTGATTTCGAATTACTTGAAGCAAATGACTTATTATCAGAAGGACGTGAAGTTGCAACTCTGATTCTCAATTCTTCAACTTCTTTTTTAAGTTTATTATTTTCCTCAGATAGTCTGACTACTTCGTTATTCATATCAGCCATTTTCTGATAATCAGTAATGATATCATCTAAAAAAGCATCGACTTCTTCACGACGATAGCCGCGAGCCATCGTTTTTTCAAAGTCTTTTTCATAGATATCTTTTGCTGAAAGCTTTAAAGAAACATCTGCCATTAATTTCCACCTCATTCAAAACTTTGGTCTTGTTGCCATTGTAAATCGTTAATAAAGTCAGTAAGTTCATCAAATGTCACAATATCACAATTATAAGTCGTTTTTTCCATAAAATCAACTAACATCCTCTTAAAATATTTTGGACTTCCTTCTTGTTCATCATCATAAATTAATAACGTCATATCTGTATGATCTAATATGAATTGGTCTGTTTGTTTAAATTGAAAAGGTCCTTGATATTCAGAATGAAATACACTATCTAGAAATTGTGCATTACTAGCAATAGATTCATACTTTGCTATATTGTGTTCATTCCACTTGGAGGTATGACCATAAAATGGTGTGATAATACCTAATTTTAACTCGGGATATGTGTCTTGTAATTTTAATACTACTTCAGCTGCCCATAATTCAATACCGATTTGTCCTTGAATAAGTACCCATTCTAGCCCTTCGTCAATATACTGTAACAATTTATGTTCTATAAATTGTTTAAGGTAATCCACTTCTTTCATATCATCTTTAAATATATTTAACTCAAATGATTTATATCCAGTCACATATACTGTTTTCAATGCATTGATTCCTCTTTATCTTTGATATATTTAAACAAATTGGTAAGATCATAATTAACGGATTTCAATTTTTCATTAAATAACTTCTTACTTGTTTTATTGTAGTGACACTCTACAGATAATTCCTTAATATGTTTAACTAACATTTCTAATTTTTCTTTATTCATATAAGGAAATTGGATTAGTTCATCATCATAATGAGATAATTCTTCAGTTAAACCATCAATTTTTTTTACATAAGGAACAACATCTCGATGAAATTGCTTCTCTGACTGTGTCAATTTTATTTCATTATAGCTTGACGCCATGTACTGTAATTCTTTAAGTAGTTCATTAATTAATGTGTACATAACGATGCCTCCTATATTCTTACAATTTATTACAATTATTATAGAGTATTGTTTAGATATAAATTTTACATTATTACAAATTTTTAAACATATTGTTTTCACTGTTAAAGCACGTTAAAATAGAATAGATAATTAATGAATATATTTAATTATGTGTAGTATAATATAAATATTATGCTCATTTCATTATTATCATATTATAGTTTAATATTATTCTCTTAGACATTGAAAGTGTAATATTAAATTTGTGTGGTGAGTATGATAAATTATCCAAATGGAAAACCATTCAAACTAAATCCTACTAAGGTTGGAAGTAATCAAAGTGAGGCTTCTAGTAACATTAAATATGGTGGACGAGGTATGACTCTCGAAAAAGATATTGAGCAATCTAACAATTATTATTTTAAGCATGGTGAGGCTGTTATACATAAGAAACCTACTCCTATTCAAATTGTAAATGTTCATTATCCTAAAAGAAGTAAAGCTGTAATTAATGAAGCATACTTTCGTACACCTTCTACAACTGATTATAATGGCGTTTATCGAGGCTATTATATTGATTTTGAAGCGAAAGAAACCAAAAATAAAACGTCTTTCCCTTTAAATAATATCCATGATCATCAAGTAGAACATATGAAAAGTTGTTTTCTACAAAAAGGACTCGTCTTTTTATTGATTAGATTTAAAGTGCTTGATGAGGTATATCTATTACCTTTTTCGAAGTTTGAACCTTTTTGGGAAAGATATAAAAAGGAAATAAAAAAATCAATAACAGTTGAAGAAATCAAAAAAAATAGTTACTATATTCCTTATCAGTATCAACCTAGATTGAATTATCTCAAGGCTGTTGATAAGTTGATATTAGATGAAAGTGAGGACCGCGTATGACGGAAAATAAAGGATCTTCCCAACCGAATAAAGGCAAAAATGGGAAATCCAAATCAAAAAAGAATAAGAATGTAAAAAGAACGATTATTAAGATTATAGGCTTTTTGTTCATTGCCTTTATCGTGTTACTTCTACTCGGTATACTTCTATTTGCATACTATGCTTGGAAAGCTCCAGCATTTAATGAGTCTAAATTACAAGATCCAAAGCCTGCTGAAATTTATGATAAAAACGGTGACTTGGTTAAGAAATTAGACAATGGTGCACGTAGAGAACATGTTGAATTGAAAGATGTTCCTAAAAATATGAAAAATGCCGTGTTAGCAACTGAGGATAATCGCTTCTATGAACATGGTGCTTTAGACTATAAACGTTTATTTGGTGCTATTGGTAAGAACGTAACTGGTGGTTTTGGTTCTCAAGGGGCGTCTACTTTAACACAACAAGTGGTTAAGCGTTCGTTCCTTTCAGAAAAGAAATCTATTGGACGTAAAGCGCAAGAAGCTTATCTATCTTATCGTTTAGAGCAAGAGTACAGTAAAGATGATATTTTCCAAATGTACTTAAATAAAATTTATTACTCAGATGGTGTATATGGCGTTAGGGCTGCAGCTAAATATTACTTTAATAAAAATTTAAATGAACTTAATTTAGCTGAAGAAGCCTATCTAGCTGGTTTACCACAAGTTCCTAACCTGTATAACATTTATGATAACCCGAAAGAAGCTGAAAATCGTAAAGAAACTGTTTTATACTTAATGCACTACCATCATAGAATCTCTGATAAACAGTGGAAAGAAGCTAAAGCTACTTCATTAGAAGATAATTTAGTAAAACGTACAACAAAAGAACGTCAAATATCTAATGATGATTCTAATAGTGAGTATGATTCTTACGTTAATTTTGTTAAAGCTGAATTAATAGGCAATAAACACTTTAAAAATAAAAACTATAGTGATTTAATGCAAAGTGGTATTAAGATTTATACAAATATAGATAAAAACGTTCAAAAAACGCTTCAAGATCGCATTGATAATGGTGATTACTATAAAAATGATGATCAACAAGTGGGTTCAACCATTCTTGATAGTAAAACAGGAGGCGTTGTAGCCATTTCTGGTGGGCGAAATTATAGAGATGTCGTTGATCGTAACGCTGCTACAGATACACACTTGACTGGTTCATCACTGAAACCATTCTTATCATACGGTCCAGCAATTGAAAATATGCAATGGGCTACAAACCACGCAATGCAAGATGAATCAAGTTATTCCATTGATGGTGGTACATTCCGTAACTATGATGGGCAAGGTCATGGTACAGTATCTGCATACGATGCATTAAGACAAAGTTTTAATATTCCTGCTTTAAAAGCTTGGCAACAAGTATCATCAAATGCAGGTAAAGATGCTCCAAAAGATTTTGCGTCTAAAGTTGGTTTAGATTATGAAATTGATTTAGGGCCATCTGAAATTTTAGGTGGCGGTGCTTCTGAATTCTCACCTACTCAATTAGCATCAGCATTCGCATCAATAGCTAATGGTGGTACTTACAATAATGCACATTCAATTCGCAAAGTTGTAACATCTGATGATGAAACTATCGAATTTGATCATACAAGTCATAAAGCGATGGAAGATTATACTGCTTACATGCTTGCAGAAATGTTAACTGGTACATTTAAACCATATGGTTCTGCTTATGGTCACGGTGTTGCTGGCGTTAATATGGGTGCTAAAACAGGTACAAGTACTTATGGTACAGAAGTTAATAATCAATATAACTTACCTGACAATGCAGGCAAAGATATTTGGATGAATGGTTTTACACCTAAATATACAATGTCAATATGGATGGGCTTCAGCCAAATTAAAAAAGGCGGTGAAGATTCATTCTTAGGACATTCTGAACAAGAATATGCACAATATCTATATAAAGATGTGATGTCAGATATTACTTCAAGTAATGACGGAGACTTCAAAAAACCTGATTCAGTTGTTGGTTCAGGGGCAAGTACACTATCTGTTAAAGATCATCCAGATAATAATACAACGTCAGGAAGTAAATATGATAACAAGTCTACTAGTAGTTCAGATAGTAGCTCATCAAACGATTCAAGTAATTCTACTTCTACCAGTGATAATAGCTCAAATACTACACCAACAACGAATACAGGTAATACAACTGGTAATTCAGCAAATAATTCAACTACGAATAACAGCGCTAACAATAGTACCACATCAACTCAACAAAATAGTAATAATGATAATACAAATAACAATAATGGTTTATCTAACATATTTAAAGCAAATGCAATTTTTAATTTTAGAAAAGCGTCGTAATAGCTTTAAAAACGACATAGTCTTTTATAAGGCTATGTCGTTTTTTTTAAAATTTAAAAAAGTCTAGAACAACTTTGCTCTAGACTATCTTTCATATTAATTATTATTTTGACTTTTTCTTCTAATTTGATATGAAGCATTCATTTTAATAAGCTCATTTTTTAATGTTTTCATTTGACTATACCCCATAAAGTGGTATTTTCTTTTTAACATATATTGATATCGTTCTAAAAAATTCATAGGAACAACGGGATATTGGTCTAAATGATTTAAATCAATAGACTCTATTTCATTAATTTGTCTAAAGAACAAAAGAAGCAGTTCAAAATAATCATCGATATATTGTTTGGCTAAATCAGAATTTAGTTGTCTTTTCTTAGCATAGCTATCAAGTTCATTTTCTAGCGATTCAAATTGTGATTTATTAATCATTTGATCCGACTTCCTTTTTCATTGCTTTCATGCGTTTTTGCCCTTCTCTACAATCTTCAAGTAATGGACAAATATTACATTTTGGTTTTCGAGCAATACAATGATAACGTCCAAAAAAGATAAGTTGATGATGACTTTTACTCCATCTTTCTTTTGGAATAATATCACACAAACGTTCTTCTACTTGTTTAACATTATCTTTCCACTTATTAATACCTAAACGCTTTGAAACACGTTCAACGTGGGTGTCTACTGCCAAAGAAGGCTCATCAAAAGCTACACTCATGACAACGTTCGCTGTTTTTCGTCCGACTCCAGCTAAACTTTCTAAATCTTTATGTGTATGAGGAACTTGTCCATCGTACTGGTCGAGTAAGGATTGGCACAATTTTTTAATATTTTTTGCTTTATTACGATATAAACCTATTGATTTTATATCATTCTGCAATTCTTCTATATCTACTTTTAAATAATCTTCAGGTGTTTTATATTTTTTAAAAAGTGAACGTGTCACTTTATTAACTAAATTATCTGTACATTGCGCAGATAATAATACAGCTATTGTTAATTCAAACGGATTATCATGTTTTAATTCACATTCTGCATCAGGAAACATATCTGCAATAACATCAATCATTTCTAATGCTTTTTTCTTACTTACCATCTAGATTCTCTCCATTTAACCAGTCAAATTTAGGTATATGTTTTACAGTATGAGTTAATTTAGGTTTATTGAATTTTTCTCTCACTTTGTTAGATTCTTCTAAAGTTGTTACATTGTTTTTCTTCCAATTTAATAAGATACGATCAACATATTTAAAGCTTAATTTATCATGACTATATGCTTCATCTAATGCAGCACGTATTAAAGTGTAATCATGTTGGTCTACATCAATCCATTGGTTGAGCGTTTCGATTTCATATGGTGATAATGGTCTCGAAAACAACTGTTCAATATATTGAAATAATTCCTTAAAGTTTTGTTGCGTTTGATGATGTGTAGTTTCATTTTTTTCTTGAGTTAAAATATTACTTAACTTTTCGTAAAAACGATTTAAATTCATATATTCAGTAAATTTTCCTTCCTCATCTTTACTTACATGCAGTGCAAGTAAATCACGCTGAATTAAATTTTGAATAATTGATGTTATTTCTCTCGACTCCATATTTGAACCTTTTTGCAAAAATTCTATTGAGGGTTGTTTATTAGAAACTTCAGCGGCATAAATCAACTTAATCAAAATGACTAAATCTTTTTCATTTAAACCTAATTCATTGTAATGATCGAAAAGTTCCCTTCTAACTACAACAGGACGAGTTTTAAGTTGATGTGTGTCCATGATACCCCTCTCTTTCTTATTTTAAAAAGTGGGAGTGAGACATGAATAACATCATTTAGTCTCACTCCCCATGTATGATTTATAAAACGTGATATTTTATGGATATAAACGATTTAATAAACGTGGGAATGGTGATGTTTCTCTCACGTGTTCAACGCCTGAAATCCATGCAACTGTGCGTTCTAAACCTAAACCAAAACCACTGTGTGGCACGCTACCATAACGACGTAAGTCTAAATAGTAGTTATAACTTTCTGTATCAAGTTGATGTTCATCGATACGTTGTTCTAATAATTCTAAATCATTGATACGTTCAGAACCACCAATAATTTCACCATAACCTTCTGGGGCAATTAAATCTGCACATAAAACTGTGTCTTCGTTGTCAGGGTTAGGCTGCATATAGAATGGTTTAATTTTAGTTGGATAGTTTGTAATAAATACTGGTAAATCATAATGATTGGCTATAGCTGTTTCATGAGGCGCACCAAAGTCTTCACCCCATTCAATGTCATCAAATCCTTCTTCTTTTAAGAACTTGATAGCATCATCATAAGAGATGCGTGGGAATGGCGCAGATACTTTTTCTAATTTACTTGTATCTCTATCTAGCGCTTTTAATTCTAATTTACAATGTTCTAATACAGATTTTACGATATGAGATACATATTGTTCTTGAACCTGTAAACTTTCTTCGTGATTTGTGAATGCCATTTCAGGTTCAATCATCCAGAACTCAATTAAATGACGTCTTGTTTTAGATTTTTCAGCTCTAAATGTTGGTCCAAATGAGAAGACACGTCCATGTGCCATAGCTGCTGCTTCCATATATAATTGACCACTTTGAGATAAAAATGCATCTTGATCAAAGTATTTAGTATGGAATAATTCACTAGTACCTTCTGGTGCACTTGCAGTTAAGATAGGCGGATCAATTTTAGTAAAGCCATTTTCATTAAAAAATTCATATGTTGCTCTAATGATTTCATTTCTAATTTTCATTACTGCATGTTGCTTTTTAGATCTTAACCATAAGTGACGATGATCCATTAAGAATTCTGTACCATGGTTTTTAGGTGTAATTGGATAATCGTGAGCTTCATGAATGACTTCAATTGATTTTACTTGCATTTCATAGCCTAAATCAGAACGATTATCTTCTGTAATCGTACCTATGACATATAGTGATGATTCTTGTGTAATGTCTTTAGCAAGTTTAAATGTTTCTTCATCGACTTCTGATTTAACGACAACGCCTTGCATAAATCCACTACCATCACGTAATTGTAAAAATGCAATTTTACCGCTTGAACGTTTATTTGTTAACCAAGCGCCAATTGTGACTTCTTGATTAATGTATTGTTTTGCTTGTTTAATTGTTGTTTTCATAATCAAACTCCTACTTTATTTTCTTTTTATACAATACTTATTTATTTTATCAAAATAGAAAGTGAACTTCTAGCACCTGAATAGTGTTCTCATTATTTAAAATAAACTATTTTTTTCTATTTTTCAGTTTACTTGCCTGCATGCGGTAAAGTAATTTACTAAATTGTTGAATATCCCCTTTTTTTTGAGAATAAGATTCTAACGATTGTTCAAAAAAATGCTTATAGTTACTATTTGTTAAACGATCATCAAAGGAAACAATGAGTCCCTTATCGTCTTCGTTACGAATCAATCTGCCTAGACCTTGTCTAAAACGCGTTACAGCATCAGGTAAGACATAATCTTTAAATGTAGATTCAAATTCTGAATCCATTAGCCAATGCTTTGTATTATATTTATTCATGAATGGTAATTTAGCAATCATCACACATTTAATACCGTTAGATTGATAGTCAAATCCTTCAAAAAATGTTGATGTACCTAACAAAATAGCTTTATCAAAGTGATTAAATTGTTGAACGATTTTATAGTTTTGATTTTGTTGTTGGGTCAAAATAACATAATCGTCAAATATTGGTAATTCATTTAATAGCTCTTGTACTATATGCATCATTCGATAACTGGTGAAAAGTACGAGACATTTAGATTGTGTTATAGTGACGTACTCTTGAATATAGTCTACAATAGACGCTACATAATCCTCTGTATTTTTAAAATCATAAGAAACAACATCACTTGGAATATAAATATTTGTTGATTTATGATTTTGAAGTGATGACTGTACTTCATAAGTATTAAATTCTACATCTTCTTTAAACCAGTTTTTAAATGCCTCAAACGAATGGTTAAATGTAAGTGTGCCTGAAATAAATGTTAATGATTTAAATTTCTCGAGCACTTGCTTTGTTAAAATATCCCGTACTTCATAATCTTTTACAATTAGACGTATGGTCGATTTTTGATTCAAATTTTTGATAGATATGAAGGCAGTATGATTTTGTTTTAAACTTTGTTCTATATGTCTGTAATTATCGTTAATATAAAGTAATTGCTTACGTATAGATTTGATTGTTTTATGGTTAATACCATTAAAAAATTCTAAAGTTTTATTGATTTTGTCTACAATTGCATGTAAATCTTTTAGAATACGTGTAGAATCAAAGTCGAATACATAATGATATCGATGTACATCATCATCATGTACGTCTGAGTGTTGAACAATATCAAAAATATGATTAAATAGGGTTTCATTTAGTTCGTGTAAATCAGAAATATTAGATTTTAAACCAAACACGTCAATAGGTGGAATATCTAATCGTTCCAAAATACGTTGTTGTTCTAAATGATCTACTAATTTAAGAAGCTTTTCATTTTCATTTTTTCCTATTAAACCTAACTGATATTTGATATCAGAATAGTTTAATTCATTGGTTACTTGATTAAGAGCATAATCAGGTAAACGATGTGCTTCATCAATAATACAATCATCAAATAACTGATAGATTGAATTTTCTTGATCTGAATGAATAAGATGCGCATGATTAGTAATACCAATTTGAATATTTTGAGCATTACGTTTTATATAATTATAGTAATGAATATCGTGTCTTACTGGAACATAAGTTTCTAATTTTTGGTCAAAATACATTTTCTGACCACCTTTTAAATTTAACTCTTGTATATCTCCAGTATTTGTTTCTAATATCCATATAAGTAATTGCATTTTTAAAATATTCACTTCATAGTTAGCTGTATCATCTTTTAAAATTTGACTTATCAATCCTAGTGAAATATAGTCTGTTTTACTTTTAATAAGTGCAGCATTAATTTTGAAATCTAGCGCGCGATTAATACTAGGAATATCTTTTTGAAGTAATTGATGTTGAAGTAATTTCGTGTTTGTTGAAATCATTACATGTCTGCCTGTTTCAATGTTATACATCAATGCAGCTAATAAGTATGCTAATGATTTACCACTTCCTAAAGGTGCTTCAATAAGTGCCTTATCATTATGCATTAACTGCTCTAAAATAATTTCTGACAAATAGAGTTGTTGTGGGCGATAAGTAAGTTCAAGTGCTGTTGTAACTTCTAGATATAAATCTTTTAATGAACCTTTAAATTCAATTTGTGGCACTTTTAAGTCTTGTTGTTTTTTATAGATAATCTGTTCAAATTGAGTATACTGATAATCTATATCATGATTATGATGTTGTCTGACCATTTCAAATAAAATGTTAAATAAATCATATTTTAAATGTTTACTTAAATAATATAATTGCTTTAAGGTATCTATAGGTAATGACTCAAACTTTTTAAAAGCTTTAATCATTAAATAGGCCGTTGTTGTTGCATCCTCATCTGCTCGATGTGCATTTGTCAGAGGTATATTATGAGCATTTGCTAATTCACTTAATTGGTAACTTTTTTCAGTAGGAAATGCAATTTTAAATAATTCTAGGGTATCAAGCACCTTTTTAGGTTTAAAATGAATATTACTTTTTTCAAAAGCCTTTTTAATGAAATTTAAATCAAAATCAACATTGTGGGCTACAAATATACAATCTTTGAGTTGTTCATATATGTCATCAGCAATTTCATGAAAATACGGTGCTTGTTCTAGCATAGTTTCTTCGATAGAAGTCAAAGCTTGGATAAATGGTGGGATTTCCAAATCAGTACGAATCATTGAATGATAAGTTCCTGATATTTTATTATCACGTACAAATGTAATACCAATTTGTATAATTTCATCATGTTCAAGTTGGTTTCCGGTTGTTTCTAAATCTACTACCGCAAAACTTGTATATGCCATATCTATCTCTCCTAATTCTATCCGTATGCTTATATATCTATATCTGCGCTTATAAGTCGTCTCGTCTGATTATCTTCATCTTTGACAATTAAAAAGCCGTCATTATTAATATCAATAGCTTCACCTATAAATTGTTCTCCATTTTCAGTAAATGTTAACTTACGATGCCAAATATTAGATGTACGAATGTATTCATCTCTAATCGTTTCAAATGAAGAGTTAAGAAATTGATGGTAACGCTTTTCAATTTCCTCAATTAAACGTTTCAAAAATTGATATCGATTGATTTCTTCTGAATGGTGCAGGCGAATGCTTGTAGCACGATGACGTATAATATCAGAAAAATCTTCTTCTTGATGGTTTAAATTAATACCAATACCACATATTATGGCCTCAACTGCATCAGCATTTGCTACCATTTCTGTTAAAAATCCACATACTTTTTTATCATTAATATAAATATCATTTGGCCATTTAATCTCTACTTTGTCTCTAGAAAATGCTTGGATAGCATCTCTAATTCCTAAAGCTATAAAAAGATTAAATTTTGGAATCATTGCAAATGAGACATTAGGTCTTAAAACAACAGACATCCATAACCCTTTTCCTTTTGAAGAAGACCAATTACGATTGAAACGACCACGACCTTTTGTTTGTTCATCACTTAAAATTAACATGGTATGTTGATTATCAACAAGGCCTTGTTTAGCAATAGTTTGAGTAGATTCAACACTATCATATACTTCAATTTTGGATACTAAATGATTAGACTCTAGTACTTTATTGATAATGCCTCTATACCAACGATTTGGCGATGCATTAAGCTTATGTCCTTTATGATTAATTGAGTCAATATCACATCCATCTGCTTTTAATTGATCAATTACTTTTTTCACAGCAGCTCTCGATATATTAAGCTGATTCGCAATGTATTGACCAGAAATATATTCTGATTGATGCTCATATAACATTTTAACGACATCTTGACTATATTTTGACATTTTCATTCACCCATTTCAAAATTTCTTCTTTATTATTTTTGATTTTATCAGTAACTATCGCACATTCTATTTCTCTCAATACATTTTTTAACCAAGGGCCACCATTTTTATTAAAATGTGCAAGTAAATCTCTTCCATTCACATCCATTTCTTTACGTTCATGTAATTGAAGGTGTTGAACGACTTGTTTAATAGAAAGAGAATTGATAATAAGTTCTGAAGCGGTAGGAATTTGATTATTTTGAAGTACAGAATAAATATTTAAAACCTTTAAGATATAATAGTCACTATAATCATAAACAAATAATTTCAAAGCATCTTTAGTAGTAATTTGAGGTAATGTTTCAATGATAGCAATATATGTATGTATATCTGATTTTTCTTTATTACTAATTTTTAATTGCTTTAAAGAAGGAAGATTATTATTTTTTATAAGTAAGATGGCTAACCATTGTTCAAATTCAAGAGGTTCATTGATGTAAACACATGTCATATCTAATTCATTAAAAAATGGAATATAATTAAAAATTTTTAAAGATAATAAATTATGATAACTCTGTTTAACATTACTTCCTAAGATTAATTTTTTAAATTCTACAACAATTCGCTCGATTGATAAATATTTAACGTCCGAACAAGTTAATTGCATTGCTTCAAAGGTTTCAGTATGAATATCAAATGTAAGTTGTGACTGAAATCTAAGGCCACGAATAATTCTTAATGCATCTTCTTTAAATCGTTCACTTGGATTCCCTACCGTACGTATCAATTTTGATTGTATATCCTTTTGACCACCAAAGTAATCAAATATTTTATAATTTTTATCCATAGCAATAGCATTGATAGTGAAATCTCTACGTTGTACATCTTCATAGAGATTTCTCACAAAATGAACTTCACTTGGACGACGGTGATCTAAATAATCACCTTCTGATCTAAATGTTGTCACTTCGTAATTTTCATTGTTGAAAACAACATTGATTGTGCCATGCTCTTTTCCAATTGGAATAGTGTGTTCAAATATATCTTCAATTTCATCTGGCATCGCACTTGTAGTGATATCAATATCATGAATTGTACGATGCATAATGTAATCTCTGACTGCCCCGCCTACAAAATAAGCTTCGAAATGATGTTTTTCTATTTGATTTAGAATTGGCAAAGCTGTTTCAAATAATTCATTACCCATATTAATCCTCTTTTTTAATTCAACATTTTTTTATAGTAATATTCATATTGATCGACGATAAGTTCAGAACTAAATCGTTGTTTAATATCTTTAAGCATATTACTTTGTAATTCTTGATAAAGTTGCTCATCTGTTAATAATTTTAGTGCATAATGACTTGCTTGTTCACTATCTCCTACATCTACAATATAACCTGTTTCACCATGTTTGATGACTTCTTTGATACCACCAGCATTTGAACCTATAGGTACGACTCCTGTAGTCATTGCCTCTAATAGTGTAAGGCCAAAACTTTCTTTTTCACTTAACAGCAAAACTAAATCAGCCATTTGATAGAATTTACTAACTTGATCTTGTTTACCTAAAAATAATACATCATCTTCGATATGTAATGACCTTGCTATTTTACGCATATCTAAAAGTTCTGGACCATCACCTAATAAGATCAACTTGCTTGGTATATGTTTATGAACTTTAGCGAAAGTTTCTAAAATAGTGTCAATACGTTTGACTTTTCTAAAGTTTGATACATGTATAAGAACTTTTTCCTCAGGCTTTATATCGTAAAGCGCTTTATATTGATTTTCATGTTGTGTAGGAAATTCTTTTTCTCGAACAAAATTATAAATAGGAATAATCTCTTTATCTGTTTCAATAATTGACTGTGTTTGTTTAGCTAATGAATGACTGACACTAGTCACGAGGTCACTTTGTTCAATGCCAAATTTAATAGCGCCTTTAAGTGAATGATCATAGCCTAACACTGTGATATCAGTACCATGTAATGTTGTCATAATTTTTATATCTTTTCCAGACATTTGACGTGCTAAAATACCACATACAGCGTGTGGTACAGCATAATGCATATGCAAGATATCTAAATCATATTCTTTAATAACTTCAGATATTTTTGTGCTCAATGTAATATCATACGGTGGATATTGAAATACTGCATATTGATTTACTTCGACTTGATGGATAGTAATGTTAGGCAAAGGCTTACGAATTCTAAAAGGAATATTTGACGTAATAAAGTGAACTTCATGTCCCCTTTCTGCCATTTTTATACCTAATTCAGTTGCTATGATACCTGAGCCACCCATTGACGGATAACATGTAATACCTATTTTCATAAAATAACCCCCTTTCTATCCATTATTTACGTTCAAATCGATTTTTATCTCTAGTATTAAATTTATCCATTGTATCATTAAAACTTTCTGTCATATCAATACCAAGTGAATTAGCAATGCAAAGTAAAACAAATAAATTATCTCCTAATTCAGCTTTAACAGAGTTTTCTTCTTCCGTTGGTTTCTTTTGCTTTTCACCGTAATAATGATTGATTTCTCTTGCAAGTTCGCCCACTTCTTCTGTTAGACGGGCTAAATTAGCTAATGGAGAAAAATAACCCGCTTTAAATTGACTAATATAGTCATCTACTTCTTTTTGCATTTGATTTAAAGATTTCATCATCATTCTCCTTTTTTCCGTTTCTTTCTAAGTATATCTCAAATTAGTTGTTAATGCATTTTATCAATTCTATTCTATGAGATATAAAAAAAGAGCGAAACAGAATTCATTTTTGAATTCATATTTCGCTCGATATAACTCCTTGAAAATCTTAAATGTTGTTACACAAGATTTAAAATTAAGTTAGTTTATAAAGGTAGTTTAGTTATCACTTGCACGTGCCAGTAAAATAATTCTAACAAGTTCGGCTACAGCTGTAGCTGTTGCTGCTACATAAGTCATAGCTGCTGCTGATAATACCTTTCTCGCATGTTTATATTCTTTTTCATTCACAATATTAAGTGCAGTAATTTGTTTCATCGCTCTTGAACTTGCATCAAATTCAACTGGTAATGTCACGATTGAGAATAAAACTGCTAGTGACATTAACCCAGCACCAATCCATAATGCAGTTGAGCCAAAAGCACTACCTAATGCTGTTAAAAAGATACCAGCCATAATAATGATATAGCTTAATGAACTACCAATATTTGCTAAAGGTACTAAAGCAGTTCTAAAACGTAAAAACGCATAACCTTGTTGGTGTTGAATAGCGTGTCCAACTTCGTGTGCCGCAATAGCTGTACCAGCTACTGAAGGACGATCAAAGTTTGCAGGAGATAAACAAACTACTTTCTTATTTGGATCATAGTGGTCTGTTAAAAAGCCTTCGCCCTTAACTACATCTACATCGTAAATTCCATTAGCATGAAGAATTTCTTCTGCTACTTCACGACCTGTCTTACCACTTGTTGATCTTACTTGTGAATATTTTTCATAATTTGATTTTACTTTGTGTTGTGCCCACATTGGAATGAGCATAATAATGACGATATATATAATATAAGACACTATAGACAATCAATTTCACTCTCCTTTAATCATATTCTACTGACTATCGAATTTTTTATCAAATAATTTAACCTTTATTAATTTATTAAAACTATAATAAAGGATAAGTGACATAATACTTAGCCATAGCGCGATAAAAGCAACTAAAGGAATGTGTTGCTGTATAAAATCATAATAAGGATATTTCTTTAATATATAATCTACATAATCATTGTTAAATATCCATATCATAGAAATAAACAAACTGAGCATAGAAATTTTGAATCGTGGATAAAAATAGATACTTTCAAGTACCATAATTCCATGACTAATAATTAAAAGTACATTCATAATAGTTATATCGTCATTATTAACCATCATTATCAAATTCATAATGACAGCCCATAAACCATATTTAAATAATGTTACAAATGCTAGTCCTTCAATAATACTATTTTGTTTATTTAAAATAATTAAACAAATTGATATACATAACAATAGCGATGCAATAGGACTATCTGGTACAAAAATTAGATAATGCCATTGTGTCTTAAGTAATTGATCACCATACCATATAAAACCATAAATGGTGCCTAAAACATTACATATAAGCAATATTACGAGTATGGAACGTTGATATAATGATAATTCCCATAGTTGTCTTAAAGTAGGCATAAGTTATAATTCCTTTAATTTTGATCTATGAGTGATGAGTTAATACACTCAAAATTTGTGATAATTGATAAAAACGTTGTTGATCTTTCATTTGTAAACTTACATCGATATGATGTTCTAATTGTTCGATTAGTGAATACTTTTTATTTAGGTCAAGACTTAAGTGATATATATTATTAAGATATGCAAGATATTGATCAGAATATATTAATTGTTGAATTATAAGCTCATTTAATCGCCCATCTTGCTTATCGTTGTATTCAAAGTGAATGAATATATCAATACAAATATCTTTAGAAGCTATATAATTGAATATTTCATTTGTATTAATTAATGTTTGATCGTCTTTTGTTAATTTAATCGCAGAGAAATTGGAGTGTTTTAGGCCAATTTCAAGGGTTATATGACTTTTAATTTTCTTATTTACAAAATGACTACAATTTAATTTTGGTGGTGAGGCTTTTAAATAATTTAATAGCCACACACTAATTCTGGACTTAAAATGATAATGAAACAAAGCATATTCAATATAGCTTTGTTTCATTTTAACTAATGTGTCATTCAATTTTAACACCCACTCTAGTCATTCAATCTGCTCAATTCTTCATTCCAAGTTTCATTAGTTGGATCGATAATTAGTAACTCGTTAAGTAATACTTTAGCTTTGTCTTTTTGGCCAATTTCAATTAAATAGAAATAATAATCGCTTAAGAATAGACTCTGAGATTTTAATGTTGGATAAGCCAATTCATAGAAATGTTGGGCTTCAGTATCTCTTTCTTCTTCCCCATATGCATGTGCTAAATGCCACATAAAGACAGGGTCAAGATCTTCTTCATCTACATAAGATAGAAGTGAAATGATGGCTTCATAGTCTTCTTCTTGGCGGAATAAATCACTTAAGATAAGTAAAGGTTCATGGTAAGCATTATCTACTTCAAGTGCTTTTTTAAGAAGTTCTACCCCCTCATTCGCATCTCCATGTTCAATTTCTAAACTACCGGTAGAAACCATGAGTTCTTTATAAAATTGATTAAGACGTAACCCTTCTTTACCTGTTTCAATCGCATCTGGATAATTTTTTTCATTTTCATATAAAGATTGTAAATAAAAGTAACCTTGAATAAAGTCTGGGTCTTTAGAAAGAAGTGTAGTCATAATTTTTATAGCTTCTTGAGTTAGATCATTTTTTTCATATGCGATTGCTTTTTTGAAAAAGTCATCAGAGATCATTTCATCTTCACTAATCTCATCAAATAACTGTATAGCATCACTATAATTTCCACTTTGTAACGCACAATCAGCCATTCTTGAAAATAAATTAATTCCATTTATTTCATATTCGCCTGTATCTAAAACAACTTCATATTCTCGTGTAGCACGAAGGTATTGTCCATCAAAATAAAGTAATTCTGCTAAAGCAAAATGAATAATTGGGTCATTAGGTTCTAATTCACGCGCTTCAGTTAACTTATCAATAGCAACTTCAGTCATATTGATTTGTTGATATAAGTCGGCTTCTAACATTAATTTTTCAGGTGACAATTCAACTTGATTTAAATATTCTAATGCTTCGTCTGTCTGATTTTCAGACATAAGGCCTTCGATAAAATAAATTAATAGTTCACTTTCATCTGGATACTTATGATATAACGTTCTAAACACTTCAAGACCTTGAGGTGTTAATCCAAAGTTATATAATGTTTCTCCTAAAATAAATAAAGCATCATCATTATTGGATGTTAATGCTTCATTTACACGTGTATCTAAATGATCTAATTTTTGAAGATTGATATCGTCTATTAATTTATAGATATCTTCCATAATATTTTATCCCTCATTTTCTAAAAGCTTTAATTTCGGCAAGAAACCAGGGAATGATACATTTACTGCATCAAACTGACGTATCGTTAATGGCGAATCACTTAAAATAGATGCGACTGCAAGCATCATGCCAATTCTGTGGTCAGTTAAGCTATCTACTATAGCATTTCTAGTTAATTCAGAGGGATGAATAATTAATCCATCCTCTGTAGCTTGTAATTTAAAACCTAGTAAATTAAGCATATCTGCAGTTGTATCAATACGATTAGTTTCTTTTACCTTTAATTCCTCTGCGTCCTTAATCATACTTGTACCAGAAGCTTGAGTGCATAACAAAGCAATAATTGGCAATTCATCAATTGCTTTAGGAATTAAATCTCCTTCAATTGTGATTGGTTTCAAGTTGTTCGTATACTGAACTCTAATCGACGCAGTTGGTTCTGAAGACTCTGTAACATTAAATAATTCAATGTTACCATTCATTTGTTCAACGATATCTATAATACCTGAACGTGTAGGATTGATGCCAACATTATGAATTGTAATATCACTTCCTGGAGAAATCAAAGCAGCTACAATAAAGAAAGCAGCTGAAGAAATATCTCCTGGTACTACAAAGTCTTTAGGTTGAATATTGCTTATAGCATAAGGAGATGTTGTAATCACTTTTTGATTTACTTGTATTGGAATTTGATAATGTTTAAACATCGTTTCAGTATGATTTCTACTTATGTCTAATTCTGTAATTTGTGATGCTTCTTTTGAAAATAGACTTGCAAACAAAATTGCACTTTTAACTTGAGCACTTGCGACTTCCATTTGATAATTGATACCATTAATGGCTGAAGGCTTAATAATAAGTGGTGTATAGTTATTTTCAATACCATTAATATTTGCATTCATTAATTTTAAAGGTTTTAAAATACGATCCATAGGTCGTTTTCCTATCGATGTATCTCCAGATAAGACACACTCTATGCCCAATCCACTTAAAAGACCAGCAAGTAAGCGCGTTGTTGTACCAGAATTTCCAGTATATAACGTTTGATGTGGTATATTGAAATGTTGATATCCTGGAGAATTAACAATAAGACGATGTTCTTCAATTTCAATCTCAACACCTAAGAGTTTAAAAATTTCAATTGTACGTAAACAATCTTCACCTAGAAGCGGTTGTTCAATAATTGATTTACCTTTAGCGAGTGACGATAGCATAATTGCTCTATGCGTCATAGATTTATCTCCAGGTACTTCTATCTCACCCTTTAATGGACCATGAATATCTATTGTTTGACTTGTTGTCACAGTATTTCACCTACTCTACTAATAATTGTAGTTGTTTAAATGATTGCTTCAATATATTTTTTTCTACATGATATACATTAGGTTTACCTAATTTCTCGAGTAGAACCATTTGAATACCTTCACCGTTATTCTTTTTATCTGATAACATATATTGATACATTTCTTCAAAACCAATCTGCTGGATTAAATCCAGCGGATAATTTAATTGATTCATATAATTAATATAATGTTGAATATCAAATTGTGTGCCAAGAAGATGATTTGCCACAATAAACTGATAAATCATCCCAATCATAATGGCATGACCATGAGGTATTTTATACTTATATTCTACTGCATGTCCAAAGGTATGGCCTAAATTTAAATATTTTCTAACATTACTTTCTTTTTCATCTTTTATAATAATGTTTAGTTTTGTTTTTATACCCTTAAAAATAAATTGATCTATATCTTTAAGTGATTCAAGTGTTTTCCTATCTGAAAAGTGTTTTTCAATATCTTCTGTAGCAACTGTGCCAGTCAATAAAGCATGCTTATACACCTCAGCGTATCCACTTAAAATTTCATGATAAGGTAAAGTTTTTAAGAAATCTAAATCATATATGACTGCTTTAGGTCTATAAAATGCGCCTATAAGATTTTTACCATGGGAAGAATTTATTCCAACTTTGCCTCCTACACTTGAGTCATGCGCTAATATCGTTGTAGGTACTTGTATAAAATCAACACCTCTTAATAATGTAGAAGCTAAGAATCCTGTAAAATCTCCTGTGGCCCCACCACCTATAGCCACTAAACATGTATTACGAGTAAGGTTCATTCCTAGTAGTTGTTCCATGATTGATTGATAATGATTAAACGTTTTCATTTTTTCACCGGCAGGAACGATAACTTTTTGAATGTTTGAATTGTGACATAATATTTCAAATTTATCTCTAAAATTAAAATCAACAAATTCATCTATAATTAAGAATACTTTATCGTAATCTTGAATATAATCGGATAAATATTTAAATGCATGATGTTCTACAATAATTGGATAATTATCACTGTGATATGTGGTTTGTAATTGCATGATATACCTCATTTCTAAAGGTTAATTAAAGATGTTTAAAATTCTATATTTAACTTTCTACGTTCTTCAATTTGTTCTTTAAGTTGATCGATATGATTAGATTGGAACTCTTCTAAAAGAGCTTTAGCAACTTCAAATGCAACGACATGTTCGCAAACAACGCTTGCTGCTGGAACTGCACAACTATCTGAACGTTCTATAGTTGCTTTAAAATCTTCTTTAATATTAATATCTACTGAATTTAAAGGTTTATATAAAGTTGGAATAGGTTTCATAACGCCATTTACAATGATAGGCATACCATTAGTCATTCCACCTTCAAAGCCACCTAAATGATTAGATCCTCTATAATAACCTCTGTCAGAATGATATAAAATTTCATCTTGAATTTCGCTTCCAGGTTTTTCAGCAGCTTTAAACCCTTCGCCAAAGCTGACACCTTTGAAGGCATTAATACTTACAACACCTTGTGCAATGCGTCCATCGAGTTTACGATCATAATGCACGTAGCTACCTACTGCAACTGGCATATTTTCAACCATAACTTGAACTACGCCACCTATAGAGTCGCCTTCCTTTTTAGCTTCATCGATTTTATCTCTCATTTTTTGAGCAATCGATTCATCAATCACACGTACATCATTTTTATCGATATTTTGTTTAAATGTTTCTGTATCGTATAACCCTACATCTTTAATTCCACCAATTTCTACAACACGACTATACATATGAATGTCTAGTTGAGAAAGTAAAATTTTGGACACTGCTCCTACAGCTACACGTGCAGCTGTTTCTCTTGCAGAAGAACGTTCAAGTACATTTCTCAAATCACGATGATTATATTTCATTCCGCCAATTAAGTCTGCATGACCAGGTCTTGGCTTTGTAATTGTACGTTTCATATTTTCACGTGCCTCGTCACTAATTGGTTCAATACCCATAATATTTCTCCAATGAGTAAAATCATCATTTTTAACTACAATTGTAATTGGACTACCTAAAGTAAAGCCATTTCTTACACCAGAAACAATTTCTACCGCATCTTTTTCAATTTGCATTCGACGTCCTCTACCGTATCCACCTTGACGTTTAAACATTTCTTTATTTATTTCCTCAGCTCTCATTTCTAAGTTAGCTGGAACACCTTCAATAATCACGGTTAGTTGTGGACCATGTGATTCTCCTGAAGTTAAATATCTCATGATTAATAGCTCCTTTCCTTTATCACTTTAAATAGTATTATGTATTATTTGTTATCATACCATATTCAATGAAATTACATAACTAGTGTAGAATAATTGGTGTTTGAAAATTCAAATAATTTTATATAAAAAAGTACCTAAGACAACAGTTGTCTTAGGTACTTTCTAACATGTCGGCAGTCAATGGTTGAATTGAAAATAAATTCCAATTTATTCTACTTTTTAAAAATTATTCTTCATAAAGCCAATTTTCTCTATTAGCTTCGTAGCTATATATTTCATCATCATTAAACCATAAATTGATTTCTCTTTCAGCAGATTCTACAGAGTCTGATCCGTGAATAATATTTCTCCCTACTGTTAAACCATAATCGCCTCTTATAGTACCAGGATCGGCTTTAGTGGGATTTGTTTTTCCGATAATATGTCTAGATACCGCAACTGCGTCTTCTCCTTCAACAACCATGGCAAACACAGGTCCAGAAGTTAAAAAAGAAACAAGTTTATGAAAAAACGGCTTCTCTGTATGTTCAGCATAATGTATGTTAACAGTATCTTTAGTTGGAATTATAAATTTACCGCCAACTATTTTTAAACCTTTTCTTTCAATTCTAGAAATAATTTCTCCTATTAAATTACGTTGTACTGCATCTGGCTTAATCATTAAAAAAGTGCGTTCCATTATACAAATCCCCCTAATTAAAAAATTGATTTAATATGTATAAATACATTTAATAGCAAACAACCTACTACTACTAAATACTAACAGGTTATTAAAGCGCTTTCAACTTTTTTCTATTTTTATGTATTTCTAGAACGCATTCTTTTAATAAGCTTTCTAAATAAATTTTGAGCATTTGGTTCCTCTAATTGATCAATTAAGTCGAGTGCTTTATTTAAATAATGATCGCTCACTTCTTGAGATTGTGTGATACTATTTGAATTCTTGATTTGATCAATAAGTGGGTCAAATTGATGTTTATTTGTCAGGTGTGATAATTCAGCAATTTGTTTTTTGAAAACCGGATCTTTTTTCATCTCTAATAAAACTGGTAATGTAATATGACCATTCATTAGATCACTACCCACAGGTTTACCTAATTTTTTCTCAGTACTTGTAAAATCTAAAATATCATCTACAATTTGAAAACTCATTCCAATATAATGACCAATCATTTTTAATTTTCGAATCGTCTCATTATCAGCTTGTGATGTTATTGCACCAACTTCTGTTGAAAGTTGAATAAGCAACGCCGTTTTTCTATTAATACGTCTCAAATAGTTCGTAATATTTTGATGACTATTAAATTGGTCTTGGAATTGGAAGAGCTCGCCTCTACAAACATCAACAATTGCGTTAGAAATAATAGTATGAACACGATGATCTTCAATTTTAGAAAGTTGTTTTAAACCTAAAGCTAGTAAGAAATTGCCAGTTAGGATAGCAGTAGTGACATCCCATTTTTTTTCAATAGTCAATTTACCACGACGTTTGTCACTTTTATCAATCACATCATCGTGCACAAGTGTTGCCATATGAATTAATTCTAAAGCTACTGCAACATGATACGTATCTTCAGTAATTTTCTTTGGTCCAAACTGACTACTAAGAAGAACAAATGCTGGACGCACTCGTTTGCCACCCGAAGATAATAAATGAAATGCTGCTTCTTGTAATACAGAATCATTACTTTTAATAGCATTTTTTAAACGCTTTTCAACATTTTTAATTTCACTATTCATACTTAACTTTGCCACATTAATCACCTTTTATTTAGTAGAACTTTCTATTTATAGCCAAGGTGCATTGCAGCAACGCCACCTGTAAAGCTACGAACTTTTACATGACTGAAACCAGCCTGCTCAAATAAACGCTTTAATTTAGTTTTATCTGGAAAATTGAATGTAGATTGTTGTAACCATTCATATTCTTCCCTAGATTTAGCAAACAATTTCCCGAAAATAGGCATCACAAATTTAAAGTAAAGTTTATAAACTTGTTTAAATACGGGTAATGTTGGTTGACTTGTTTCTAAACATACAATCATACCGCCTGGTTTCAATACGCGATTTAATTCTTTTAATGTTGCTAAATAATCAGGCACATTTCTTAAACCGAAACCAATGGTTACATAATCGAATGTTTTATCCTCAAATGGTAAATTCATAGCATCGCCGTGCACTAAGTGAATATTAGGCATAGATTTAGTTTTTTCTTTACCAACTTCAAGCATATTTTCACTGAAATCTAAACCTGTAACTTCTCCATTAGGTCCTACTGCTCTACTTAAAGCAATAGTCCAATCTGCTGTACCACAACATACATCAAGTGCTTTACTTCCAGGTAACACATTCATATCTTTCATTACATGTTTACGCCATATTTTATGTTGTTCGAAGCTTATTATATTGTTCAATCGATCATATTTTTTAGAAATATTTTGAAAAACCGTATGAACTTGTTCTTTTTTTGCATTATTTTCAGTCATTAATTATTACCTCTACTTTTCTCTTTATCGCTTTGCTTTATATGTTTAATAAATTGGTTTATTTCATCTTCATCATATTCACTTAAATAAGAGGGATAATATTGATGTACCCCACTAAATAATTTTTCAAATATTTCATATTGAGAGATCTCAATATCTGTAAAATGAGAAATAGTTATAAAAGGGAAAAGTGTTTCTATATCTAACACAGCCTTATATATATCATGACGCTCGAGTGAATGATGATGCAATGAAGTTTTAAGCTCATTAGATTTTATAATCGCTTCACTCATTAGCTTTTGATATGACACATCACCAATTTCAGATATTAAAGTATAAAAATGAGCACTTAATAAGTCACCAATTAGAATTGATTTCTTAGATAATTTATTTTTAGAAATATCATCTAGATGCTTCATTGAAGTATCAATAGTGAGGCAGGCAAGTTTAGCATTTTCTGGAATATTAAAATGATCTAAAACATCACTTAATCCTTTATTAATGTGAATTGCTTCATATTCATTAATTCCTTTAAGCCTTTGAGTAATTTGTCTATTTAATTTGCTTAATGTTCTTTCCATGTTCACACCTCACGTTAGTATCAATATACATATTAACATTATATTCATAAAAATAAAATATAGTGCTTATGACGAAAATAACTTCACAGACGCTTCACAGTGAATTGTACAATTATAAATAAAACATATGTATTTAGAATTAAACAATATATAAAATAAAAAGCCCTTATAGGGCTTTTTTAAGTAAATTATTTTACAGCATCTTTTAATGCTTTACCAGCTTTGAATGCTGGAACTTTACTTGCAGGAATTTCGATTTCTTTACCTGTTTGAGGGTTACGTCCTTTACGTGCAGCACGTTCACGTACCTCGAAGTTTCCGAAACCAATTAATTGAACTTTTTCACCTTTAGAAAGTGAGTTTTGAATTGATTCGAAAACAGCGTCTACTGCTGAACCAGCTTCTTTTTTAGTTAAATCAGCTTGTTCTGCAACCGCATTGATTAAGTCAGTTTTATTCATTATGAGTTCACCTCCAGATGAATGATAATGATAAATTTATATCATTATGGTATGACTTTAACACAATAATTCCCTTTACCGCAACGATTTATATACTTAAAACGTTGAATTATCAGTATTTCGTGAATAATTTTATAAAATATTTGCGTTAAATAGCAAAATTACACTTTATTCAGCTTTTTTATCTCGTCCCATTAAATCCTTCACACTATCTTTCACTGGTTTATCTTCAAATAATACTTTGTATAAAGCATTGGTTATTGGCATATCAACATTTTGAGCTTTTGCTAAATGATATACTGAATTTGTTGTATAAATTCCTTCAACAACCATATTCATTTCGTTAAGTGCTTCTTCAGTCGTTTTACCTTTTCCTAATTTATATCCTAAAGTATAATTTCTTGAATGAGTAGACGTACACGTTACAATTAAATCACCAATGCCACCAAGACCTAGAAAAGTCATAGGATCAGCCCCTAGCTTTTCACCTAGTCGACTAATCTCAGCTAAACCTCTTGTCATTAAAGCAGCTTTAGCATTATCACCATAACCCATTCCAGCAACAATACCACTTGCTACAGCAATAATGTTTTTAAGTGCACCACCTAGTTCTACACCTATCAAATCATTATTAGTATATACTCGTAAGTAATCATTCATGAATAAATCTTGAATAAGTTTACTTATACGTTCATCTTTTGACGAAGCTGCAACAGTTGTAGGTTGTTTAATTACAACTTCTTCAGCATGACTTGGTCCAGATAGTACCCCTACACCATTTTTATGGTTCTTAGATACTGAATCTTCAATCATTTCTGATACACGTTTAAATGTTTCATTTTCAATACCTTTTGCAACGTGAATAAATGTTTTTTTAGTTTTAATATGTTGATTAATTTCAGTCACAACGTCTCTAATTGCTTTTGTAGGTAAAGCAATTAAAAATATATCTGAAAAATTAACTGCTTGTTCTAATTGACTTGTTGCTTTAATTGTTTCAATTAATGTTACATCTTTCAAGTACCGTTTATTTTGATGAGATTGATTAATTTCATCTACAGTATTTTCATTTTTTCCCCACATTAAAACTGAATGGCCATTCTCTGCTAAAACATTTGCTAATGCAGTACCAAAACTTCCTGTACCAAAAACTGTAATCTTAGTCATCTTAATCTCTCCTCTTAGTTTCTTCTTCTAGGGATGATATGAATAGGCGTTCCTTCAAAACCAAATGCATCTCTAATTTGATTTTCAAGATAGCGTTTATAAGAAAAATGCATTAACTCAACATCATTTACAAAAACCACAAATGTTGGTGGTTCAATAGCCACTTGAGTAGTATAGAAGACATTTAAACGTCTACCTTTATCTGTAGGTGTAGGATTCATTGAAATTGCATCCGTCACTACCTCGTTAAGTGTTGAGCTTTGAACACGTTTTTTGTGATTTTCACTTGCTTCTCTTATATAAGGGAAAAGTGTTTTTAATCGTAGTCGCTCTTTTGCCGATACGAAAGCGATAGGTGCATAATCTAAAAATTGAAATTGATTACGTACATCATCAGCAAATTTTTTCATAGTATTAGTATCTTTTTCTACAGCATCCCATTTATTTACAACAATCACCATTGCTTTTCCTTCTTCATGAGCATATCCAGCAACGCGCTTATCTTGTTCAATAATTCCTTCTTCGGCATCAATAACTAATAACACCACATTTGAACGCTCAATTGCTTTTAAGGCTCTTAATACAGAGTATTTCTCAGTTGACTCATATACTTTACCTTTTTTTCTCATACCTGCTGTATCTATTAACACGTAATCTTGTCCATCATAGCTATACTCAGTATCTACAGCATCTCGAGTTGTACCTGCTACATTTGATACAATAACACGTTCTTCACCTAAAATGGCATTTACTAAACTAGATTTACCCACATTTGGACGGCCAATAATAGATAAACGAATAGTGTCATCATCATATGGATCACTATATTCTTCTTTAAAATATTTAACGACTTCATCTAATAAATCACCTAGACCTAAACCGTGTGAACCAGAAATTGGATAAGGATCGCCAAAACCTAAAGAGTAAAAATCAAAAATATCACTTCTCATTTCAGGATTATCTACTTTATTTACTGCTAAAACAACAGGTTTTTTTGATTTATAAAGTAATTGAGCCACCATTTCATCACTTTGAGTGAGACCCTCCCTCACATTTACCATAAAGATAATAACGTCTGCTTCATCAATAGCGATTTCTGCTTGAGCTCTTATTTGTGTTTGGAAAGGTGCATCTCCGATTTCGATGCCTCCAGTATCAATGATATTAAATTCATGTGTTAACCATTCGCCTGAAGAATAAATACGATCACGCGTAACACCTGGAGTATCTTCAACAATTGATACACGTTCACCTACTACTCTATTAAAAATTGTAGACTTCCCCACATTAGGTCTACCTACAATTGCTACAATAGGTTTAGTCATAAGCTAACTTCCTCTCTTTCTAAAATCTCTATAATTTTATCATACGCAATGATGATTTAAAAACAAGTATATATTGTCATACGATAGATAGTGAGTAAAGATAAATAAAAAAAGAGCAAGAAAGAATTCTATTTGAATATCTTTTCTTGCTCTCATCATTAAATTAAATAATAAAATATTTAATATTAGAATTTTAAGTTTTTAAATTTATCACCAAAAACGTCACCTAAAGTTGGATTGTCTTCATCTGTTTCATTAGATAAATATGATTGAGTTGTAGCTTCGTCACTTTCAATCACATCTTCATTTGGTAATGTAGCTTTAATAGATAAAGAAATACGCTCATTTTCTTCATCAATACCTAAAATTTTAACGCTCACTTGTTGTCCTGGTTCTAACACTTCACTTGGTGTACCAATATGTTTATGAGCAATTTCTGAAATGTGTACAAGTCCTTGAACACCAGGAGCAATTTCCACAAAAGCGCCAAAGTTAGCCAAGCGAATTACTTTACCTTCGATAACGTCGTTTTCGTGGAATTTACCTTTAATATTTTCGAATGGAGTTGGTAAAGTATCTTTAATAGATAAAGAAATACGTTCAGAATCTTTTTCAACAGATTTAACTTTAACGTCCACTTCTTGTCCAACGCTTACCACGTCTTCAGGAGATTGAACATGCTCATGTGATAATTCTGATACGTGAACTAATCCATCAACGCCACCAATATCTACAAAAGCACCAAAGTTAGTAAGACGCGCAACTTTTCCTTTGATAATGTCTCCTTCATTAAGTGAATCTAATAACGATGCTTTTTTAACGTCATTTTCAGCTTGTTCAACTGCTTTACGGCTTAAAATGACTCTATTATTTTCAGGATCTAATTCTTCTACTTTAAGACGAATGGTTTGTCCTTCAAATACAGAGAAATCTTCAATGAAATCAGTTGAAATGAGTGACGCAGGAACGAATCCTCTTTGGCCCACATCCACAACTAAGCCACCTTTAACTACTTCAGTAACTTTAGCTTCAATTACTTCGTCATTATCAAGCTTTTCTTGTAAATATTCATATGATTTTTCGGTTTCAAGTTGACGTTTTGATAAAATGTAAGCGCCTGATTCATTTTCTTCGTCAATTTCAATTTTGGTTACATATGCTTCAATTTCATCACCCTCTGAAATAATCTCACTAGGATTTTCAATGTGATGAGTTGAAAGTTGGCTAATTGGAATAATTCCGTTATATTTAGCCCCATCAATATGAACTACTACTTGTTTATCTTCAACTTGTTGAACTTTTCCAGTGACTTTGTCACCTTCTTTAATATCATTAATCATTGATTCATTGAATTCTTCAGTCATCATGTTTGCCTCCTTATACACTACATAACTATAACATCTTATAAACACGAGGAATTGTCAAGAAATACCCCTTTAGTTTCATAAGTTTTTAAAAAATATATCATTTTTTAAAATTATTTAATATTATGCAATAGAAAAATATATTTATTAATATCGATAAAAATCGAAACTTATGATTGAATATAAGACTAAGAAAATTTATTGTTTATATTTTCATAATTAATTATATATAACTAAAATAGCTATTTAAAATAATTCGCTTATACATTAGTCATTTGACGAATTAAATTAAATAGCTATGTACGAAAATTACAGATTCTCTACTAACTTTAATATTTCTTCAGTTACGTCTTCTATAGTTTTACTCGTTGTATCCACTGTTATAGCATCTTCCGCTTTTCTTAAAGGTGAAATATCACGATTCATATCGTAATGATCTCTTTCTTCAATCTCTTTTTTTAATTGACTTAAAGTGGAAGGAATGCCACGTAATTCATTCTCTTTTTGTCTTCTTTCCGCTCTTTCATCTACAGAGGCAATCATATATACTTTTAACTCAGCATCTGGAAGAACGACGGTACCAATATCTCTACCGTCCATCACAATTCCTTTTTTTATTGCTAATTCTTTTTGTTTTTGTACGGCGTAGGTGCGTACAGGTTCTTTTGATGCAACATATGAAACATGTTGTGTGACATCATTTTCTCTTAGATAGTCTGTCACATCCTCGTTATCTAAAATAATTCGTTGACCTTTTGATGGATTATAAGTTAATTCTAAAGAAGTATGATTAATTAAATTTTGAAAATCTTCAGGAGCATCTTGCTTTAAATATTTATACGTTATTGCACGATACATTGCACCAGTATCGACATAAATCATTGATAATTTACTAGCTACTTGTCTTGCAATTGTACTTTTCCCAGCAGCAGCAGGACCATCTAATGCAATATTAATTGGATTCATAACATTTTTCCTTTCTTGTTGTTTTATCTGTATTATTTTATCATAAATATATATTTTAAAAATAGGAGGAGTTTAATGAAAAAGATACTTGTTATTCATACAGGTGGAACAATTAGTATGTCTCAAAATC
This sequence comes from Staphylococcus sp. HMSC072E01, assembly GCF_001814125.1. Classification (NCBI taxonomy): domain Bacteria; kingdom Bacillati; phylum Bacillota; class Bacilli; order Caryophanales; family Staphylococcaceae; genus Staphylococcus; species Staphylococcus sp. HMSC072E01. Next base: position 239,675 of record NZ_KV814964.1, on the reverse strand, counting down.
AACTCAATCAGGTCGTTACAAATGATATCAATCCTATTTCATTGCATAAAAACATCATAGATCAATATGCAAATGTATATGAAATAAGTCCCTTTAATGTGCCATCACCACATATCACACTTTCTCATGTCATAAAGTTAAAAGATATCATTATGAAGGAATTTTCTAAGAATCATTATGATGGATGTGTGATTACACATGGCACAGATACGTTAGAAGAAACAGCTTATTTGCTCGATTTAACAATCGATATAAGTCAACCTATAGTTATAACAGGTGCAATGCGTTCATCAAACGAGATTGGTTCAGATGGGCTATATAACTTTATCTCAGCAATTAGAGTTGCAACTTCATTAGAAGCTTCTGATAAAGGCGTGATGGTCGTATTTAATGACGAAATACATACTGCGAGAAATGTTACTAAAACACATACCTCGAATATCAATACCTTTCAGAGTCCTAATCAAGGCCCTTTAGGTATCTTAACTAAAGATCGTGTTCAATTTTATAATCGTCCATATCGACAAAAAGTATTTCCAAGAATAGATGAAAGTTTAAATGTGCCATTAATTAAAGCGTATATGGGAATGACTAAGGATGTTTTAGAATTTTATGCTCAACAAAACGTTCAAGGTATAATTATTGAAGCGTTAGGCCAAGGTAACTTACCTCCAAGTTGTTTAAAAGGTATTGAATCATGTGTCAAAAAAGATATTCCTATCGTACTCGTGTCTCGCTCATTTAATGGCATTGTAAGTCCAGTATATGATTATGAAGGTGGAGGTTTTCGATTAGCTGAAGAGGGTCTTATTTTTTCTAACGGATTAAATGGCCCTAAAGCAAGATTAAAACTTTTAATTGGTTTAAGTAACCATATGAATCATAAAGAATTGAAAGAATACTTTGAAACTTAAAAAAGAGAGAAACCTCATTGTTTCTCTCTTTTAATTAAAATAAATGAAATTTAACTTTCTAGTGGAGTTTGTTTTTTTCTTAAAATACTTTGAGCGATAATGCCACCATGATATTTACCGTTTTCAATGAAAATTGAATTATTATCATTACCAGCTGCTATAACACCAGCAATATAACAGTTTTCCACATTTGTTTCATACGTTTCTTTATTATAAATTGGAGCTGTTCCAAATTCATTAGTATGAATATCTATACCAATAGATTGTAAAAACTCATAGTCTGGATGATAACCAATCATTGCAAAAACAAAGTCATTTGGTATTGTTACTGTTTCACCATTTTTTTCATAAGTTACTGAATGTTGAGTGATTTCAGTAACATTTGCATCAAATTCCATATCGATTTTTTCATGGTTAACTAAAGATTCAAAGTTTGGCAAAATCCAAGGTTTAATTGCTGCTGAATATCGATCTCCACGATACAATACAGTCACATTTGCCCCAGCCTTTTCCAATTCCAAAGCTGCATCTACTGCAGAATTCTTACCTCCAATAACCACGACATCTTGATTGAAGTATGGATGTGCTTCTTTAAAGTAATGTTTAACCTTAGATAAATCCGCACCTTTAACATCTAAAGTATTATGTTGACCATAATAACCAGTCGCAACTGTTAAAAATTTACATTCATACACGTCTTTAGTTGTTGTAATTGTAAATTTATTTCCAATTTTTTTAACTGTTAATACTTCCTCAAAAGGATGTACATTCAACTGATGAAATCTTACTACTTCTCTATAATAGACAAGTGCTTGGTTACGACGAGGTTTACTTTCCTCTACAATAAATGGCACATCTCCAATACTTAATTTATCGCTAGAAGAGAAAAAAGTTTGATGCGTAGGATAATGATAAATGGCATCTACAATATTACCTTTTTCAATTACTAGTGTTTCTATGCCTTTTTTCTTTTGCTCAATTGCTGCACTTAAACCACATGGGCCTCCACCAATAATAATACTTTCAATTGTTTGCATGTTTAATGGCCTCCTTTAATCACTAACATATTATATCAGTTTACAGATATATTTCTAAATAAAAATATTTACATTGTTATTTACTTATCTTCAAATGAACATAAAAAAGATACACCATTTTAGGTGTACCTTTTTTAATACATTCAGATATTATTGAGGAATAACTAATTTTTGACCATTTACAATATTATTACTAGTTAAGCCGTTAGCTCGTTTTAATTTATTTACATTTTCAACTGTACCTTCACCATAGTATTGAATTGCAATACGATATAAATTATCATTACCAGATACTACGTGAGTTTGTTGGCCAGCACTATTACTTGATTGTGTTCTATTTTGAGTTGATTGAGAATTTGAGTTATTGTCTGAACTTGATGAATTGTTATATACATTTGATTTATTGTTATCATTTTCAGATGTTGCACTTTCAGTAGAATTTTTATCATTATTATTGTTTGATGTACTGTTTTCTGTTGTAGCTACTTCATTTGACTCATTACTATCTTTTTTAGTGCTATTATCTTTAGTGCTATTATCTGATTCGCTTGATTTATCTTCTTTTGTTGCTACTTTTTCATTTGATTGGTCTTTTTCATTTGTAGCTTTGTCTTTAGCATTATCTTTGTTCTCAGTTTGTTCTGTTTTATTATCAGCAGTGTTATTGTTTTTTTCTTTATGGTCATTGTTAAGATACATGCCAATAAAAATAGCTAGAGCAGCTAAAATAAGTAATAAAGCTATGAGTGGAAGTAAAATTCCCATTAAACCACGTTTTTTATTACCGTTATGTGCTTGGAAACCATCATTATCTTCGTATTCACGATGTTTATCAGCATCATGATGATTTAGATTGTTATGTTCATCATGTTGTTTATGTTTAGAAGCGGCAGCACCAGCAGCACCTGCTCCAGCTACGCCAGCACCGACTGCAGCAGCTTTTTTGCCTTTATTACCTTTTTTTCTGTGATGTTTATTATCTAGTTCATTATTATCTTCGCTGTTATGTTGAACACTTCTATTTTCATTATCTCTATAACTTTCATCATCATGACGATTATTTTTACGTTTTTTATTACGTGATGCTTTTGCTCCAACAGCTCCTGTAGCAGCAGCTCCTCCAGCAATTGTTGCGTCTTTTCCGATTTTTGAATGATGAGCTTCATGTCTATCGTTATCTTGATCAAAATCACGATGACGACGATGATCACTATTCATTCTATCATCACTATTATCATCATTTTCATAACTATCGTCCTCAAGACGATGATTAGAATGACGATTATGTTCATCATAACGCTCATCTACATCGGAACGTTGATAATTCTCATCATTCTCGTGATTATGATGAGAATTATTATCGTGATGTACTTTGTCAAATGTCTCCTCATCATAACGGTCATCTAATGAACCTTCTTCATAATCATTAACCTGATCGTTAAATTTTTTGTTACGACTAGAAGATTGGTTTCTTCTTCTTTGTCGTCTTTGTGCATTTCTTGGTGGAAACTGTTGATCGGTTTCATTGTTAAAATTGTCTATTTCATCGTTAGTTTCATTATTTACACGATCGAATTGATCGTTTGAATCTATCGATTGTCGATTTTTTTCAAAATCATCCTTAAAATTATCTCTAGACATAGTCAACATCCTCTCTTTTTCTTATTTTAATTGTCACATTATTTATACCCAAGTCACGCATAAATATGTATCATTTTTAAATTTCTTATAAATCACTATGTAATTTAATTATATCCTGTATAAAATATTTTAGTAAAGTAAAGTCACTAAACTCTAAATAAATTTTTAATTTTTTCATTGAAAGTAAATTGTCTTTTAACTTTTTTTCTGTTGTAACACTCAATTTTACTTAAATCTGAATCATTGTCACAACATTCATTAGGTTGATTAGGAGATTCTCCAAAAAATTCCAATAAAAATTTTCTTCTACATTGATCTATACGAGTATAACCTATGATTCTTTTATAACCAGCTTGTTTACGTATATATGAGGTTTTAAAAATGTGTTTCAATTCTTTAAATGTATAATTTTGGTGTAATACTGTTAAAATTTCTTCTTTATTAGGTGGAAGGAATGCGCCTAGCTCAAAAGTTTCGACATCTTCTGTTACGATAGCATCATTAAATAGTAACGTCTCTAAAATATAAGCATCGTCTGGTTGATATAGACTAATCGCTTGACTTTGTTTTCCATCTCTCCCAGCTCTTCCAATTTCTTGTAAATAATTTGAAGGACTAGATGATAAATGAAAATGAATCACAGTCCGAATGTCATTTTTATTAACCCCCATTCCAAAAGCACTAGTAGCTACAATAACTGGAATAAAATTATTAATAAATTGATTTTGAACAGTTTGACGTTCTTGATAAGTTAAATCTCCATGATAAATACCAGTTAAATATCCATGTTGATAAATGAGTTTTGCGAGTTGTAAGCATATTTTCTTAGATGATACATAAATAATTGTGGGACCTGAAGATTCAATAAATTTCAATAACCATTCTATTTTTTCGTCGTCATCCTTGAAATTAAAATGTGATAACGAAATATTTTTACGATTCATAGTAGTTTGTATAGTGTTTAATTTAACTTTTAAAATATATTCTAAATCACTTGTTAAATGTGGCGGTGCAGTAGCAGTTAATGCTAAAATAGTCGCTAATTTAAAATGATGAGTGATTTGACCGATAAGTGCGTAATGCGGTCTGAAATCATATCCCCATTCTGATAAGCAATGCGCTTCATCTAATACTACTAAACCAAATGGGATGTTTTTAATTAAATTGAAATGATGAGATTGAAGAATAAATTCAGGACTTAGAAATATAAAACGACTTTGATTTAATAAATTGATATTTTCCTTCTTTTCTTGTTCATCCATACCTGAATGAATACATACAACCTTTCGTTCACCTTGAGATTTAAGTTGCATCACTTGATCGTCCATTAAAGAAATTAGCGGTGAAATAATAAGAGTAGGTTTTTGTTGCATATAAGTTGGAAATTGGTAACACAGACTTTTCCCACTACCTGTTGGCAAAACACCAAGTGTATGATTGCCTTGTAACACACTTTCTATAACTTCTTTCTGACCTGGGTGAAAACTTTCATGTCCAAACCATTGTTTAAGATTGTTCTCTAACATTGATTTCACCTCTTTCTATCCCAACAATCATGAGTTTAATTTCAAAGTATGATAAATGGTTAAACTTTTGTTTATATATTTTTAATCTTTCTCCTTTATGCTCTGTATAGTATTGAGTAAATTGAAAAACATCTTTTTTCTCTACGTAATTTTCGTAATTTTTCTCATAACCTTTAATAAATAATTCTAAAATATGATCTTCTATTGTATTGAGTTTAACATTCTGTGCAATTGCAATTTCATTTAAACTCAAACCTTGATGAAGATATTGTTGAGTAATAGATGTTTTATTTAATAATGATGAAAGAATAATACATTCAGACAATATAGGATAACGTTGTTTATTTTCAATTTCACTTCCTAAGGTGACTAAATTATTCAATTCTAATGTATATAATTTTGAAATAGAAATATTCTCAATCAAACTTACCTGTTGTCTTGTATACATAGGCTCATCATAACCATGCAAATAATAATGAAGGTAGCACTTATTATTATTATTTAAACTGATTGCTTGAAATAAATCAGTCACTTCATTTTCAAAATCTTTTATTAAATCATTTTTAATAATAGTTCCATAAATCTTTTTAACTTTATTTTGAATAATAACTTGTTGGTTCATTGGTACGAATTTAAGTTGATGATGGAGGTATTGAGATATCGTCTGAATTAATAATTGAATACATTTAAAAGTATTATTAAGACTGTCATAAGTGAACCGAGGATGCACCTTGATATTTAATTCTTTTATATCATTTTTATTCAAAAGTCGTTCAAATGTCTGATATTTTAATTTAGGTAAACTATGATATAATGATAAAAGTTGTTGAGAGCTCGCATCAAAAAACGTTTGATGTGACTTTTTTCCACTTAAAATATTATATATACTTTTATTAGTTTTATAATTGAATGAGTGATGTTTAACATAACTAATCATTTCTTGCATGAGTGAACTCCTCTTTTATAGAACTTTTATATCTAGAATATAATAAAATTATTTATTATGACTAGTGTAGCATTTTTATCAAAGGAGGCGAATAAAATGGCAAAGTACACAATCGTTGATATGGATACATGTATTGCTTGTGGTGCTTGTGGCGCTGCTGCACCAGATATTTACGATTATGATGACGAAGGTATTGCTTTCGTAATCCTTGACGATAATCAAGGTACTGCAGAAGTACCAGAAGAATTATATGAAGATATGGAAGATGCTCTTGAAGGCTGTCCAACTGATTCAATTAAAATTGAAGAAGAGCCTTTTGATGGAGATGCCTTAAAATTTGAATAAATCTGTAAATAAAATTGTATTACCATAATTATAATATAAAACCTCCGATGATTCCTACTTAGAAGTCATCGGAGGTTTTAATTTTATTTCAATACTTTTTTTAAACGGCGATATAGCAAGATAAAAATGATCGATATGACACATCCTTTAATAATATTAAAAGGAATAATACCAAATAAAATGATTACTTTTAAATTAGTAAACACATCACCAAGATTAAATATCATACCATATAAAGGTAGTAAGACAAAATAATTTAAAATACTTAAAACGATAGTCATTGCAATAGTACCGGCAACTAATCCTATAATTAGTGAACGACGAGATGAATATTGTTTACGATGACTAACAAAATAAGCTGTTAGTAAAAAACTAGCTCCAGCTAAAAAATTTGCCACAGGCCCAACAGGATCGCCAATATTAAATAAGAAATTTAATATATTTTTAATTAATGCTACAAGAAGACCAGATAAAGGACCAAAAATAAAAGTAGCTAATAAAGTCGGTACATCACTAAAATCTAATGTTAAGTATGGAGGCAAAAATGGTAACGGAAATTTCAAAAGTGTTAATATGAATGCAATTGCACTCAACATACTTATGGTAATTAAACGTTTATTTTGTTGCATATTCAGTTTTCTCCTTCCATTCATCTTACTAAGAATTGGAGGATACGTTTACACAACAAAAAAACCTCCACCTTCTCCCATCCAGACTATACTGTCGGCTTCAGATTTACACTGAATCAGCCACTTCTATTGAAGCGGGTCGCAGGCTCAAATTACTGCCGGTTGGGAATTACACCCTACCCCGAAGATGAATTATTGAATTTATCATTTAAAATTTATATTACACGAATAAATCTTTCATTGCAATGTGTCTGTTTATTTATAAAAATGAGAGATATGTTTCATCGACTGATTTTAAATTAATATGACATGAAATATTATATTTAAAAAACTATAGATATAAAAATGCTCTTCAAAGTTTTATCTTTAACTTTGAAGAACATAATCTCAAAAAATTTGGATATTTAATCCTATTTTGTTGAAAGTTAATTATTTAGAATCTATAGAAGGTTTAGGTAATTTAATAATAAAGGTTGTGCCTTTATTCACTGTACTTTCTACAGAAATAATTCCGCCATGCTCTTGAATAATCATCTTACTAATAAATAATCCTAAACCAGTTCCTTGTTTACCCCTAGTTCTAGAAGCTTCTACTTTATAAAAACGATCAAATACATGATCAAGATGTTCAGGAGCAATACCGCTACCTGTGTCGTTTATATTTAAAATTTGATACTGACTATCTTTATTAGCAGTAATCGTAATTGAATCTCCAGGGTGTGTATAGCGTGTTGCATTATCAATTAAGTTTGTGAGTACTTGATCAATTCGATCAGCATCGTAATTCCATAAATCATCTTCATTAATATTTGGTAACAAGTCTATGTTTAGTTCTAAATCTTGTGCTTCTTGACGGTATTTAAGTTGTATTTTGCGTAATAATGGCATTATGGGCTGTATTTCTTTATTAATGGTTAATCCTTCCGCATCCATTCTTGCAACATTTAAAAGCTCGTTGACAAGGCGATTAAGTCGTTTTGTTTCATCTAATACAATTGATAGTGATTCTTTGATTTCGTTAGGTTCTGTTACAATGCCATCAACTATCGATTCAGTATAACCTTGTAATAACGAAATCGGTGTACGGAGTTCATGGGATACGTTTGCGATAAAATCTTTTTTCATTTGATCAAGATTATGTTCATTTGTCATATCTCTTATGATGATTACAATTCCACTACGACCATCTTGTTGAATACGATCAATATAACTCATTATAAATACATAATACTTAGAGTTTATTGCATATTCATTAAACTCTGTGCCTTTCGAATGAAACGTGGCATTAATTTGATTTTTAATTTCTGAATAAATAGATTTATCAATTGTCGGTAGTATTTGGTCTGCCATTTTGTTAGATAAAATAATTTCACTTTTATCATTTAAACCCACTACACCTTCAATCATAGAATTAAATAAACGATCACGAATATTTTTTTGAGTAGATAAAGCTTCAATGTGTTCTTGAATTTTATGACTCATATTATTAAAAGTATAAGAAAGTTCACCAATTTCATCTTTTGTATTTACTGTTGTTTTTTGAGAGTAATCTCCATTTGATACATTGATTGCCTGTGTACTTAATTTTCTAAGTGGTTTAGTGATACGATTAGATAAAAAGAACGCAAAAATCGTTGAAACAATAAAAAATACAATAGCAGTAATTAAAATAATAATAGTAATTGCATTATTAGTATCTTCAATTGTTTTTAAATCTTGATATATAAATACGCCACTAAACTTAGCATGTTTACGATCTTGAGATTGCATCGGGTATCCTAAAAGAATATAAGAATGAGAGGCCCCTTTTTCACTTATTGTGACATTTTGTGTGGCAGATTTCCCTGTATTAAATACTTTATTAAAGTTGTTGTTGTTTTGAATTTCTTTTAACATTCTTTTTTTAATCAGATTATATGATTTTTCTGCTGACATATTTTTATTAGACATAATAATAACGCCACCTGTACCATCAATTAATTCCTGACTATGTTGTATGGCAAGTGACTTGTTATCAGCTTTTTCAACAAGATGACTAATCCTTGAAGCATCTTCTCTTATAGCATTTTCTGTTTGTTGGGTGTAATAATATTGAATAAATGTAATTAATGCTGCACTTAATAAAATTAAAACTGTCGTTACTATAAATATTATAGTTAACCACAGTTTTATAACAACACTATTTAGACGATTCATCATTTGTATTGACCTCAAATTTGTAACCGACACCCCAAACGGTTTGAATCATATATGCTGCTTCTTCAGAAACTCGATTTAATTTTTCTCTTAATCGTTTAACATGTGTGTCTACAGTTCTTAAATCACCATAAAATTCATAATGCCAAACTTCTTTTAATAGTTGTTCACGATCAAATACTTTATTAGGTGTTTTTGCTAAGTATATTAATAACTCATATTCTTTTGGAGTTAAATTCACTTGTTGTTGATCCGCTAATACACGATGCGCATCATTATCGATAATAAGATGATTAAACTCAATGACATCTCTTGCATGTGGTTCGCTTTGTTCTGGTTTAGATGTTTGAGTTCTACGTAGTAATGCTTTCACTCTTAATACGACTTCTCGGGGAGAGAAAGGCTTCACTATATAATCATCTGCACCTGATTCGAACCCTTCCACACGATTAGTTTCTTCGCCCTTAGCTGTAAGCATAATAATAGGCGTATCTTTATGCTCACGTAATTTTGACGACATTTCAATACCATCCATTTCAGGTAACATTAAATCTAAAAGAATGCACGCATAGTCATTTTCCATAGCAAGTTCATATGCTTCTTTACCATCACTTGCTTCATGGATAGTAAACGATTCTCTTTCTAAGTAAAGTTTTAATAATCTTCTGATTCTATCTTCATCGTCTACAATTAATATTTCATTCGTCATTACAATATACCTCCTACACATGCTCTATACCGTTTTAATTATAGCATATTCACTATATTAAAGCTTTCTATTCAATTGACTTTGTGAAAAAAATATCAAAATATCTTTTTTAATGTAGAACCTATGATTTATTATTACAGTGAATAAATAAAAAAAGAATACACATTGTAATTGAGAAAATACTTTGTATTGTTAAGTTATTTCGAATTAATTACCATTTTCAGCCATATGTCTTAATATTTTCACCTCATGAGGTGTTAATACTCTACCTTCACCTGCATTTAATCCTTTTAAATTAAGATTTCCAAATTCGATTCGTATTAATTTATCGACGGTGTGATTAAAATGTTCGAACATACGTCTAACTTGTCTATTTCTACCTTCGCTAATAGTTATTTCAACCAGTGTCGTATTTTTTTCTTTATTTTGATTTTTTATTTTAACTTGAGCAGGTTGTGTAAAACCATCCTCTAATTCAATTCCTTGTTCTAATGCTTTAACTTCTTCTCTCATTAAATACCCTTTTAATTTTGCAACATATTTTTTTTGAATATGATATCTGGGATGAGTCATTAGATTAGTAAATTCACCATCATTTGTAAGTAATAATAACCCTGAAGTATCATAGTCTAATCGTCCAACTGGATAAATTCTTGCTTCTAAATCTTTAAAATAATCTGTTACAACCGTTCTACCTCTATCATCTGAAACACTAGTAATAACTTGCGTTGGTTTATAGAACAGAATATAAATTTTATCTTCTTGCTCAATTTTAATTCCTTCAACTTCAACAGTGTCTGAAGATTTAACTTTCGTTCCAAGTTCTGTAACTACTTGACCATTTACTTTCACTTTACCTTCAGTGATTAAAGTTTCTGCCTTTCTTCGAGAGGTATATCCACTGTTAGCAATTCGTTTTTGAAGTCTTTCTAAATCTTTATTCATTTTATTTCTCCTTTTGATCTGTAAGTGTACTAAAGAAATTCTCAATCTCTTCGTTATCTTCTTCAGTAGATGGTAATTCTTCTATTGATTTCATTCCAAAAACATTTAAAAATAAATCAGTAGTCATGAGTAAATGACTCCGCGAATTCTCCATGTCTTTTGCTTCAATAAGTCCTCTAGCAATTAATGTTCTCACTGCACCATCAGAATTGATACCTCTTGTTATTTCGATATCACTTCTAGTTAATGGTTGATTATAAGCAATAATTGATAGTGTCTCCATAGCAGCTTGAGATAATTTCATGTTTGCTTTTTGCTTCACTAGTACTTCGATAAAAGGTGCACACTCTTTTTTGGAGGTTAACATATAAATGGAACCATATCTTTGTATTTCAAGACCTTTTGAATGATACGTCGAAATTAATTGATCAAGTTCATCTAAATCCATTTTTAAAATATCTGCAAGCTGACGTGCTTCCAGTCCTTCATCGCCTACAGTAAATAATAAGGACTCTATAATTCCAAGGTTATCCAATCGCATAGTTCACTCCTCTAATGATATTGATGTCTTCAAAGTTATTTGACTGTTCTATATTAATAAGACCTGCTTTAGCCATTTCTAATATTGCTAAGAAATGTGTAACGACTTTACTCACAGGTTCATTAAAGTTAAATAAACTAAAGAAGTTAAATGCTGTTTGTTTCTCTAAATGTTTAGCAACCACTTCAGTAGCTTGTTGAATTGTAAAAGTATCTTTTGAAATTTCAACTGCTTTTGGCGTATTTAATGCTACTCTATTTTTTACTCTTTGGTATGCAACAATCAGTTGAGTCAAATCAATCGTTTGATTTTTGTCCCAATGCGTTTCTTTTTCCAAGTGAGATAAATCAGCTGGTGATTTAGTATAATATAATTCTCGTTCTTTTTTTAATTCTGTTAATAGTAAAGAATATTCTTTATAATTTTGATATTCGATTAAACGACCTACAAGGTCCTCACGAGGATCTTCTTCTAAGTCATTTTCAGTTTCTTGTTGTGGCAATAATAATCTACTTTTTATCATTAATAATTCTGAAGCCATCACTAAATATTCACTTGCAATATTAATTTCAACTTCCTTCATTGCATGAACATATTGCATATATTGTTCAGTTAAAGCTTTCATTGGTATATCATAAATATCTATTTCATATTTATGAATTAAATGAAGAAGTAAATCTAATGGGCCATTAAAAGCATCTAATTTAACTTCGTACATAAATTAACTTCCTTGTATTATAAAATCTAAATTGTGCATAATTCACCTAAATATTATAGCATGAATATATATTAGAATTAAATTAAGGGGGAGGATTCATGAATAAAGCATTAAGTCAATTCTACTATCAATTTCATACACACCAACATTATTTTTTATGTCATGATATTTTAGAAGAATTATGGAAGTCTAACCCTAATTTTTCTAAGAAAGATGCTATAGTGAGTTTAATACTATTTTCAACTGCCATGTATCACTATAGACGATGTAATAAGTTAGGTGCATTAAAAAGCTTTAAAAAAGCGTTATATACATTTAAGCATGCAAAGGATAAGGATACACTAGGTTTAAAGGTCAATGAATTTACTTTATTGATTCAAAATCAAATAGAAAAAGTGAAACATGATCAGACATTTCAACCAATACAGTTGCCAATTACATCTTCAATAGAAAGGGAACTTATCAATTTATATCCTAATTATGAATATAAGAAACAAATTAACAATGATGACATGATTGTTCATTGTCATCGTCTAAGAGATAGAAGCGATATCATTGCAGCTAGAAAAAAAGCACTTAAAAATAAAAGAAAGAAAAGTTAAATAATTCACTTTTCTTTCTTTTATTTTAAGCTCTAGGATGAAATTGATTATACATTTGTCTTATTTGGGATTTAGACACATGTGTATAAAGTTGTGTCGTTGAAATATCTGAATGACCAAGCATTTCTTGAACTGCTCTTAGATCTGCCCCATTTTCTAAAAGATGTGTAGCAAATGAATGTCTCAACGTATGAGGGGTTAAAGTTTTATTAATATTGGCCTTCAAACCATATTGTTTAATCATTTTCCATATTCCTTGTCTAGTTAAAGGTCTACCGTGCATATTTAAAAATAATACATTCGTAATAGTCTTTTTTAAAAGTTGAGGACGTACCTTTTCTAAATACGTATCTAGAAATTCAATCACAGTGTCTCCTAATGGTATAATTCGTTCTTTATTACCTTTACCAAATACTCTAACAAATCCCATAATAAGATTGATATCCTCAATATTAATTTGTATCAGTTCCGAAACACGCATGCCAGTCGCATATAATAATTCTAATATTGTACGATCACGATACCCATTTTTCTTATTTAAGTCCGGTGTTTCTAAAAGTTGAAGTACTTCCTCAACTTCTAAAACATCGGGTAACTTCTTCTCATATTTCGGAGTCTCAATTAAGACTGTTGGATCTTTAGCGGCATATTTTTCTCTAAGTGCAAATTGATGAAAATTGCGAATTGTAGAGATAAAACGCGCCATTGATTTAGCTGAAGCACCTTGGTCTATTAAATATCCTAAGCATTCTTGGATGACTTGGCGATCAATAAAATCGATATGAGCAATTTTATGTTCTTTCATGTACTCTTCATATTTAGCTAAATCGCGTCGATATGCGCCGATAGTATTGTCACTCAATCCCTTTTCAATTTGAATAAATTTTAAGAATTCTTCAATAATCGTATTCATATTACACCTCTGTTTATATAAAAAAGGTATGAAATAGAATTCAAAGTTGATTCTTAATTTCACACCTTCTATCGATTAATTATTACATATCACTTTTTTTATCTTGAAAAGCTTTTCTAGGCATTTGCATATAAAGTTGATACAACACTTTATTAGGTTTAACTTATTATTTACCTTTAGCTTGACATTCTGAACATATACCGTGAAATGTTAAGCGATGATCCAAAATTTTAAATTGATATTCTGATTCAACACGTTCTTCCACTTTTGGTAATAAATCTTCATGAATTTCCTCTACCTTACCACATTCCATACAAACTAAGTGATGATGAAAATGTTTAGCACCTTCTTTTCTCAAATCAAATCGTGCTACGCCATCACCAAAATTAATTTTATCTACTACTTTTAATTCAGCAAGTAGTTCTAAAGTTCGATAAACAGTAGCTAAACCTATTTCAGGTGCTTTATCTTTTACCTTTAAATATACATCTTCAGCACTTAGATGATCTTTTTCATTTTCAATTAACACACGAACTGTTGCTTCGCGTTGAGGCGTTAATTTGTAAGAAGATTGCTGTAATTGTTGTTTTACTCTATTAAGACGTTCTTCCACGGGAGCATCACTCCTCAATTAATTATAATCATTTTAAATTAAATTGTTTCAATTAATAAATTACCAATAAATTTAGTGAAAATCAAGTAGTTATCACGTATTATTTAGAATGATTATAATTTAATAATACATATTGTAAAGCAATCATTGTTTTCGCATCTTCAATTTCATGATTTTCTAAAAGTGCATGGATATCATCTAAGTGTATTTTATGCAATTCTACAAATTCGTCATCATCCAGATTCAATTCTCCTTCACTTAAATTATCAGTAAAATAAATGGTTAGTTTCTCATTTGAAAATCCTGGAGAACCATACATATGAGTGATGAATGTTAGATGATTAGCTTTATAGCCAGTTTCTTCTTCTAATTCGCGTTTAGCTGCTTCTTCTCTTTCTTCATCTTCTTCTAGTTTACCTGCTGGAATTTCTAACAAGGGTTTTTCAATAGGTTTACGATATTGTTTAACCAATAATACTTCTTTTTCTGGAGTAATAGCGCAAATTGCCACAGCACCATTATGCTTGATAATTTCTCTCTTGGAAGTTTTCCCGTCTGGTAACTCCACATCGTGTAGTTCTAGATCGATAATTTTACCATTATAAATGACTGTTCTATCAAACGTTTTTTCATTAAAGTCCATTATATCCACGTCCCTTTTCATTAAGTTAATAAATTGATAAGATAAATGCGTTAACTAAAGTGTATCGGAAGGAGATTGTTCATGCAAAAAAATATATTAAAAAGTGGCATTGAAATTTCGGAACTAGGTTTAGGGTGTATGAGTTTAGGCACAGAATACCATCACGCAGAGGAAATCATTGAGTGTGCAATTGAAAATGGTATCACATATTTTGATACCGCAGATATTTATGATAGAGGTGTCAATGAAAACATTGTTGGAAAGTCTTTAAAGAAATATCAAAATAGAGATGATATTGTTATAGGAACAAAAGTAGGAAATAGACCGCTTAATGATGGTAGTACTACTTGGGATCCTTCAAAAAAATATATTAAAGAAAGTGTTAAAAGTTCTTTAAAACGTTTAGGCTTAGAACAGTTAGATCTTTATCAACTTCACGGTGGTACAATTGATGATCCCCTAGATGAGACGATTAGTGCATTCGATGAACTGAAAAAAGAAGGTGTAATCAAAGCTTATGGAATTTCTTCTATTAGACCTAACGTGATTGAGTATTATTTAAAACATAGTCAAATAGAAACGATTATGTCTCAATTTAATCTTATTGATAATCGTCCAGAACGTCTTTTGAATCACATTCATTCTCATGGCGTAAAAGTTTTAGCACGTGGTCCCGTGTTTAAAGGGTTACTTACTTCAAATAGTGTTAATGTACTTGATCAGAAATTCTCAGATGGTATTTTTGACTATAATTATCATGAATTAGGAGAAACGATTGCTTCTGTTAAAGAAGTTGAAAGTAATTTAAGTGCTTTATCATTCGAATATTTAAAATCCCATGATGCATTAGGATCTATTATTGTTGGTGCAAGTTCTGTTTCACAATTAAAAGATAATATTACTAGTTTTAATAAAACAGTAAGTTTGGATCAAATTAAATCTGCACGTCACCGCGTGAAAGATTTAGAATATACTCAGCATCTTGAGTAATTAATTAATAAATTCTTATAAACAATCGTTGATGTAAAGTACAAGTAATGAAGTATCTATGATGAATGCTTCATCATTTTTTTAGGTTAAATTATATTTTATTTTTAAACAATGAAGTAAAATATTTTTCAATTTTTCTAGGAGCTAATTGGTAAAGTTTTAATAGTGGATTCATCCATAGCGGCTTGTTAATTTCTACTTTACGAGTGATGATACCTTTAACGATATCTTCTGCGAGTATTTTAGGATCTATCATTAGTGATGCATATTTATTAGCGTACTTCAATGATGGATCTGCTTTTTTGTGAAATGGTGTATTAATGGGACCTGGATTAACAGTCATAACATGAAAGCCTTGCTCCTCAATTCTTAGAGCATTTAATACGCCATTTAAAGCAGCTTTAGATGAGCCATAAAATGCAGCGTTCGCTTGCGTTACAAATGCTGCCTGACTTGAAATAGCCACTATAGAAGCATTCATTGTTAAATATGGTTTAACAGTTTTAAATAATGTAATAAAACCAAGCACATTCACATCATAAGTCTCCAAGGTTTCTTCTAACGAATGAGATTGTATTGATTTAAAAAAGCCTAAACCTGCACTATAAATAATTCCGTCAATCGGATAACAAAGGGATTTAGAAATAGTATCTATTTGTGAAGTATCTTGTAAATTACATTTAATCATTGAAACACGATGTTTGTACGGATTAAAATTAATATTTTCGAATTTCTCCGTACTACGAACAATGAGGGTAATATATGCACCTTTTTTTAATAATTCTTTCGTTATTTCTAAACCTAAGCCACTAGTTCCTCCAGTTACGATGAAATGTTTACCTACAATCACTGATGAGTCTCTCCTATCTAACAAGTATAGTTAATTTTTGATAATAATTATAATGAATATGTTACTATAGTTTTATCAATTAAGGGTAAGGATGGTGCTATTTTATGAAGTTAGTATTTTATGGCGCTGGTAACATGGCACAAGCCATTTTTAAAGGAATTATTGATTCTAAAATATTAAATCATAACGATATTTATTTAACAAATAAATCAAATGAGAATACTTTAAAATTATTTGCGAAAGAATTAGGAGTAAAATACAGTTACAATGATGCATTTTTATTAAAAGATGCAGATTATGTTTTTTTAGGTACTAAACCTCATGATTTTGAAAAGGTCGCATCACGTATTAAATCACATATACAATCAGACCATCGTTTTATATCTATTATGGCTGGTTTATCGATAAATTATATCCGAGAAAAGTTAGAAACGAATAATCCTGTTGCTAGAATTATGCCTAATACAAATGCACAGGTAGGTCATTCAGTGACAGGTATTAGTTTTTCTGGTAATTTCGATCCTCATTCTAAAGATGAAGTAACAGAATTAATTAGTGCTTTTGGCTCAGTTATTGAAGTTGACGAAGAATATTTACATCAAGTGACGGCTATTACAGGAAGCGGACCAGCTTTTTTATATCATGTATTTGAACAATATGTTAAAGCAGGAACCTCATTAGGTCTTGAAAAGAAACAAGTTGAAGAATCCATTAAGAATCTCATTATTGGAACAAGTAAGATGATTGAACGATCGGATTTAAGTATGGAACAACTTAGAAAAAATATTACCTCTAAAGGTGGTACAACACAAGCTGGATTAAATGAACTTGATCGACATGATATTGAGAGTATTTTTAAAGCCTGTCTAGACGCGGCAGTTCATAGAAGTATTGCTCTTTCTAAAAGTGAAGATGAGTAATAAAAAAAGCTATAACGAAAATTAAGTCATACATATCGTTATAGCTTTTTATGAGTTTTTACGTATCATTATAAAACGCTAATATTATTTAAAATTTGAATGTATCGAAGTCTTTAACAAACTCAAAGTTTGGTGTATCTTTCATTTCTTTTAATGCACGGTTTATCTCTTCTATATCTTCTAAATTATATCGATTACTTAGGTGGGTAATAAAACTTTTCTTCACATTAGACTGATGAATTAACCTAAATACATCATCAATGTGACTATGATGATAGTTATTTGCTAAAATTTTGTCACCTTCAATATATGTTGCTTCATGAATCATAATATCCGCATTTTCTGCAAGTATATATTCGTTGTCACATGGTTTCGTATCACCAAAAATAGTAACAATAGGTCCTGGTTTGGCTGGACCTTTAAAGTCTTTAGAAAGATAAATTTGATTATTATATTCAAAAGTATCAAACATTTTTACTTCTTGATATTTAGGACCCGGTTCTAGTCCAATTGCCTTTAATGCAGTTACATCAATTGTACCTGGTGTTGTAGGAGCCTCAATTCGATAACCATATGAAGGTATACCATGATTTAATAACCTTGATGAAACTGTAAAGCCATGATGATGATATGTAAAATTATTATCAATTTCAATATATGTAATAGGATAGTTTAAATGAGATTCAGATAATTTCAAAGCAGTTTCAATAAATTGTTGTAAACCTGTTGGCCCTATTAACGTCAATGGCTTATCTTCTCCACCTTGGAATGAACGACTTGTTAATAATCCAGGTAATCCAAAAATGTGGTCGCCATGCATATGCGTAATAAAAATATGATCAACTTTGCCTAATTTTATTGAGTGATGCAAAATTTGATGTTGAGTCCCCTCTCCTACATCGAATAACCATACTGAATTTGAATAAGGTTCTAAATTTAAAGCAATCGCTTGAGTATTACGATCTTTAGTAGGTAAACCCGCACTCGTTCCAAAAAATGTAACTTCCATGCATTTGCCTCCTCTTTCTTCAATAATATATTTTATCATACGTCTATAAGTTTGTTATCATATGAAATAAAATAAATGAATTTATCAGAATTTAGGGTATAATGTAACTTATAAAAAATAAATTGTATGTTATTTAGTTTAATGTTGTAAATATTATCAACAATTTTAGGCAAAAACATATCAAGAAAAACAGTTTTAATTTATAATGAATTAATCATAGCAATTAAAGAATTGAGGTTTTGAATTTGAACACACACACTAAACATATCCCTTGTTTAATTACTATATTTGGCGCAACTGGAGATTTGAGTCATAGAAAATTATTTCCTTCTTTATTCCATTTATATCAACAAGATAATTTAGATGACCATATTGCCATTATTGGCGTTGGTCGAAGAGATTATACTAACGACTTTTTCCGTGAACAAGTTAAACAATCTATTCAAACGCACGTCAAAGATACTGATCGACTCGATGAATTCATAGAACATGTTTTCTATTTTAAAAATGATGTCAATGAAGAAGAAAGTTATCATGAATTATTAACATTCTCTAATAAACTTGATGATACATTTAAATTAGAAGGTAATCGCCTATTCTATTTAGCAATGGCACCTCAATTCTTTGGACCAATTTCTGATTATTTAAAAGCTTCTGGCTTAACTGAAACTAAAGGATTTAAACGCCTTGTAATTGAAAAACCATTTGGTAGTGATTTTAAATCTGCTGAAAAATTAAATAATCAATTACGACAATCATTTAAAGAAGAAGAAATATACAGAATTGATCACTATCTTGGTAAAGATATGGTGCAAAATATCGAAGTTCTACGATTCGCTAATGCGATGTTTGAACCTCTTTGGAATAATAAGTATATCTCTAATATCCAAATCACTTCTTCAGAAATACTAGGTGTTGAGGATCGTGGAGGTTATTATGAATCGAGCGGTGCATTAAAAGATATGGTACAAAACCATATGTTACAAATGGTTGCATTACTAGCAATGGAAGCACCTATTAGTCTTAAAAGTGAAGATATTCGAGCTGAAAAGGTGAAAGTATTAAAATCTTTAAGACAATTAAAACCTGAAGAAGTCAATCAAAACTTTGTGCGTGGACAATATGGAGAAGGGACTATTAATGACCAACGTGTTATCGCTTATAGAGATGAAGATCGTGTTGCGTCTGATTCCAATACACCAACCTTTGTTTCTGGAAGATTAACTATCGATAACTTCCGTTGGGCTGGTGTACCATTCTACATTCGTACTGGTAAGCGTATGAAGTCTAAATGTATACAAGTTGTTGTAGAATTTAAAGAAGTTCCTATGAATTTATATTATCAAACGGATCGACTACTAGATTCTAATTTATTAGTTATTAATATTCAACCTAATGAAGGGATTTCATTACACTTAAATGCTAAGAAAAGTATTCAAGGTATCGAAACAAAGCCTGTTCAACTGTCTTATGCTATGAGTGCACAAGATAAAATGAACACAGTAGATGCATATGAAAACTTGTTATTCGATTGTCTTAAAGGTGATGCAACCAACTTTACACATTGGGAAGAACTTAAATCTACATGGAAATTTGTAGACGCTATTCAAGAACATTGGACCATGATTGATCCAAACTTCCCTAATTATAAATCAGGGACAAATGGCCCTATCGAAAGTGATTTATTATTAAGCAGAGATGGAAATCATTGGTGGGACGATATTCAATAAACAGATATACTAGAAGCTTCATGTGATAGATGTATAAAGGATAAGACATATTATATTATTTTCACTCATTGAAAATAAGGTCTTGTCCTTTTTAAATTGAATATTGAAAGAGTCATTTAAAAATTTAATTTAATTTTATATTATTGATGTATATTTTTATAAAATAATGTAAAATATTAGTATTGATTGTAAATTTATTGGAGTGAAGGTTTTGGACGTTATCAAGCAGATACAACAGGCAATTGTATATATAGAAGATCATTTATTAGAGCCTTTTAATTTGCAAGATTTAAGTGATTACGTTGGTCTTTCCCCTTACCATCTTGATCAATCGTTTAAAATGATTGTTGGACAACCTCCTGAAAGTTATGCTCACTCTCGAAAAATGACTGAAGCTGCTAAAGAAATGATACAAAGTTCTTCGAGATTGGTTGATGTAGCAAAACGCTATAATTATCTAAGTTCCAATGACTTTGCAAATGATTTTAGTGATTTTCATGGAATATCTCCTATTCAAGCTTCTACTAAAAAAGAAGAACTAAAAATGAATGAACGTTTGTATATTAAATTAACAACTACAGAAAGAGCACCATACCCTTACAGACTAGAAACGACTAAAGACACACCTTTAGTTGGTTATGTAAAATATATTGAGGCTAATCAACTATCTAACCCTTACAAAGTTCCTGATTTTTTAGAAGATTTATATTTAGATGGTAAAATAAAAGAATTAAAACGATATAATAATATAAGTCCATATGAGTTATTTGTTATTACATGTCCTTTAGATGAAGGTATAGAATTATTTGTAGGCGTACCTAGTGAACGTTATCCAGCTCACTTAGAAAGTCGATTGTTGCCAGGGCGACACTATGCAAAATTTAACTTGCAAGGTCAAGTGGATTATACTGTTAATGAAGCTTGGTATTATATTGAATCCAGCTTACAACTTACTCTACCTTATGAAAAAAATAGCTTATATGTTGAAATTTATCCTTTTGATCTCTCATTCGAGGACCCGTTCACTAAAATACAGTTATGGCTGCCTATTAAACAAGAAACTTATGATATAGAATAAAAGAAGCGTTAGATGACTAAGTTATTAAACTTATGTCATCTAACGCTTTACTATTAAAGTTCGGCTACGAACGCTTCAAAAGGTCTCATATTAGTGATATCTAAATCATTTTTATAATTGTGTAGCTTAATTTGAGATGGTTCAACTTCGAATGGTAAATTTAATGATGCAACATGATCTGTTAAATTTCCTGCAACTAGAACTGTCTTATTATTGAGTTTACGTGTGTAAGCAAAAATATTCTCGTTCGCATCATCGATTAAATTAAATTCACCATAAGTATATATATCATCAGATTTTTTTATTTTAATTAGACGTTTATAAAAATTAAGAACGGAATCTGAATCCTCGGATTGTTGTGCTACATTTATTGTTTTATAGTTAGGATTGACTGGGAACCATGGCGTACCTTCAGTAAAACCTCCATTTACTTCATTAGTCCACTGCATAGGTGTTCTAGAATTATCACGATTCTCCATTTTATATTTATCTAATAACTGATTAACATTTCCACCTTGAGATTTAACAATTTGATATTCTGTTTTTACAGCAACATCGTTAAATGTTTCAATACTTTCAAATGGATAGTTTGTCATACCAATTTCTTGACCTTGATAAATAAAAGGTGTGCCTTGTTGTAAGAAATATACCACTGCATGGCTAGTAGCAGATTCAAACCAATACTTTTTATCATCTCCCCAAGTAGAAACACGTCTAGGTTGATCATGATTTTCGATAAATAGTGCATTCCATCCTATACCCTCTAGTTGTTTTTGCCAACGGTTTAATACATTTTTATAAGATAAAACATCAAATTTAGAGTCTCCAGTACTCCATAAACCTAAATGTTCAAATTGGAAAATCATATTAAATTTACCTTCTTTTTCTCCAACCCACTCTTTTGCATTATCTGGATTCACGCCATTTGCTTCTCCAACAGTCATAATGTCATAATGACTAAGTGATTTGTCCTTCATTTCTTGAAGCCAATCTTGAATGCCTGGTTGATTCATATCAACATCAAATGCTGGAGCGTATTGTTTTCCTTTTGGAACAGGTAAATCACCAGCTTCAAATGTTTTTTTGATATGAGTGATCGCATCGACTCTAAAACCATCAATTCCTTTTTCGAACCACCAATTCATCATTTTAAAAACAGCTTCTCTAACATCAGGATTACTCCAATTTAAATCAGGTTGCTTTTTACTAAATAAATGGAAATAATACTGTTTTGTTGTGTCATCATATTCCCATGTTGAACCATTGAAAATACTCTCCCAATTATTAGGTTCAGAACCGTCAGGTTTAGGATCTGCCCAAATGTACCAATCTCGTTTAGGATTATCTTTACTAGAACGAGATTCTATAAACCATGGGTGTTCATCAGATGTATGGTTAACAACAAGGTCTAAAATTAATTTCATTCCACGCTTATGAACCTCAGATAACAAATGATTAAAGTCTTCCATTGTTCCAAATTCTTCCATAATATCTTGATAATCACTAATATCATAACCATTATCGTCGTTTGGAGATTTATACATAGGACTAAGCCAAATGACATCAATACCTAAATCTTTCAGATAGTCCAACTTTTCTACCATCCCTGGTAAATCACCAATACCATCATTATTGCTATCATTAAAACTTCTTGGATACACTTGATATGCTACGGCTTCTTTCCACCAATTTTTTTCCATTTATATCGCTCCTTTGAAAATATTATGTAAATAAATTAACTTTGAAATAATAAATCATAATATTCGAGTTAGTTATTTTAATAGTCAATGTTAGTCTTTAATATATAATCTAATTTTTTCTGGATTTATAGAAATATAAAATAATATGTAATAACATTATATATGGATAATCCAGTTTTTTAGAAAACGTTTACACCTATATTTATCGTACTAATCGAGTCTCTAAATGTCAACTTGGGATATATCGATTAAATATAAATTAAAATAACAAGACTATATGTATTAAGACATCTATACAAACCTATCATAATAAAAAAATCTGAGACACTTAATGATGTCCCAGATTTTTAATCATGCAATAATTATTCTTCAGTCCATTGAGTATGGAAAACACCATCTTTATCTTTACGTTCATAAGTATGTGCCCCAAAATAATCACGTTGTGCTTGAATCAAATTAGCAGGTAGATCTTCTGAACGGTAGCTATCATAATAGCTGATACTTGCTGAGAAACCAGGTGTTGGTACGCCATTTTTAACACCAGTAGCAACTACTTCTCTAAGTGCATCTTGATATTCAGTAACAATACCTTTGAAATAAGGGTCTAATAATAAGTTTTGAAGACCTGAATTATTGTCATATGCGTCTTTAATTTTTTGTAAGAATTGGGCACGAATAATACAACCTTCACGCCAAATCATTGCTAAATCACCTAATTTAAGGTTCCATTCGTTTTCATTGCTCGCTTTACGCATTTGGGCGAAACCTTGGGCGTATGAACAAATTTTACTCATATATAACGCTTTACGGATTTTTTCTAAGAATTCTTCTCTATTTCCATCAAAGTTTGATTTAGGACCACTTAATACTTTCGATGCCTTCACGCGTTCTTCTTTAATTGAAGAAATGAAACGTGCAAATACAGATTCAGTAATGATTGTTAATGGTATACCTAATTCTAATGCATTAATTGATGTCCATTTACCAGTTCCTTTTTGACCAGCAGTATCAAGAATTTTTTCTACAAGAGGCTCATTATTTTCATCTAATTTAGTGAAAATATCGCCTGTTATTTCAATTAAATAACTTTCTAATTCTCCAGCATTCCATTCTTTAAAAGTTTTAGAAATTTCTTCATGAGACATACCTAATAATTCTTTCATCATTGCATAACTTTCAGCAATTAATTGCATATCAGCATATTCGATACCATTATGAACCATTTTTACATAATGTCCTGCACCATTTGGTCCAATATATTCTACACATGCAGCACCATCTTTTGCTTTAGCAGCAATGGCATCTAAAATATCACTTACTTTGTTGTAAGCTTCTTGTTGACCACCAGGCATTAAAGATGGACCAGTTAACGCACCGATTTCACCACCAGAAACACCCATTCCAATAAAGTTGATACCACTTTCAGCAAGTGCTTTGTTACGACGAATTGTATCTTGATAGTTTGTATTACCGCCATCAATTAAAATGTCATCGTCATCTAATAAAGGCAATAAGCTATCTATTGTTGCATCTGTAGCAGGACCAGCTTTAACCATTAATAATATTTTGCGTGGTTTTTCTAAAGAGTTTACAAAATCTTCTAAAGAATACGTTGGATGAATTTGTTTACCTTCTGATTCCTTAATCATTAAATCTGTTTTATCACTAGAACGATTATAAACAGATACGCTATAACCACGTGATTCGATATTCCATGCAAGGTTTTTACCCATAACAGCTAAACCTACTACACCTATTTGTTGAGTCATATTACTTACCTCTCTTATTCAATAATTTCATTAGTATTGTATCACAAAAATATAAATGACTTCACTAAAGTAAAATATTATTTCGCTACTAATTCAACAATTTTAATCAATTGATTCGTAAGTTGATTTAAAGCAGCTACAGGAATACGTTCAGAAGTAGTATGAATGTGTTCATATCCTACACCTAATATGACAGTTGGAATATGATATGTGTTAATAATACTTCCATCTGAACCTCCGCCAGCAATAACAGTTTTACCTGAAAGGCCTAAAGTTTTCGCACTCTTTATAGCATATTGAGTTACCGTCTCAGAATCGTTTCTTCTAAAACCAGGATAGCTCTTAGAAATTTCAACGTTTGCTTTACCGCCTAATTCTTTTGCTGTCGTTTCGAAAGTCTTTTTCATATGGTTGACTTGATATTCTAAACTTTTATCATTATGCGAACGAGCTTCTCCCTCTAAAATGACTTTATCTGCAACAATATTTGTAGCAGAACCGCCATAAAATTTACCAATATTAGCTGTGGTATCTTGATCAATCTGACCTAAATGCATTTTATTAATCGCCTTAGCTGCAATATGAATTGCACTTATACCTTGATTGGGTTTACTAGCATGTGCTTTTTTCCCATATATAGTTGTATTGATAATCATTTGAGTTGGGGCACCCACCACTGTTGTTCCAACCGCTTGGCTGGCATCGACAGCATAGCCGAACTCTGCATCTATTAAGTTTTGATCTAATTCTTTAGCACCTTTTAAACCTGCTTCTTCTCCTACAGTGATAATAAATTGAATTTGTCCATGAGGTAATTGTTGTTCATTTATAGTTTGAATCGTTTCTAACAAAACAGCTATACCTGCTTTATCATCTGCTCCTAGTACAGTTGTACCATCTGAGTATACATAGCCATCTTCTTTAAGGATTGGTTTAACGTTAATACCTGGAACAACTGTATCCATATGGCTAGTAAAATAGATTTTAGAAACATGTTCTTTTCCTTTACTACTTGGTAAGGTACAAATTAAATTATTTGCCCCTAACCATTCTCTTTTAGACGCATTATCTTCTACAACATTTAATCCTAAATCTACAAATTTCTTTTTTAGAATGGGTTGTATCGTTTCTTCATTCCCAGTTTCAGAATTAATTTGCACTAACTCTAAAAAAGTATTAAGTAAACGGCGACTATTAATCATTATAAAAACCCCTTTCTTATATAGATAATATTTTAACTGACTATGACAATTAGAGTAAATAAATTGATTGCCATTTTTATCGAAATCATTTAAGGTTATTTTATATACTATAAGTTATTAATATAACGAATAATTAAATTATTTTAAAGGTTTCAAGGAGCGTTTACATTGAATAATAAAGTGCTAAAGATTATTATCATTATCATGTTAATTGCAGTTGTAGCTGCATTGTTACTTACAAGTCTTGTTCCTCTCATGCATTAAAAATTAATTAGTTTAGAAACTATCGACAAAAAATTCAAATTTGACGATAGTTTTTATTATTACTTCTTAAATTTATGCAAATAAAAAAGACAAACTTGTTGTATATAAAGGAAGTTTGTCTTTTTACTTTGATTAGAAGTTAGTCTTAGGTGTTATATTTCACTATGTAATTTTAAAGAGCCGAATTGAGATTTAATATTTAAATATTCTTCTAATTCATTTAAAATTTGCATCATACTTGCTCTTGATTTTAAAGATTGGTGTGATTCTGGCAATGGCAATTCGTCTAATTTTAAACGTATCTCATATAATGAATGTAGTCTTAACACAGTATAATCATTACTATTAACATTATCTCCAATTTCAGCCATTAAATGGGCAACAGTCTCTAACAAAGGATCATTAGATGAAGTATTATGAATTAATGTTTGGATTCTGCGTAGTATTTCTAGTTGTTCTTCTCTCATATCAAAATAGTGATAATATGAGTTTTCATTTCGCACAAAGTGATTTTTAACGTCTCTAAACGCAATAGATTTAGCCTTACGAATATTGTTTTCTAATGTATCAAAAGAAATTGACAATTGTTTATTAATATTTAAACATGCTTCACTATATTGTTTAAATATTGCTTTAATTTCATTTTCAATTTCCTTCTTAAAATTACCTAATGTATTATCTAGACTAGGCATAATTAAATTCATTAAAAATGCTATTCCTAAACCAATTATAAGAAGTAAAATTTCATTAATAATTAAATGAAGACCAATAACTTTGGCATTAAATACGTGAAGTAAAATGACACAACTTGTCACTACACCTTCTTGAACATTCAACATCACTGTAAGTGGAATAAATAATAAAACAATTAATCCTAAAACGACTGCATTTTGACCAAGTAAATTAAAAATAAATGAACCAAAAAATAACATTAATAAACACGAAACGAATCGAGAACCAATTGCTTGTAGTGAGTGAACTTTAGTATGTTTAATACATAGAACAATGAGGATAGCACTTGAAGCATAGTTATCAAGTCCTATCCATTTAGCTAGAATAACGCCTAATGTAATTCCTACAGCTGTTTTAAGTGTTCTAAATCCAATTCTATAAGGATTTAAAGTTAGCATGTATTGTTCCTCTTATCTTTCTTCACAATACTTATCAAATAACTTTTGAAGTTGATTGATAACATCCATTACGTCATGACCTTCTATTTGATGGCGTTCTATCATTTCAGTAATCTTACCATCTTTCATAAGTGCAAATGAAGGACTTGAAGGTGCGTATCCTTCAAAATAGTCTCTTGCTTGCTGAGTTGCTTCTTTATCTTGACCAGCAAATACAGTAACTAATCTATTAGGTAACTTATCATAGTGAAGTGCGTGACTTGCGGCTGGACGCGCTATACCTCCTGCACATCCACAAACTGAATTTATCATTACTAGTGTAGTACCATCTTGTTTAAATACTTTATCAACTTCATCTGAAGTAGTTAATTGTTCATAACCAGCAGATTCAATTTCATTTCTAGCTTGTTCTACAACACCATTCATATATAAATCAAAATTTAAATCCATTTAGAATCACCTTTCAGTCAATTATTATTTATTGTCATTTTACTAATTTCCAACATATAGTTCAAATAGGTTGGTTGTAATATAACAAACTTTTAATAAATATTTGTTGTTTCAATTGAATAGCTTTCAATTCGATTTTTTACTTGCGACATAAATCGTCCAGTTTGAACACCATCTAAAATACGATGATCAATTGAAATACATAAATTAACCATATTTCTTATAGCTATCATATCGTCGATGACAACAGGTTTTTTAACAATTGATTCTACTTGTAAGATTGCTGCTTGAGGATGATTAATAATACCCATTGAAGATACAGAACCAAATGTCCCAGTATTATTAACTGTAAAAGTACCACCAGTCATGTCTTCTTGAGTCAGTTGTTGATTTCGAGCTTTTTGTGCTAGTTGATTGATTTCTCTAGCAATACCTTTAATTGATTTTTCATCTGCATTTTTAATTACAGGAACATATAATTTGTCTTCATCAGCTACAGCTATCGAAATATTGATGTCTTTATGAATTATAATTTCATTACCATCCCAACTGCTGTTAAGTAATGGATTAGATTTCAAAGCTTCTGCTACAGCTTTTACAAAGAAAGCAAAGAATGTTAAATTATATCCTTCTTGTTTTTTAAACACAGTCTTATAATGATTTCTAGTTTTCACAAGGTTTGTAGCATCGACTTCTATCATCATCCAGCCATGTGGAATTTCAGTGGCACTGGTAACCATATTTTGGGCAATTGCTTTTCGCACGCCTTTAACTGGTACTGTATAATCGTCTAATGGTTCATTTGATGAAGCGTTATTATTTATTGAACTTGTTTCGGAATGATTGGTTATCTGAGTGGTAGGTGTTTCTTTTAAGTCTTGCTGGTTATTTTCTTGAATATAAGTTTCAATATCTTTTTTAGTTACTCTACCCTCAAATCCTGTGCCAGGTACTTGTGATAAATCAATATCGTTTTCTGAAGCTATCTTAAATACGACTGGAGAAAATCTTCCATTATTGATCGAATTCGTAGATGATTGATTTGTGTTAGAAGGCTTAGACTGACTCTTTACAGAATTACTTTGTGTTTGACTAGGTGTTTCATTAGTATCGTCTTGATTAGAATTTAAAGATGTATCATCGGGTTGAATTTTACAAATGATTTGATTAATTTCAATCGTTTCACCTTCAGTAGCAATTAACTCTGTAATTGTACCAGAAATAGTTGAAGGAACTTCTGCTGTTACTTTATCTGTAACTACTTCACATAGTGGTTCATATTCATCTACATGATCCCCTTCAGAAACTAACCATTGTTCGATTGTACCTTCATGGACACTTTCTCCTAATTTTGGCATTTTAACATCCATTATGTTACCTCCCTAAAATTGTGCTAACTCACGCATTTTTTTTAATATCTTATCAGGATTCATCATTACTTCATTTTCTAAGTTAGGAGAAAATGGCATTGATGGAACATCAGGACCAGCTAACCGCATAATTGGTGCATCTAATTCGAATAAACAATGTTCAGCTATGATTGCTGAAACTTCAGACATGACACTACCTTCAAGGTTATCTTCAGTTACAAGCAAAATCTTACCATTTCGTTTAGCGCGTTCAATAATCGTTGTTTTATCTAATGGATAAACTGTTCTTAAGTCAACTACTTCAACATTAATGCCATCTGCCTCTAAAATATCGGCTGCTTGAATACAATAGTTAACACATAAACCATAAGTGAAAACTGTAATATCATCACCTTCACGTTTAACATCAGCTTTACCCAAAGGGATAGTATAGTAAGAATCGGGTACTTCTTCTTTTAAAAATCGATATGCTTTTTTATGTTCAAAAAATAATACTGGATCATTTGATTCAATTGAAGATAATAATAAACCTTTCGCATCATATGGAGTTGAAGGAATTACAATTGTTAATCCAGGTGTAGATGCAAAGATACTCTCAATACTTTGAGAATGATATAAACCACCATGTACGCCACCACCAAATGGTGCACGAACAGTTAAAGGACATTGCCAATCGTTATTAGAACGATATCGCATTTTAGCAGCTTCACTAATAATTTGATTAACTGCTGGTAAAATAAAATCTGCGAATTGAATTTCAGCTATAGGGCGTTTGCCAAGCATTGCTGCACCAATTGCAGTACCGATAATATTTGATTCTGCTAAAGGCGTATCAATTACGCGCAGTTCTCCATATTTTTCTTGTAAACCACGTGTCGCACCGAATACACCACCTTTTCGTCCTACATCTTCTCCTAATATAAAAATATTATTATCTTTTTCCATAGCCAAGTCTTGTGCATTTTGAATGGCTTCTATATAACTCATTTTAGTCATTGAAAATATCTCCTTCTGGATCATACACATATTGATATGTTTCTTCTACATCTGGATATTGAGCATTTTCAGCATCTTTTGTAGCTTTATCTATAATAGATTTATGTGCGTTATCTAATTCGTTTAACCAATCTTCATCAATAATGCCTAAATCGAGTAATTCATTTTTGAATTTAAGATTACAGTCAGATGTCTTGAAAGCATCTCTTTCTTCTTTAGAACGATATGTATCATCATCATCAGAAGAATGAGGAGTCATTCGAGTGGTAATAGCTTCAATCAATGTTGCTCCTTCGCCATTAAGTGCCCTTTCTCTTGCTTCTTTCATTGCTTTGTACATCGCAATTGGATCATTTCCATCTACGGTTTCTCCATGAATACCATAACCTATTGCTCTATCAGATAGATGCGTTGCTGCATATTGTAATGAATCTGGTACTGAAATTGCGTATTTATTATTGATAATTACACATACAAACGGTAAGTTATGGACTCCAGCAAAATTCAATCCCTCATGAAAATCTCCTTGATTAGAACTACCTTCTCCTACAGTAGCAGTTGCTATATTAGATTGTTGATTCATTTTTAATGCTAATGCTGCTCCTACTGAGTGAGGGATTTGTGTTGCTACCGGAGAACTTTGAGATAAAATACCTTTTTCTCTATGACTAAAATGAGAAGGCATTTGTTTTCCTCCAGAATTAATGTCATCCTTTTTACCGAAAGAAGCTAACATTGTATCATAAGGTGAAATCCCCATATATGTAACGAAAGCTAAATCTCTATAATACGGAGATGAAATATCTCCTTCTTTCATTGCATACGCCATACCAATTTGAGTGGCTTCTTGTCCTTGACCACTTACTACAAATGGTATTTTTCCAGCACGGTTAAGTAACCATAAGCGTTCATCTAGTTTTCGTCCTAAGTCCATCCATTTATATATTTCTCTCAAATCTTCATCTGTAAGTCCCACAGATTTGTAGTCAATCATTTTTATTTCCTCCTTTAAACGTGTATTGCTCTATTTTCAGCCTTTAGTCCAAATTCCATCAATATTTCAGACAATGACGGATGTGCATGAGTCGTTAATCCTAATTCTAATGTTGATCCATTCATAAATTGTAATAAAGCAACTTCATTTATTAACTCCGTGACATGTGGGCCTACCATACTTAGACCAATAATATCTCCATTGTCCTTATTTAATATAATTTCACAAAAACCACGTTTATTTTTAGTTTCTTCAATAACTGCTTTTCCAATAGCATTAAAAGGAATTTTATAACTTGTTGCCTTAATATTTTGAGATTTAGCAGTTTCTATATTTAAACCGATAGATGCGACTTCTGGATAAGTATAAACACATTTGGGCATTAAATGATAATTCACTGGAAGCGGATGATCATTAAACATATGTTCAACTGCAGTGATTCCTTCTTTAGAAGCTACGTGAGCTAATTGTAATGTTCCGATACAATCACCTGCTGCATAAAGATGCTTATCACTCGTTTGTTGAAATTCATTTACTTTGATATAACCATGAGTATCTAATTGAATTTTAGTATTTTGAATACCAATATCACTTGTATTAGGTACGCGACCTACTGCAACTAATATTTTATCAACTGTAATAGTAGTTTTTTCATTTATATGTATTTGGATGACATCATTTTTATGTATGATATTCTCTTCACTTAGTTGGCAATCTTCAAAAAATTCTACACCTCGTTCAATTAAACTATCTTTTAAAAATGTAGAAATGGATTTACTGTCAGAAGGTAATATACGTTTACCTGCTTCAATCACTTTAACATTTACATTTAAATCAGTTAGTAAGGAAGCAAATTCAAGGCCAATCACGCCGCCTCCAACAATAGCAATACTGTCTGGAAGTGTATCAATTTGTAATATATCATCGCTCGATAAAATATTTCGATGATTAATTTTTAAAAATGGTAATGTTTGAGATCGTGACCCTGTAGCGATAAGTACAAATTGATTTGGAAGTAACTCTGAGCTGCCATCTTCGTATTCAACAGAGATTGTTCCGCTTTGTGGAGAAAATATAGAAGTTCCCATAATACGTCCAATACCATTATAAATATCAATATGATTTTTTTGCATTAAACTTTGAACGCCATTATGCATTTGATTAACAATATCCGTTTTTCGATTCATCATTTTTTCAAAATTAATATGTAAACCGTTTGTGTCTATACCAAATTCTGAAGATTGTCTAACAGTACGAGTTACTTCAGCAGATTTAAGTAGCGCTTTAGTAGGAATACACCCTTTATGTAAACATGTGCCACCTAATAAAGATTTCTCTACAATTGCTACCTTTTTTCCTAATTGAGAAGCACGAATCGCTGCTACGTATCCTGCTGTCCCACCACCTAAAACAACTAAGTCATATTGTTTTTCAGACATTTTGCTACTCCTTATTAATCAGATTTAAAGGTTAGAATTGAAAAGTGTGAATAAACAATTTGAATATAAAAAATAACATTATACTCAATATGTTCTATTTCTTTTCGACATCCAACCTTAATTTAAATTATTTAATTATAAACTATTTATGATTTTGAGCAATCATTTCTCTAGCATTTTCTCTTGTTAATTCAGTTACACTTGCTCCAGAAATCATACGGGCAATTTCGTCAATTTTATCTTCTTTTTTTAACTCTTTCACTTGAGTTGTTGTACGATCATTCTTAGACATTTTACTAATTAATAAGTGATGATCACTCATAGAAGCTACTTGCGGTAAGTGAGATATACAAATAACTTGAATATATTTTGCAATATCTCTCATTTTTTCAGCCATTTTTTGAGCTGCTTGACCAGAAACACCCGAGTCAACTTCATCAAACAAAATAGCAGTTTGACCTCTTGATTCAACGAATATACTTTTTAACGCTAGCATAATACGAGAAAGTTCTCCTCCAGAAGCTATTTTATTTAAACTTTTAAGTGGTTCGCCCTTGTTAGGACTAATGAGAAACTCTACAAATTCAATTCCCTCTATTGTAGGAGTTTCTAATGGCTGAAATGAAATTTCGAGGTTAGCATCTTTCATTTGTAAATTTTGAATTTCAGCCACGATATGATCCCGTAACGTTCGAGCTACAATTCGTCTTTCCTTCGATAATGACTGTCCATATTTTATTACTTTTTCATAGAGTAGGTCAATTTCTTCTTTTAATTGAGAAGTACTTTCTTCATAATTTTCAATCTTAGCAATTTCACTTTCTAATTTAGATTGATAAGTAATAAGTTCATCAATAGTTTTACCGTACTTACGTTTAAGATTATTCAGTAAGTTCATTCTAGATTCTAATTCATTAAGTAATTGTTCATCGAATTCAGTATTTGACATTTCATCGTATAGTTCGTGTTTAGCATCCTCTAAGGTATAGTAGAACTGATCAATATCCTCTTTAAGTTTTTTAAATTTACCTGGAATAATGTCATCAATAGTTTGTAAATGATTACTTAATTCATATAAACGGTCAGTGATAGCATGTTCATCTGTAAGTGTGACATGTGCATTGTTTAATGCTAAACTTAATTTTTCAGAATTCTGGATTCGTTTTATATCAGATTCTAATTGAGTAATTTCACCTTCTTTTAGAGAGGCTTCTTGCAATTCCTCAAATTGAAACTTCATTAAATCAAGACGTTGCAATAATGCTTGATCAGCAGACTGTAACTCTTCAAGTTCTTTTTTCTTTTCTTTATATTCATTAAATGTAGTTTCATATTGTTCTTTAACACTGCTATATTGATTTTCAGCATAATCATCTAATAATTTTAAATGATATTTTTGTTTTAATAACGTTTGCGTTTCATGTTGGCCATGTATGTCTAAAAGTTCTTGCATCACTTTTCTTAAATCTTGAAGCGTAACAATTTGATTATTAATACGACAAATACTTTTTCCTGAACTAAAAATTTCTCTTTTTACTAATAGAAAGTCTTCATCAATATCAATATCTAACGCATTTAAAACTGAAATGGCCTCTTTACTATTATCAATATCAAAAATCCCTTCGATAATTGCTTTTTTCTCTCCATGTCTTACAAAATCAGAAGAGGCACGCATACCAATAAGTTGGCCTATTGCATCTATAATAATTGATTTACCAGATCCAGTTTCACCGCTAAGCACAGTTAAACCATCAGAAAAATGAATTTCGAGTTCATCTATAATTGCAAATTGCTTTATTGATAAGGTTTGTAACATAGATTAATCGCATCCTTATAATAAATTGAAAATTCTTGTTTTAATTGTATGACTTGCTTCTTCATCTCTGCATATTAATAGACAGGTATCATCACCACAAATGGTTCCCAATACTTCATCCCAATCAATTTGATCTAAGATTGCTCCGATAGATTGAGCATTACCAGGAAGCGTTTTTAGTACGAGTAAGTTTCCTGTTCCTTCAATATTTACAAATGAATCCATTAAGTATCTACCTAATTTTTCTAAAGGATGGTACTTTCTATCGTTGGGAAGGCTGTATACATACTGTCCTGATGAAGCAGGTACTTTAATTAATTGTAATTCTTTAATGTCACGAGAGACAGTCGCTTGAGTAACATTTAGGTCGTATTCATTTAGACGTTTTACAAGTTCATCTTGTGTTTCAATTTGTTCACTTGAAATAATTTCTCTTATTTTTATATGTCTTACAGATTTTTTTGCCATTATGAACACTCCTAGTTTCGAATATTTATACAATGATTTTAACACAACGTTATTTTAACTACTACTAAAGTTATCCTTTAGAAAGGTTGATTTGAAGAATGATATTATTATTTATGATACGTATTATCATATTTTCTATTTAAATTAAATTTAAATTTATATACATTTATGCATTTTAAATCATTAAAAGTAGATTACTAAAACAAAAAACTCTTTAAAGATTATTGTCTTAGTAATCTTTAAAGAGAAAAACTCTAACTATTAATGGTCACGTGAATAAAATAAATCTACAATTTCTAGAAGCGGTTCAACATCATATTGTGGTTTCAATTGATTAATTGTATCTATTGCAGCATCTTTATGATATTTTAGTTTTTCTTCAGCGCCTGATTTACCAAGTAAAGAAACATAAGTACTTTTATGGTTTTCTACATCGCTTCCTACTTTTTTACCCAATTTTTTCTCATCACCATAAACATCTAATAAATCATCTTTTATTTGAAACATTAGGCCTAAGTGTTCACTGAAACAATCTAATGTATTTAAAATTTCTTTGTTTACATTGGCAATATCCGCAGCACTTAAAATAGAAAATTTTAAAAGAGCCCCAGTTTTTGCCTTATGAATTTGCTCTAGAGTATGTAATTCTATTGGAGTATTCTCACTATCCATATCTAAGGTTTGGCCACCGACCATGCCGAGATTGCCACTATCATGTGCTAGTCTTGAAATAACTTTTACTTTTGTTTCAGCATCTATATTTTTATCATTTGCAATTAGTTCAAATGCTTTTGTTAGTAAGGCATCTCCCGCTAAAATCGCTTTCCATTCTCCATACACTTTATGATTTGTTAATTTTCCTCTTCTAAAATCATCATTGTCCATTGCAGGTAAATCATCATGTATAAGTGAGTAAGTATGAATCATTTCTAATGCCAGTGCGGTTTGTAAACCTTTTTTATAATTTTCATTTAACACTTCTAAAGTGAGTAATACAAGCACTGGACGAATTCTTTTACCACCAGCATCAAGTGAATATTGCATACTCTCCTCTAGTTTAGTATTTAAAGGAGACGATTTTATAATACCGTCAAGATTATTATTTATAATTTCAATCAATTCATTCATTGATTTCTTCAACATCATCTTCATCCTTTGCTTCTTCTTTGATTAATTGATTTACTTTATTTTCAGCATCTTTCAAAGTTTTGTCACAAGCAGATGATAATTTCATACCACGTTGATATAAATCAAGAGATTCTTCTAATGAAACAGTCTCATTATCTAACTTTTGAACTATACTTTCTAATTCTTTCATCATTTCTTCAAAACTTTGTTGTTCTTTACTCATCTTCACACCTTACTTTCTTAACTATAGCGTCTATATTACCGTCTTTCATTGATAATGTGATTTCATCTTGTTCATTTAAATCGTGTGTGCTTGTAATGACTTTATTGTCCTTATTAATAATTGAATATCCTCTTAACATTGTATTAGTTGGACTAAGTTGATTTAATTGCTCAATTTTATTCTTTAAATTAGCTTTATTATGATTAATTAAGTTATATGTTAAATTTATTAATCTATTTTCATTATTACGGATCATTTTTTGATATTGTACAATTGAATCATTTAATCTTCTTATATTAAAATGTTGACGCAATACAGTGATATTGTTTCTTTTTTTTTCAATATTTAAGTTTAAACGTTGTGTTAGTTTTTTTTCTAAATCATCTCTTCGTTGAATCTGTTGTTCATATAACAACGTAGGTTGCTTAAATTTATAATAAGATGATAAATAATCTAATTGTTTATGTTGTTTTTCTATTAGTTGTTTAATACTTTTAGTAAGAGAAAATCGATACTGATGTATTTGCTGAATGAGTTCGTACTGATCTGGTGTAGCGATAACAGCAGCTTGAGTAGGAGTTGCTGCTCTCATATCTGCTACAAAATCACTTAAAGTAAAATCAGTTTCATGTCCTACAGCTGAGATAATTGGTGTATGACACTCATATATAGCTCGAACAACTTCTTCTTCATTGAAATTCCATAAATCTTCAATAGAGCCGCCTCCACGACCTAGAATGATGGTATCTACTCCTAAAGTATCTGCATACTTAATTTTTTCAATAATATCATTTTTAGCATTAATACCTTGTACTAATGTACTAATTGATATTTTTTCTACTAGAGGGTATCTACTATCTATAGTAGTGTGAATATCTCTGATTGCTGCTCCAGTATCAGCTGTAAGAATAGCAATCTTTTTAGGGAATCTAGGGATTGCTTTTTTATGATTTTGATTAAAAATCCCCTGTTTATTTAGTTTTTCTTTTAATTGCTCTAACTTTTGGTATAAATTTCCTATACCGTCAATTTCCATTTTATTAACATAAATTTGATAATTTCCTCTACGTTCATAAACCGAAACTCGAGCTTCTAATAAAACTTCGTCTCCTTCTTTAGGATCAAATGTTAGTTTAGAAGCATTTCCCTTAAACATCATAGCACTTATCACACTATTTTTATCTTTCACATTAAAATAAAGATGACCACTAGAATGTTTTTTAAAGTTTGAGAGTTCACCTTTTAATAGGATAGATTGCAAGTGTGGATCTTGATCAAATTTATATTTAATATATTTAGTTAAAGTAGAGACACTTAAATATTCTGACATGATTCATCACTCAAATATGTTTATTTTATATTACTTAAGACACCGTTTATAAATTTATAATGACCTTCATCACTAAATTGTTTTGTTAGCTCTACTGCTTCATTAATGATGACTTTAGGAGGCGTATCACTATGAAGCAATTCAAAGGTAGCCATTCTTAAAATAATACGATCCGTTTTTAATAATCGTTGTATAGACCAGTCTTTTAATTTTGGTTCAATTGATTGATCTAAAACTTGTTCATGATCTTTCACTCCTGTAACAAGCCAATGAATAAACTCAAAATCTAAGTCTGGATAATCGTCTTTTATAAAATTTATAGCTTCATTGATTGTTAAATCTGTATTTTTCATTTCTAGTTGAAACAATGTCTGAAATGCTTGTTTTCTTGATTCTTTGCGACTCATAAGAAACTCCTTTGTATTATGGTAACTTTAATTTATTCAGTTGTGATGTGCATGATATGAATGTTAATTTCTTTGGGTTCGATAGCAGTCATTGTTTTAATGGAATTAAAAATAGAAGTTTGAATTTTACTTGCAACTTTAGCTATTTTTATTCCATGTTTAATAGAGCAATAAACATCAATATGAATACCATCATCTTTAGTATTAACTTTTAAATTTTTATTTAAATTTTTACGACTTATTTTTTCAATATTACTCTTTTTTAGTTCATAAAAATGCCCAGTCACTCCTTCAACTTCAGAAACAGCAATACTTGCTATTACTGAAATAACTTCTGGTACAATTTCTACTTTACCTAAATTAGCATGTGAATAATCTGCTACATTTACCATTGTTTTATCCTCCTATTCACTCTCAGCCATAATATTATACTTTTCTAAAAAGTTTGTATTATAATCTCCAGATTTAAAAATATCATTATTCATTAATTTAAGATGGAATGGAATGGTTGTATCTATTCCTAGAATTAAATATTCACTTAGTGCTCGAATCCCAGTCATTATTGCTTCATCTCTGGTAGGTTCATGCACAATCAATTTTGCTACCATTGAGTCATAATAAGGAGGAATCGTATAGTTTGTATAACATGCTGATTCGATTCTTACTCCGTATCCTCCTGGCGCAAGGTATTGTGTGATTTTACCTGGTGAAGGCATAAAATTTTTATAAGGATTTTCAGCATTAATTCTATATTCAATGGCATGGCCATTTATTGTAATATCATCTTGCGTATAAGGTAGCGGTTCTCCCATAGCAACTTTTAATTGCAATTTCACTAAGTCTACACCTGTTACCATTTCAGTAACTGGATGTTCTACTTGAATTCGTGTATTCATTTCCATAAAATAGAATTTATTTTCATTTAAATCATATATGAATTCTATAGTACCAGCATTTTCATAATTCACTGCTTTAGCTGCTCGTATAGCGGCTTTACCCATCTCTTTACGTTTTTCATCTGTAAGTATTGGCGAAGGTGACTCTTCTACTAATTTTTGCATACGTCTTTGAATTGTACAGTCACGTTCACCTAAATGAATGACATTACCGAATTGATCACCAATCACTTGAATTTCAATATGACGGAAATTTTCAATGAATTTTTCTAAGTATAATCCACCATTACCGAAAGCTGTTTGAGCTTCTTGTTGTGTCATACGGTAACCATTTTCTAAATCGTTCTCATTTCGTGCAACACGAATACCTTTACCTCCGCCACCAGCAGTAGCTTTAATAATAACTGGATATCCTATCTTTTTAGCCACTTTTTTAGCATCTTCAATCGAATCAATTAATCCATCACTTCCTGGTACTACAGGCACGTTAGCGGCTATCATTTCAGCTTTAGCTACATCTTTAATACCCATTTTTTGAATGGATTGATAACTTGGTCCAATAAATTTTAATTGGCAAGCTTCACAAAGTTCAGCGAAATCCCCATTTTCGGCTAAAAATCCATAACCTGGATGAATTGCATCACATCCTGTTGAAGTTGCTATAGATAGGATGTTTGGAATATTTAAATATGAATCTTTAGACTGAGTTGGACCGACACAATATGCTTCATCAGCGATTTGAGTATGTAATGCATCTTTATCTCCCTCAGAATATATAGCAACAGTTTGAATACCTAAATCATGGCAAGCTCTAATAATTCTAACTGCAATCTCACCACGATTTGCAATTAATACTTTTTTCATTATTTCACCTTAAATAACGGCTGGCCATACTCTACCATTTGTCCGTCTTCAACTAAAATTTCAACGATTTCTCCTGTAACTTCTGCTTGAATTTCATTAAATAATTTCATGGCTTCTAAGATACATACAGTTGAATCATTAGTGACTTTATCCCCAACTTGTACATAAGCTTCCTCTTCAGGTGATGGGGATTTATAAAAAGTCCCGACCATCGGAGCATTAATTGTTTCGTAGTTTGACGTTTCATTTTCTTGGTTTACTTCACTAGTTTGAGACATTTCATTTGCCATTGGTGTTTGTACTGATGGTTGAGATGCTATCACTGTTGGTTGTTGTGAATATTGAGGCGTAATAATTTCAGTTTCTTTTTGTTTTTTTAAATTAACTACGCTACCTTTATTATCTTCTATATTAATTTCAGTTAAACTTGATTCATCAAGAATTTGAATTAATTCTTTAATTTCTTTAAAGTTCATAATTTAATGACTCCTCGACTTAGTTTTCATCTACCCATCTATTTTACTTGAGTGTGAAATTCAATTCAAGCGTGTTCATTTAACTGAGATCTAACTTATGATTAAAAAAGTATATAAGCAATTATAATATAGTAAATTTATATTAAAACTTAGATACTAAAATATTGATTATTCTTTTTAATCATTTATATAAAAACAGGTTAATCCATAATTAAATATGCATTAACCTGTTTTAATTTAAATTTTTAAAATTATTAATTATGCTCTTGAAATGTAACTGCCATCGCTTGTATTAATAACTAACACATCGCCTTCGTTAACAAATAATGGTACATTTAAAGTATAACCAGTTTCAACTGTAGCAGATTTTGTAGCACCAGTTGCAGTATCACCTTTAATACCTGGCTCTGTTTCAGTAACTTCAAGTTCAACAGTTTTTGGTAATTCAATACCAATCGTTTCGCCTTCATATGACTGAATTTGAACTTCCATATTCGC
Organism: Staphylococcus sp. HMSC072E01; assembly: GCF_001814125.1. Classification (NCBI taxonomy): domain Bacteria; kingdom Bacillati; phylum Bacillota; class Bacilli; order Caryophanales; family Staphylococcaceae; genus Staphylococcus; species Staphylococcus sp. HMSC072E01. Next base: position 198,760 of record NZ_KV814964.1, on the reverse strand, counting down.
TTTTAAATATTTTAATTCATCTTTTAAATAATCGCCAGATAATTCTGTTTGATCAAATGTTTCATTATCCATGAAGACATGAGTATCTCCATCAGCATATAAATATTGCATACGACGATTTTCAATCATCGCTTGTTCTACTTTTTCACCAGCTCGGAAAGTTTTTTCTTGAATAGCGCCTGTTCTTAAATTACGTAATTTAGAACGAACAAAAGCAGAACCTTTACCTGGTTTTACGTGTTGGAAATCAATTACTTTCCAAATTCCATTATCTACTGAAATAGTTAAACCTGTTTTAAAATCATTAACCGAAATCATTCAGTTTCCTCCTCAATTATACGCTTACTATAAAATAATAAGGTCTTTTGTGCATTTAGTAAAGACTTCACACCCATTTTCAGTAATTAAAATGTCATCTTCTATACGCACTCCACCAAGACCATCTACATAAATACCTGGTTCAATAGTAACACAATTATTAACTTGAACTGTATCATTAGTGTTTTTAGATAATACTGGACCTTCATGAATATCTAAACCAATACCATGACCTAAAGAATGACCAAATTCATTACCATAACCATGTGCTTTAATATAATCTCTAGATAATGCATCAGCTTCCTTAGTTGTCATACCTGACTTGATTTCTTCAATTGCCTTTATTTGAGACTGAAGCACGATATTATAGATTTCTTTCAATTTTTTATCAGGTTCACCAATCGCAAATGTTCTAGTAATATCTGAACAGTATCCTCTATAATATGCACCAAAATCAAGAGTAATCATGTCACCTTTTTCGATTACTTTATCGCTAGCAACTCCATGAGGCAAAGCCCCTCTATAACCAGAAGCAACGATTGTATCAAATGATGGACCATCAGCGCCTAGTTCTAACATTTTGCTTTCAAGCAATGCTTTTAACTCTCTTTCAGTCATTCCAACTTTTGCAATGTTTAAAATGTAGTTATAAGTATCATCCACAATCTTAGCCGCATATTTTATTTTATCGATTTCTTCAGGTGATTTAACTTCTCTAATTTTTTCAATGGCATTGCCTATACTTACGTAATTCGTATCAATTTGGCTTAATTCTCGAAACGTATCATAGCTAACTAAATGACCTTCAAAACCTACTGTTTTATACTGCTTGTTTTTTATAATTTCTTTTATCTCATCAATAATCCCACTACGTCGATTTACAATTTCAAAATGAGTGGCTTGATTTGTGGCTTGTTCAATGTAACGAAAATCTGTAATCAACTTATTTTCATTATTAGAAATAATTAAAGCGCCACTTGTTCCGGTAAAATCAGAAATATAACGTCTATTATAGTCAGATAATATAACAAGAGCATCAAGATTTTCACTTTCTAATATATGACGAACTTTAGCTAATTTATCCATTTAACCCACTCCTTGTATAACGTTTGTACATTTTTATTATATACATTAAAATAATAACATACTTAAAATATTAAAGATATTTTGATTTAGGGAGATTTACATGAAAAGATTATTAACGATTTTAGGAGCTTCTTTGTTTTTGGTTGGCTGTGGCTCTCAAAATTTAGGACCTTTAGAAGATAAAACAACCAATTTAAGAGATGAGAATCATAATTTAAAATTAAAAATTCAACAACTAAATCAAGATATAAATAATCAAAAATCTCAGTTAGAAGCATTAAATAAAGATAAAAAGAATGTATCTAAAACTGTTGATAATAATAATGAAGCTAATTTTTTACAAGCTTCTTCAAATTATTATCAAGATATTGCTAAGATTATCGATAAATTTAATCAACTTGATTTAAATAAAACTAAAAAAGATGATAAAAATCAAAATCTTGAAAAGCTAAATTCATTATCAAATGATATAGATGATGCCTACAGTAAATATAAAAGTGATACAGATAAAGGTAATATATCAAATGATAATACTAACGAAGACAAAAATATTAAACAAATAAACAAAAATCTTCAATCTGGTTTTAAAGATATTAAAAATGGCTATGAATCTAATAATAAAAAGAAAATAAATCAAGGTAAGATGAAGTTATCACAGATTAATGTTTCTAGTAGTTCATAAAATAGGAGTTGTTTAGTTGAAAAATATTATATTTTATTTCGTTTTAATTATAGCAACTATAGGTTTACTGCTAAATCTAAATATTTTTGTAATGTCGTTCATGAAATCAATTTTCACACTTATAATGATTGCTCTTATTATTTACTTTATCTATTATTTTTTCTTCCTTACAGAAGATCAGAGAAAATACCGAAGAGCAGTTCGAAAATATAAAAAAAGACAACGAAAATAAAAACAAGGAGGTTCAAGAGTATTAGTACTTTTAAGCCTCCTTGTTTTATATCTATTTTTTATATAACCACTCTTCTGAACGATATTTTTCTTCAAGCACTTTTACTTCGGCTAATTGATTTTCAGTTAGAGATAGTGGTTTAAATTCAATATTTAATCCTTTTTTAAACCCTTCTTCAAATGCTTTTTCCATTTCTTCAATAGAGATGTGTCTATCTGATATATCATTTATTGCTACAGCTTTATCTACGAAAGCTTTTTTCATTTTTTCTTTCAAGCGATCATTCTTAAAAATAAACATATCAAATAATTCGTCTACATCTACATCTTGAAGTAGTGATCCGTGTTGAAGAATAACGCCCTTTTGACGTGTTTGTGCACTACCTGCAATTTTACGTCCTTCAACGACCAGTTCATACCAACTTGGAGCATCAAAGCAAACGGCACTTCTTGGTTGTTTTAATTTTTCTCTTTCTTCTTTAGAACGTGGAATAGCAAAATAAGCATCAAATCCTAATAATTTAAAGCCTTCTAAAAGTCCTTCTGAAATGACACGGTAAGCTTCAGTAATTGTAGAAGGCATATTTGGATGAGATTCAGGTACGATAACACTATATGTTAATTCTTTGTCGTGTAAAACGCCTCTACCACCAGTTTGACGGCGAACTAAACCAAATCCTTTTTCTTTCACTTTATCGATATCAATTTCTTTTTTTAATCTTTGAAAATAACCTACAGATAAGGTAGCAGGATCCCAAGTATAAAATCTAACTACAGGATCAATTTCCCCTCTTGAAACAAAGTTTAATAAGGCTTCATCCATCGCCATATTATAATAGGGGTCATGGCTTCCAGTATTGATAAAATTCCATGTTTCAGTCATATAAAAACTCCAATCACAACTTAATTTATATAAATTCAACGTTAATATTACGTTAGAATGTATCAATAATATGAAACAATAAAAAAATTTTGATAAATTGAGCTAACACCTTTATAATTAATAATATCGGTTAATTAGGGAGGATGCAATATGAATGTATCTTTGATTATAGCATTAATAATTATAGTTTTAATAATCCTTTACATGGTTGGAAATTTCTTTCTTAATCGACGAGCTGTAACTGAACTAGATCAAAACGAATTTCATAAAGGTTTAAGAAAAGCCCAAGTCATTGATGTACGTGAAAAAGTTGATTATGATTATGGTCATATTAATGGTGCTCGCAATATTCCAATATCTATGTTTAGACAAAGATTTCAAGGTTTACGTAAAGATCAACCTGTATATCTTTGTGATGCAAATGGTATTGCCAGTTATCGTGCTGCTCGCATTTTGAAAAAAAATGGATATAAAGATTTATACATGCTTAAAGGCGGCTATAAAAAATGGACTGGTAAAATTAAAACTAAAAAATAATTATCAGAAATAAAACTCTCAAGAAATTTCTTGAGAGTTTTATTATTTCTGAAATTAAATCATCCATTAAACTATTTACAATATTAAAGTTTTTCTTGATGTAAATCTTCAAATTTAAGAATAGGTTTACGAGCTGCAGTTGTTTCATCCAATCTATCAATGATAGTTGTATGAGGTGCTTCTAATACGTTATCAGGATTACTTTCAACTTCGTCTGCAATTTGAAGCATTGCATCAATGAAGTAGTCTAAAGTTTCTTTAGATTCAGTTTCGGTTGGTTCAATCATCATACCCTCTTCCACATTTAGCGGGAAGTAAATTGTTGGTGGATGTACACCAAAGTCTAGTAAACGTTTTGCCATATCCAGAGTACGGACACCATATTCTTTTTGTTTAGATCCACTTAAGACAAATTCATGTTTACAATATTGTTCATAAGGGATTTCATAACGATCTTTTAATCGAGCTTTAATGTAGTTCGCATTTAAGACAGCTGCTTCAGACACTTCTTTTAATCCTTGTGCACCCATAGTTCTAATATACGTATAGGCTCTTAAATAAATACCAAAGTTACCATAAAATGGTTTTACTCGACCTATTGAATTTTCTATATCATTATCATATTTAAATGTATCACCGTCTTTAATCACCATTGGTTTTGGTAAATAACTTGCTAATTCTTTTTTTACGCCGACTGGACCTGAACCAGGACCACCACCGCCATGAGGACCTGTGAATGTTTTATGCAAGTTTAGGTGCACAGCATCAAATCCCATATCTCCAGGACGAACTTTATCCATAATAGCATTTAAGTTTGCTCCATCGTAATAGAGTAACCCACCTGCTTCATGAACAATTTCACGGATCTCCATAATGTTTTTCTCAAAGATACCTAAAGTATTTGGATTAGTTAACATAATAGCAGCGGTATTTTCATTAACGACACGCTTTAAGTCTTCGATATCAACTTCACCGCGTTCATTAGATTTAACAGTTATTGATTTAAATCCGGCAAATGAAGCTGATGCAGGGTTTGTACCATGTGCAGAGTCTGGAACAATAACTTCATTACGATGGCCCTCACCATTTTTTATATGATATGCTTTAAAAATCATTAAAGCTGTCCACTCACCATGAGCGCCTGCTGCTGGTTGTAGAGTTACTTCATCCATACCTGTAATTTCTTTTAGTTCTTCTTGTAAACTATAAATAATTTCTAATGAACCTTGAATTTGTTCTTCCTCTTGTAGTGGATGAGATTCTGCAAATCCAGAAATACGAGCAACTTTTTCGTTGATTTTTGGATTATATTTCATAGTACAAGAACCTAAGGGATAAAATCCAGAATCTACCCCAAAGTTTTTATTCGAAAGTTCCGTGTAATGACGTACTAAATCTAATTCTGCCACCTCAGGAAACTCTGCTTTATTTTTACGAATAAATTTATCATCTAAAATACGTTCAACAGAGTCTGTTTTAATATCACTTTGTGGTAAAGAATATGCATATCTACCTTCTCTAGATCTTTCAAAAATTAATGGACTAGATTTACTTACTACCATTTAGCTCACCAGCTTTCTCAACAAATGTATCAATCTCTTCTTTAGTTCTTAATTCAGTAACAGCAATTAACATATGATTGTCAAAGTCTGATGAAACTTCACCTAAGTCAAAGCCTCCGATGAAACCATGTTCTGCTAATTTTTTATTTACATCTTTGATAGATTGATCAAACTTAACAACAAATTCGTTAAAAGATGTACCATCTAGGACTTCAAAATCGTTATTTTTAAATTGATTTTTAGCATAATTAGCATGTTCTAAGTTTTGAACCGCAATATCATAAATACCTTGTTTACCAAGAGCTGACATAGCAATTGAGGATGCTAAAGCATTCAATGCTTGGTTTGAACAAATATTTGATGTGGCTTTATCACGACGAATATGTTGTTCGCGAGCTTGTAAAGTAAGAACAAATCCTCTATTACCTTCATCATCTTGCGTTTGTCCTACTAATCTGCCAGGAACTTTACGCATTAACTTTTTAGTAGTAGCAAAGTAACCACAATGAGGACCGCCAAATTGAGTAGGAATACCAAATGGTTGTGTATCACCAACAACAATATCTGCTCCAAATTGTCCGGGAGGTGTTAAAACGCCTAATGCTAATGGATTAGAATAAACAATGAATAACGCTTTTTTATTTTCTATATAAGAATGAATTTTTTCTAAATCTTCAATTGATCCATAGAAGTTAGGATATTGTACAGCAACTGCTGCAGTATCATCATCAATTGCTTGTTCTAATTTTTCTAAGTCAGTAATCGTTCCATTTAAATCAACTTCAACAATTTCAAATTCTTTTCTTACTTTAATATATGTTCTTAATACTTGTAGAGCCTGATAATGGAGACCTTTAGATACTACAATTTTGTTCTTTTTAGTATGATTAAAAGCTAATATACAAGCTTCGGCAAAGCTAGTTATGCCATCATACATAGACGAATTTGCGACATCCATTTGAGTAAGTTCACAAATTAATGTTTGGAATTCAAAAATTGCTTGTAGTTCACCTTGAGAAATTTCAGGTTGATAAGGTGTATAAGCAGTATAAAATTCAGAACGAGAAATCATAGCGTCTACTACTGCAGGTGTGTAATGATCATATACTCCTGCACCTAAAAAACTCACATGTGTTTCTTTAGTAATATTTTTATTTGCAATAGTATTCAATCTTCTTAAAAGTGAAGTTTCAGCTTCTGCACTATCTATATTCAAATCTCTATTAAGTAAAATATCTTTTGGAATATCTCCAAAGAGCTCGGTAATTGAATTTGCTCCAATTGTTTCTAACATTTCTTTTTTATCTTTATCAGTTAATGGTATATAACGATGACTCACACTGCACACCCCTTAGTTATTTTTCGATTTGGTTTTTCTTAACAATTTTAGCTTTTAATTGTCTTTTACGAACTTGAACTAGTAATTCTTTACCTAACTCAAATTCATCACGATCAATAATAGCCATAGCAATTGATTTTCCTGAAGAAGGTGATTGAGTTCCTGAAGTAATTTCACCTATTTCTTTTCCGTCAAGATTCATTACTGTATAACCCGTTCTTGCAATGCCTTTATCTATAAGTTCTAAACCCACAGTACGTCGTTTTGACCCATTCTCTTTTTGATCTTTTAAAACAGATTTACCAATAAATTCATCTTCAATTAAAGGTTTAGCGGCAAAAGCAATTCCACCTTCATAAGGCGTGATTGATTCAGTGAGATCTTGTCCATGAAGAGGTAAACCAGCTTCTAATCTAAGTGTATCTCTTGCGCCTAAACCACAAGGTACAACGCCTTTATCAGTAAAACCATTCCAAATGTCAACTGTATCATTTGAATTACAATAAATTTCAAAACCATCTTCACCTGTATATCCAGATTGAGATAAGATAACATTTTTTCCAAAGATAGTTACATTTTGTTTGAATTCAAAAGGCTTCATTTCACTTACATCAACATCAACAAGTTCACTTACTAAAGTTCTTGCTTGAGGACCTTGAATCGCTAATTGACCATATTGTTCAGACACATTTGTTACAGCAGCATTAAATTTAGATTGATGTTTTTGAATCCATTCGAAATCTTTATCAGTATTGGCTGCATTAACAATTAATAAGTATTTGTTATCAGCAATTTTATATGTTACTAAATCATCAACAATACCACCCTCATCATTACATAAAGCTGTATATTGAGCTTTAGTTTCAGATAAATTAGTAGTATCATTTGAAAGTAAATATTGAACAAATTTACTAGCATTTTCACCTTCAATTAAAATTTCTCCCATATGACTTACATCGAACATACCCACTTTGTATCTAACTGCTTTATGTTCTTCTTTAATACTAGTAAATTGGACAGGCATAGCCCACCCACCGAATTCAACTATTTTAGCACCACTATTTACATAAGTTTCATATAATGGTGTCTTTTTTAATTCGCTTGTCATTTAAAAACCCCCTATTTTTTATAAAAAAAGCAGAGTAGCAGAAGCTACCCTGTCTAAATAACAAATCCAGGACTGCGTAACAGTATTATCCTTTTGCCTGAGAGTTTCGTAGTTTACTTGCACCTTCGGCGATAACATGACATAATTTCAAAACAACTATAGAATCAGTTCAAGTTATTCTCTCTAATACTGATCATTCGCATGGTATATGATTTAAAATTGTTTTATATACACATTCAATTGTTTTACTACTATCTACTTTTGTGTATGCGATTTCATTATATCTTGAAACTCTCGATAAATACAAGTCTTTTAATTGTTTTTCACTTTTGTTTTTCGCATTTGGTCTATGTGGATCATTAGCAATTCTATGATAGATAATATCAATATCACAATCTAACCAAATAACTGTTTTATTTTTTAAAAGTGAGATAGAATCATCGTTTTCTATAATTCCTCCCCCCGTTGATATAATATCGTATTTACCAATACAATCCTTTAAATATTTATACTCTAACTTACGAAATCCTTTTTCACCAATTTCATTAAAAATATCTGGTATTGTTTTAAATTCTTTCATTTCTATATATGTATCTAAATCAATATATGAATAGTATAATTTTGAAGCCAAATATTCGCCAATAGTACTTTTACCAGTACCCATAAAGCCTGTTAATATAAGTGGTAAATAAGAATGAGTCATCCTAATCACCTCTCTTAAGTTTATCACTTATTATACTATCATAATATATTTGAATATTATGTATTGTTTTTAATTTTATACTATATTGAGCAGAATAAGTAGATATAATTATCAAATATATACTAAGAATAAATAATGTATAGCTACTTATATATCCTTTCATTTTATAAAAATAAGTTTTTTTCATAGTAGTCGTTTTTATCACCTATTTTTAGATTTAATTTTATGATGTTAGAAGGTAAAATTTGAAATTCTGCATTGATGACGTTATTTAGTAAAACGATATTGCCATTTCCATTAATTTTGTAAAATAGTTTATTGTTTTTAAATTCTATATAATCTTTAGACGATTCATTATCAATGATAATTGTATGTTTATCCTTAATTATAAGGGCATGATGTTTTTTCGAAATAATTTGAGTTATATTTGTCTGAAAAAAAGCATATTCTGTTTGATAACTATTATATGACTCGTATAAATAGGAATGAGTCAATTTAATTAATTGAGGAAAAAATGTTAACATCATTGTTGTTAAAAATAATGAAACTAACATTTCTATTAAAGTGAACGATTTTAATTTAATATTTAACGCATGATTCGATTTCAGTTTCTTTGTGAAGTCCACATATTTTATTGGAATAAAGTTTAATATGATAATCACCTAAATTTATACCTTTTGAAATGGTTTTTTTATCATAATGGTTGATACTACTCATTATGGTTTGCTTGATTTCAACAATTTGGTATTCTCTTTTTAATGTATGATTCAAACTGATTAGTAGTGGAATTAAAGTAAAAACTATAGTAGTGAATATATATAAGCTAAATAAACTATCGATGAGTAACACTGCTTTAAATTTTAAAATATCTAATTCTTCCTTTTTCAATATTAATGATTAATTTATATTGATGTTGATTAATTTTCAATATTAAAGAGCCAAACTGATTTGTTCTTCCTTCTTTATTAAAAGTAATTTTCCCTAAATTTTTAACTTCAACTATTTTTCCATCTTCAATATTGTAATTGTACCGACCACCATGTGCTTCTATTACTTTTATAATTGAGGAATGTTTTGAAATTAACAATGTAATAGATTGATGATTACGCATCGCTTTAGATTTAAAATATTCTAATTGATTAACAAATTGTGTTGCTTTTATATCGTCTGACAAAGAAATATTGTTAAATACATTTACCCTTAACGTTGCATTAAGTAAGATTGTTAAAATCAAAATGATTAATAGGCTCTCTATAAAAGTGAATGATTTGATACTCTTACTCTGCAACTGCTTCTCCATTTTTAATACTGATAGTTTCTCCAGACTTACAAGATGATTGCCCTTGTTTTATAAACCCTTCAGTTATTAAGTCCTCAATAGAATTAGGAACTCTATTATGTTTTAAAGTATAAGCTTCAATTTGACTATTGACCATTTTCACTTGTGCTTCACATCCTGTTGATTGAATATGTGCCATTTGTTTAGCTATGTTTGGAATAATAAGAATGAGTAAAACACTAATTATTAATAGTACAAGTAACATCTCGATTAAAGTAAAAGCTTTTAATTTATTTTTGAATTTTTTCATAAAAACCTCCATTTTACTTTATTTAATATTTTGCATAAGTTGGAACATGGGTAACATGATCACTAGATACAAGCTGACTATAAAGGCTCCTAAGAATATAAATACGATAGGTTGGATCATTTTTGATTGTTTTAAAGCTGTTTGTTGGAGCCTTTGAATTAATATTTGACAATACATTTTCAACTCAATATCTAATTTATTGTTTTTCTCACCTTGCTTAATAAACTGTATTAAATCATATTGATAACAAGGTATTTTAATTAAAATATTGGGTAAATTAATGCCTCTATTTAGTTCATTTTGAATAACGATACCAATATAATTCAAAAATGAGTTGTTTTGTAGATGAATGTACATATCTACGACTTGTTGAATACTAATACCATTTTTATAAAATAAAGCTAAATCATTAGCAAGTTGATATGTTTTTATAGTCGAATAATAAAAACGTACAATTGGTATGTAAGAAATGAATGTAAGTTTTTTGGATATATCTAATTTATTAAGAAAGATAAATATAATGATGGATAAAGTTAGTAAAGTAGAAAAAACAAAAAGAAAAATTTGCGGTAAATGACTAATTAAATATGTAATAATAGCTTGTGATAAATTGAGTTTAACATCCATCATTGAATACAGATGTTTAAATTGAGGTAAAACTGTATAATTTAATATACTTAACATAGTTATAAATATTGCAATTAAAATAATGGGATATTGAATAGCTTTTAATATTCGTTGTTTAGCTTGAAGATTTGTTTTTAAATAATTTATTGCTTCCTCTAGTGCTTCATTTATATTTCCATATTTCTGCGCAAATTGAATTTGAGTGATAATAGATTTAGGATAGCCTATTAATTCTAATATTTGATCGCATTCTCCTCCCGTTTTTATTATTTTAACTATCTTATTTGCTATATCTTTATTTTTATAATTAAAATACAAATTTATAAAATTAAAACATTCTAATAATGTAAATCCACTTTTAAGTAAGTTATTCAAATTATTTAGAAGTATAATTTGTTGGTTTTCGCTAAGAACTTTAGAATGTTTGTTAAATATATTTTTCAACCACATCTTCACATATAAGACCTTCTTTCGATAGCGATAACAATTTTTCTTTTAAATTATTAAATGTCTCAGGAAGCGTATGGTTATGTTCAAAAAAATATTGAATTTGATTATTTGTAATAGACTCACAAACAAGCTTTCTTTGATTTAAAGTAGTTGTAACTAATCTTTGATTTGAAATGACATTTATTGCTTGTGAAATTTCTTGAACACTAATCCCCATCTCTAACAATCTGAGTATTGCGCCCTTACAATTGCTTGAATGCATAGTGGTTAGCACTAAATGACCACTTAAACTTGCTTGAATAACACATTTTGCCACTTCAGCATCTCTAATTTCACCAATTAAAATAACATCTGGATCACATCTTAATATTGCTTTAAATGAATTAACATAATCTATACCAGCTTTATGATTTACTGACACTTGTGTTATGCCTTTTAATAATTGTTCAACAGGATTTTCTATTGTAATAACATTTAAATTTAATTCTTGAAAAGCATAGAGTACTAATTGATACATCAAAGTACTTTTACCTGAACCTGTTGGACCAGTAAGTAAAATGAGACCTTGCTTTTTATTCATTAGAGGTTTAAAGTCATTAAAGTCTTTATACTCTCTTTTAGAAGTGAAATATTGAGGGATAAGTCTGATAACACAACTTTCTATTCCTAATGACAAAGGTAAAGTAGAAATTCTTAAATAAAATATTGATTTAGCATGATAAGTATATCTACCACTTTGAGCTACTTGATGTGTTGATACATCTAAATTTGCTTTAAATTTCATATAAATTAATAATTTTTCATAAATGTCATTACTAAATATTTCATACGTCTCTAACCTATCATTCACTCTGAATTTAATATGTACTTTATCCTCTGAAGGAATAAAGTGTACGTCACTTGCATTTTTTGAAATTGCTTTATTAATTATTTCTTGAAATAATAATTTCAAAAAAACACCTCCTACATATATAAACGTAAGAGGTGTTTAAATTACTTTTTTTATTGTCCATCTAAATATGGATTGAGTTGTTCATCATCTACCGTAGTGTATTGACCGTGACCTGGGAATAAAGGCAAATCTCCGTCTAATTCAAATAATTTGTCTTTAATTGAGTTTACTAATGTTTCATAGTCTCCTCTATATAAGTCTGTTCTTCCAATACCGTTATTAAATAATGTATCTCCGACTACTGCAAAATCGTCAAAAACGTAAGTTAAACTTCCTGGTGAATGACCTGGTGTATGAATAACATTGAATTTAAATTCATCAATTGTAAAATTACCTTCATCTAAAGCAATTGGTTGAGCTTTACTAGTAGTGAGTGGCATACCATATTGTTTAAACTTTGAAGAACCATTTTTTTCAGGATCAGTTAAGAAAGAAAATTCTTCTTTATGCATATAAACAGGTACATCATATTTGGATAATACATCATCTAAAGCACCAATATGATCAAAATGAGCATGTGTAAGTAATATTGCTTTCAAAGGTTTATTGATTTGATTTAATTGCTTAAATATTTTATCAGATTCTCCGGCAGGGTCAACTAATAATACACTGTTATCGCTTTCTATAAAATATGCGTTTGTATCAACTAATCCTAAAGATAAATTAGAAATTCTCATATTACTCACCTTGTTTATCTAAATGTTTTTGAACAGATTTTAACTTATCATTCATTTTACGAGACTTATCTCTTCTATCATCAATACGGATATTTGTACATACTCTATTTAATCCTTTATCAAATGGTAATTCGTGAATTGCTTGAACTACTTCAAATAAATCTTTAAGATCACCTTCGATAAGCGTATTCATAGGTGTTAATTGATAGTCGATTTTACCTTGTTTTTTAAATTCTTCTAGTTTCATTTGGATTTCTGCAATATATTTACTAACACTTGGACCTTCCGTTCCAACTGGTATAACAACTACATCAACAATAGCCATTATTTAACACCATCCTTTTCAATTATATATGTTTTTATTAGTCCAGCAGCACCAGTGATACCAGCATCATTTCCAAGTTTTGCTTGGACAATTTCAGTATCTTTTTGAGCAGGAGTAAATGTTAAATTATGATATTCTGTTTTAATATTTTCAATTAATATTAATCCTGCTGTAGACATTCCTCCACCTAAAACAATATATTTAGGATTGCTTGTAGCACTAATTATACTACATAAATAAGCGATATGATTTGCGACCTTTTCTGTTATAAATATGCAGAATTGATCTCCTGCTTTTGCTGCATCAAATACAGCTTTAGCAGTTACTTTATTTTCTTTTATAAGTGATAAAATAGATGATTTAAAAGTAAGTTTAGGATAATAAAAATTGACTAAATTAACAACTCCAGTAGCTGAAGCAACAGTTTCAATACATCCTGATTTGCCGCAGTTACAATTAAAACGTTGATCAAAATCAGTTCTAATATGACCTATTTCCGCACCTGAACCATTATGACCATGTACAATTTCACCATTTGAAATGATACCTCCACCAAGACCAGTACCAAGTGTAATAGCAACTACATCATTTGCACCTTGACCCGCACCTTTATGCTTTTCACCTAGTGCAGCTACATTTGCATCATTATCAACATATACAGGACAATCTATAAATTCACTAAAAATCTCTCTCACATTTACATTTCCAGGCCAATGTAAATTAACAGCCCCATGTACGATTCCCGTTTCAAAATCAACAGGACCGGGAACTCCTATACCAACTCCGATAACATTTTGAAGATCAAAGTGATAAGATTCAGTTGCTTCTTTAAAAGAATCAAAGACTTGCCTTAATAATGTTCGACCTGTATGGTCTGAAGTATCGGTTTCAATAGACCATTTATGTAATCGTTCTAATTTCGTATCAAAGATACCTAGTTTACATGTTGTTCCACCTATATCAGCTGCTAAAATAATATTTTTCATTTATGCTCATTCCTTCTTTGATTAATTATTAAAATACATTTTAGATATTCTTCTTTTGATAAAAGATCATAATTGTAAAGAGAACGTATTTCTTGTTGCATCATTTCATACATATCTTCTTTATCTTTAAAATATATAATAAAACCATAATGTTTCAAAAGTTGCAAGACATCATAAAAATTGTTAATTTTTAGATTCATTACTATCTTTCAATTCTTTTTCTAAATTTTTATAGCTTTGGTTGTTGCCATCAATTTTTAAAGCTTTTTTTATATATTTTAAAGATTTATCGTTATCATTTAATGCTCTATTAGCTATGGATAATTCATAGTTTAGTAATGCAGAGTTAGGATGACTTCTTAGGCCTCTTTCCCAATCAGCCATTGCTTCTGCTTTAGAACTTTTAGTAGCAGTTATTAAACCCTTTAAGTAATATGTTTCATCATCATCGTATCCTTTATTGATTGTATGTTCAACAATTGATAAAGCATTATCATAATTATAAGATATCATTTCGTCTTTAATAAGTTTATCGTAAATATTTTCCTCTTTAATTGAAAATATTCTAATTTGTAATAAAACAAAAAGTACTAATAATAAAATTAAAAATAACCAAAATAAATTACGGTTCTCATGAAAATAATAGCCTATTAATGTAATAAGGAAACCACCTATGAAACCACCTAAATGAGCCATTAAATTAATGTTCGACATAAATAGCGAGACAAAAATCAATATTAATACAACAACTAACAATTGTATTATCATTTTCTTATTAAAAGTCTTACTTAAGTACATCATCGTTAAAATAGCTCCTATAAGACCAAAAATAGCTCCACTTGCACCAACAGATATGGTGCTTATATTAAAGGATAACGAAACAAAGTTTCCAAATAAACCAGAAATTAAATAGATACCTAACATTTTATATGGACCAACGATAGTCTCTACAATTTTACCAAAAATGAATAAAGATAGCATATTCATTAAAATATGTTCAAAATTAAAATGTAAAAACATCGAGGTAATAAGACGGTACCACTCTCCGTGCACTACATTGAAGTGTACTAATCCCCCAACATCTAGTAACTTAATATCTGAAAAATGATTTAGATAAATCTTCATATATAACCATATTAGAACGTTTATAGCTATAAGTGTATAAGTCATTGGTGAAAACATCATCATATACTTATCAACAAGATTCGTATTAAGTACACGTTTTTTATAATCCAACGATGATTTTTTTTCTTTTTTATTAATGCGCTTTTTTAAAATAAAATTAGGCATTGTATTTTCTAAGTCTTTTTCATTAATGATACTATGATAAATCAACTTAGTAGGATGCATTTCATCGAGATGATCAATATTCATCGATGTTTCTAAAAAGTAGAAGAACTCGACTTTTTTAATTTTAAATCCTAACTTTTTTTGTAAATTCTCTTTATGATCATTTATTTTAGATTTGTCGAAGCGTATCTCTTGAGTTGAACTCACTTCTTTTCTAAATACAATAAGTTCTTCTTTTTTCTTATTGGATAACCAAATTTCATTTGTATTTTTATCTGTGTGTTCTAATTTATAGTTAAAATATTTGATCCAATAATAAATTGATTTCCAATATAGTTTATCAATATTCATTAATTCCTCCCAAACTTAGTATTACATATAATTAAATTATCTACAGGTTGATCATATTTTTCCACATCGAAATCTGATATTTGGAAGTCATATGTAAGACTAATTGAGTTAATATCGTGTTGATTTAGAAATTTATCATAGTAACCTCCTCCGTATCCTATACGAAAACCATTTGTTTGAAAAGCTATTCCAGGTACAATAAGTAAGTCCATCTCATTACTAATAGATGTATCTTCATTAACATAATTAATACCTTTATCATCGGTAGCTATTGATGACAAATCTAATAGTTGTTTAAAATTCATATTACGACTTCTGTAATCTGTATCGGGCACAAAAATTTGTTTTCCATTATCTAAAGCGAAATTAATAATATTGTATGTATTAATCTCGTGTGGCATAGACAAAAATATACCGATACGATGTGCTTTTTTAAATTTTTCATTTTCAATTAACTGTTTCATTAACCAAATATCAGCTTTACGCTTATTTTTTTTATCAAAGTCTTTCATTTGTGATAAAATATTTTTTCTAATTTGCTTTTTACCCATTCTTTCTCCCATCCTTTAATATATTATAACGTTATTATATAGTGATGTCATTTGTAATAATTCAAATTATTTTAAGTTAAAAAATATATTAATCTATATAAAATAAATATAATTGCTAGTTATATATTTAAGATGATTAATGGTTGAATAATCTACTAAAGTAAAAAAGGTTGGAACAATTTTGTTCCAACCTTTTTTACTTTTAATATTATTTAGTTTCACGATGTAGAGTTTGTTTGTTATCACGTGAACAATATTTTTTCATTTCAATACGTTCAGGATTGTTTCTTTTATTTTTAGTAGTAATGTAGTTTCTGTCACCACATTCAGTACAAGCTAATGTTACGTTTACGCGCATGATTATACCTCCTTACCTTTTCTAAATACGACTTTATTATCATACCACTTAGACGATTAATTGAAAAGTATTAATTTTTACTAGTATTAAGTAGAAAAGCATCTTATCAACGGTTATTAAAATTATTTTTCATTTTTAAAGTAGTAATTAATGATATCTCTTCCTAAATCTCCCCCATTTAACCATGGTGGTGGAACAGGTTGATTAGTATATACGATAGAAAAAGCTAATTTAGGATCTTTAATAGGCGCATAACCTATATATGTTGAGTTAACTCTAGATTGTCCATTTTGATAAACTTCAGCAGTACCAGTTTTACCAGCTGATGGAACAACAGTTTTATGGAAGCTTGCATAGCCTGTACCATCTTTTTCATTGAAAGCCATCTTGAATCCTTGTTTTACTTCATCTATCTCATCTTGAGAATTATTAACTTTATTTAGTATATTACCTTTAATTTTATCTTTTACCGGTCCTACTTGATCACTATTTGTTGCGTCATGTATAGCTAAACCAATGTGCGGTTGTACTCTGTAACCATTATTTGCAATTGTAGATATATATTGTGAAAGTTGAATAGGTGTATAAGTATCATACTGACCTATTGATAAATCTAAATAATTGCCTGGATTATTAGTTAATGGTTCAATTTGACCAATTGTTTCATTAGGTAAATCGATACCTGTTTTAACACCTAATCCTACTTGATTTAGACCTTTTCTTAGTTTTTGACCAGCTTCTTCAATATTATTAGGTAAACTCATACCACTTGAGTAAGGATCACCAGCTAGTCTTAAAGCAGTTTTAAACATATATACGTTTGAAGAATGCATTAATGCTTCTTTGTCGTTAATTAGGACTTTGCCATTTTGGTTAAAATAAGAACGTTTAGTTAGTCCGCCTCTAAAGTGTAAAGGTTCATCAATCATTTCTTCACCGACTTTGATAGTATGATTTTGATAACCAGTTAATAAGGTTGCTCCTTTAACAGAAGAACCGACTGCAAATTGGCCAGTAAAGTTACCTAAATCATAATCTAGCAGTTCACCATTTTTATCAATTTGTCTTCCAGCCATTGCAAGAATATCACCATTTTTAGGATTTTGAACAACTACAAGCGCATTGTCCATGTTGGTTGCTCCTTGACTACGCAGTGTTTTTATTTCGTTTTCTAACAGAGACTCAACTTTTTTCTGTAAATCAATGTCAATTGTTAGTTGTAAATCATTTCCACGTGACCCAGGGTTAATCACTTTAGAACTAATAACTTTACCAGATTTATCAGTAGTGTATTTCAGCTGTTTCTTTTTACCACGTAGAATGTCTTCATATTGATACTCTAGATAAGCTTTCCCTACCCTGTCATTTCTAGAATATCCTTTTGCTAAATACTGTTCAGTTAATTCTTTAGGAATACCCTCAGAAGGTGTAGAAACACTACCAAATATACTTCTTAAAGTTTCACCATATGGATATTTTCGATCCCAGTCCATTGAAGTATTGACACCAGGTAAATTATCCAATTGTTGAGAAACAGCAGCATATTCCTTTTCACTAACATCTTCATTTTTTATCATTTGCGGATCAAGTGTAGATCCAGATGACATTTCTCTATATATAGCTAACACTTGTAAATCATGCTTAGATAAACTATTTAATTGAGTATTTTTAATTTTACTATGTAATTGTTTATCATACTGTTCTTGACTTATGCTACCATTGTTAAGCATAGTTGTTTCTTTTTTCATTAATTTATTAACTTCTTTTGGATGATTTTGTATCCAAAAGTCTTGTTTATCTTGCTTTGTAATCTTATCAGTATTCATTGTAATGAGTTTAGCTAATTTTTTAGCGGTATTTAACATGTCTTGTTGACTTGTTTTTCTAGAACGCGTGTAGGTAATTGCTAATTTCGAAGCATTATCAACTAAAATCTTGCCATTTCTATCTAGTATTCTTCCTCGTGGTATGGACTCATTGACAGTAATATTCTCATCATTTTTCACTAATTGACTATAATGTGCACCTTGTGCAATTTGTAAATATCCTAGTCTTAGGACAATTAATACGAAAATCAAAACAATTGCACCAAATATAAAACGAATTCGTTTATTCATCGTATGTTTTATTTTTTCATCATTTGATTTTTCTTTTAATCTTTTAAGCAAGACAACCGACCTCAATTATTAATCATGTATACTTATAAATGATATATGAAATTGTATAATTTTTCTATATTTTTCATAAAAAAAGTGATCTCCCAAAAAGAGATCACTAATAAATACTTTTTTTATTTATTATTTTGTAGCAGCATTGTATAACTCGTCTACTTTTTCCCAATTTACAACATTCCAGAAAGCACTGATATAATCTGGACGTTTATTTTGATATTTAAGATAATAAGCATGTTCCCAAACATCTAAGCCTAAAATTGGAGTTTTTCCTTCAGTAATAGGGTTATCTTGATTTGGAGTAGTAACAATTTCTAATTTTCCATTATTTACTACTAACCAAGCCCAACCTGAACCAAAACGTGCTGCAGCTTTATCAGCGAATTCTTTTTTAAACTCATCTAAAGAACCCCATTGTTCTTTAATTTTATCAACTACAGTACCTTTTTCTTCAGAATTAGGAGTTAATAATTCCCAGAATAATGAGTGATTTAAATGACCTCCACCATTATTACGTACTGCTGTTTGAATATTTTCAGGTACACTATCTAAATTTGCAACAATTTCTTCAATTGATTTAGATTCTAAATCAGTACCTTCAACTGCAGAGTTTAATTTTGTAACATAAGTGTTATGATGTTTGTCATGATGAATTTCCATTGTTTCTTTGTCGATATGTGGTTCTAATGCATCTGCTGCATATGGTAAATTTGGTAATTCAAAAGCCATAAATAATCATCCTCCTAAATTATCTTTACATAAATCATAACAAGCTATATGATGTGCAACAAATCATTTGCTTTAAATATTATTCACATAGTTGTCATATTTCTTATTATACTCTTTTTATATCTCATTTTAGTAGTTTTTAAACATTATATTTCAATATTAGTAAAAATTCAGACTTTTGACCTATAAAAAAACTGAGACGTTTATTTACGTCTCAGAACATTTCTCATTTTAATTTATACCTTTATTATGACAAGTTTCACATATACCATATACTTCTAATTTATGAGTATGAATATCTACATTAGGTAGAAATTGCTTAACTTGCTCAATTGGACAAAAATCTATTACTTTTGTATCTCCACAATTTTCACATATAAAATGATGATGATGGTGATTAGTACAAGCGATTCTAAATTTCATTTCTCCATCTAATTCTGTACTTTCAACAATATTTAAATCTTTAAAAAGATGAAGATTACGATAAATAGTATCAAAAGATATACCTGGATAATCATTGTCTAATTGTTGTTGTATATATTTAGCATTAATATATTTATCTTCATTAACAAAGATATTAATCATATCTTCTCTTTTCTTAGTATATTTTAACCCATTGTCTTTTAAAATTTTAATAGCGTCGTTTGTATTCATAATTTAATGCTCCTTTTTGGCAGTTCGCTTAGTTTTCTGTAGTAACATCGTTATTCCTAAAATTAGAACTAATAATACCACGATGACACCACCAGGAGATATATTAATATAAAATGCTAAGGTAAGCCCTAGAATAACAGAACATTCACCTATAATAATACTTAAGATAATCAACTGTTTAAATCCTTTAGTTAATCGCATTGCTATAGCCACAGGTAATGTAATTAATGCACTCACGAGTAAAATTCCTACTACTCTCATTGATGCAGAAATAACCATAGCAACAATCGTTATAAATAAAAACTGAATCCATTTTGGAATATTAATAACCTTACTATATTCCTCATCAAAAGATAAAATAAATAATTCTTTGTATAATAAAAGAATGAATAATAATACGACGATTGAAATAATCGTAATTGTGATTAAGTCACTTAAATTTACAGCACTAATTGATCCAAATAATAATCCAACAATTTCTTGATTGAACCCATCAGCTAGAGAAATAAAAATTGCACTTAATGCAATTCCTGCACTCATTATAATTGGAATTGCAATTTCTTGATAGTTTGAATATGAAGTTCTTAATTTTTCTATAAGTAAAGCTCCAACTATTGCAAAGATTATACCAAACCACATAGGATTTATAAATGCTAATGCTGGTGATAAGGTAATAATAAACATTCCAAACGAAATACCGCCTAGTGTGACGTGACTTAAAGCATCAGCAATTAATGATAATCGCCTTACCACTATAAATGCACCAATTAAAGGTGCAATAAAACCAATCAATATCCCACTTAAAAGTGAATATCTCATAAAATCAAAATTTAACAATGCTTCAATCACGATATTCACCTCTTAATTCAATCCATATACTTATCATAATTAACTCCTATTTAAAATTATGCTTCACAGCATGAACGATTATGTTGATGATCAACAAATTTAATTGGATGACCATATATTTTTGAAATTTCAACTTCATCAAGAGATTTAAATTCTTCAGTAGAACCGTGGAAATGAAGATGTTTATTTAAACAAGCGACTTTTGTAGCTGTGTCTACCACAACGCCTATATCATGAGTAACTAAAATAATCGTTATACCTTCTTCTTTTAAATGTTGCAAGGTGGCATAGAATTCATTCACATGTTTTGCATCAATCCCATTTGTCGGTTCGTCTAATACTAAGACGGATGGATTTGAAATTAAAGCGCGTGCAATTAGTACACGTTGTTGTTGTCCACCTGATAATTCTGCAATATTTTTATTCTTTAGATGATGAATATTTAAACGATGTAAAACATTATCTACTTGTTGTTCATCACTTTTATTAAACCACTGAAAAATTCTTTTCGTTTTAGTTAAACCACTTAAAACGACTTCTTTCACACTAGCAGGAAATCCTGCAGTAAAAGCATTGGCTTTTTGAGACACATAACTAATTTTTAATGCAGATTGAGTATTTTTTTTATAAGATTTCCCGTCAATGTATATTTCACCGCGTTGTAATGGTAACAAGCCAAGAATAACCTTTAAAAGAGTAGATTTTCCTGCTCCATTAGGACCAACAATTGCAAGAAAGTCACCTTTATTAATTCGGATATTAATGTTTTCTAATACTTGTTTATTATCAAAATAATAATCAATATTTTTCAATTCAAAAACAGGTTGATTCATCTTTTCACCTCGCTAAATACTATACAATTATATATGTTTTTTGTAAATAGTAATGTTTACGAATTAAAATAAGAGTAAGATAGTCTCTTTGTAGATTATGCTATCTTACTCTTATTTTAATTATTGATTCAATATTTTTTCTTTTAATTTAGGATCAAAAATTTGAGATTTTAACATTTCAATTTCAAAGCGATAAGGCGGCTTTTTATTTTTCTTATCTTCTCCTACATAAGGAGTTTCAAGGATTTTAGGAATGTCTTTAAAAGCTTCATGATGTACCACATTATTCAAAGCATCAAAACCAATATATCCAAATCCAATATTTTCATGTCGATCTTTATGTGCACCTTGTTCATTTTTACTATCATTTACATGAACAACTTTAATACGGTCTATTCCAATAATTTTATCAAACTCATTCAAAACGCCATCAAAATCATTTTTGATATTATAACCAGCATCATGTGTATGACAGGTATCGAAGCAAATAGATAACCGATCGTTATGTGTCACACCATCAATAATGCGAGCAAGTTCTTCAAAACTACGTCCAATTTCTGTTCCTTTTCCAGCCATTGTTTCAAGTGCAATTCGTACATCATGATCATGGTTTAACACTTCATTTAATCCTTTAATAATCTGATTAATTCCTTTATCTGCACCAGCACCTACATGTGCACCTGGATGTAAGACAATATCTTTCGCTCCTAAAGCTTGCGTACGTTCAATCTCATTTTGAAGGAAATTAACACCTAATTCATAAACTTCAGGTTTCGTTGTATTTCCTATGTTTATTATGTAAGGAGCGTGTACAACAATATTTGATAAACCATATTGTTCCATAACTTTATGCCCTTTTTCAATATTTAAATCGTTTATACTTTTTCTTCTTGTATTTTGAGGTGCACCTGTATAAATCATAAATGTTGATTCACCAAATTGATGTGCTTCTTCGGCCGATCCTTCTAACATTTTTTTACCACTCATTGATACATGTGAGCCAATTAACATTTGTTTCACCTAACCTTTTTTATTGTTTTTTCGTTGTTGTCTACTACGTTGTTTACTGTATTGCTTTCTTTCTTGTCGTTTCATTCTTTCTACTTCTTGTTTAAATTTCTTTTTATAACCTGGTTTAACTTTATTTTTAGATTTACTTCTTACTTTATGTTTTACTTGATTTGTTAAATGATCATCTTTACGTTCGCGTTTATGACGTGTATTGTGCGCTTTGATTGGCTTAAGTTCTCCATTTTTAATATCAACATTATCAAAGTGGTAGCCTTTATCTTCAATAAGAGAAATATTATGTTCTTCATCTGGGCTATATAATGTTAGAGCCACGCCTTTATAATTTCCACGTCCTGTTCTACCCACTCTATGAGTAAAGAAATCAATATCATTAGGAACATCAAAATTCACTACATGACTAACGCCTTCAATATCAATTCCTCTTGAAGCTAAATCACTTGCAATAACATATTGGAAATCTAAATTCCGAATACGTTTCATTTGTTGTTTACGTTCTCTTGGTGTTAAACCGCCATGAATCATACCAACTTTAATGCCAGACTCATTAAGAGATTGAGCAAGTTCATTTGCATTTTCTCTACTGTTACAAAAAATAATACATAGATATGGATTTAGTATATCAATTAATTGCAAAGTTTTATCAACTTTTTCAGTTCCTTTAGTAGGAATCAAATAAAATTCAATATTTTTTTTATTTTGGGATTTGTTATCAACTACAACATATTCAGGGTGACTAAGATACTTATTTAAAAACGGTTCTAATGATTTTGGAATTGTTGCACTAAAGACTGCAATATTAGCATTTTCATCTAAACGAGCAGCAATATAATCAACATCTTCTATTAAGCCTAAATCAATGAGTAAATCTGCTTCATCGATAATTAAATATGATGCCTTATGAATATGCAAATGTCCACTCTGAGCTAAATCATTGATTCGTGTTGGTGTACCAATCACTAATTGAGGTTGTTGATTTGTTCGTTGTTTATCTTTCTCTATGTCAGTACCACCAATAAATAAACTTACTTTAATATCTGATTGAAAACTAGCTAGATGACTAGCCACTTTATACAATTGTTGTGCTAATTCACGAGTTGGTGCAACAACAATACTTTGAGGTTCTTTAATGTCAGTATTAATTAAATCTATTAAAGGTAATAAAAAGGCGTGTGATTTGCCAGTACCGGTTTGTGATTGACCAATTAAATTGGTTCCTTTTTTTATACGTGGAATAATTCTATTTTGAATTTCAGTAGGTTTATTAAAATTTAAATCTTTAACTGCATCAATAAGATTTGTATTTAAATTAAATATTTCAAATGGATGATTAGCCATTCATCTGGCCTCCTTTGTATAGTTTTAAATATAATTAAATGGATCTGTATTTATTTCTGAAGCTTCTATATTAAACTGCTTACTCTCATTACTAAATAACCATTGTCCTAGTAAGCCTTTAAGTCCTTCTTTCATAACGTACTCACTATAATGATTGATATCTAATAAATGAATGCCATTAGTTTTAGCATCAAGTGCATCATGATGTTTTATGTCTCCAGTAACGAAAACATCTGCTCCCTTTTTAAAAGCACTAGTTTCAAAACCGATACCAGCACCTCCGATAATAGCAACTGTTTTAATTAACGCTTCTGAAGGACCTGTATAACGAACGCTAGGAATATTTAAATGTGCTTTAGCATATTTAGCAAAATCTTCTAAATTTAACGGCTCATTTAGTTCGCCTATTTTTCCAAGACCATAATTAGCAGATGTCGTCATCTTAATAAAATCATATACAGGTGTTTCATAAGGATGGTAATTAATAATTGCATTTTTAGCAATATTTAATTGATCTTTACGAATCATAAATTCTAGCTTCACTTCATTTACATATTCAATTCGATTTAGTTCTCCAATATGAGGGCGAGCCTCTCCAACTGGTTTGAATTGACCTTTACCTTTGGACTCAAAGAAACAATATTCATAATTCCCTTCTTTTGCTAAACCAATATTATTAATATGATATTTAAATGATTCTAGATTTTCTTCGGGAATGTAAGTTTGTACTTTATAGTAAAATGATTCTTCTTCATTTAAAAATCTAATATTAGTTAAATTTAATTTTTTTGCTAGCATCTCATTGACACCATCAATGTGATTATCTAAATTGGTGTGCAAAGCAATAAGTTGAATATCATTTTGAATAAGCATGTGTATTAATTTACCATATCCATCATTAACTAATGATTTAATACCTTTAAAAATTAAAGGGTGATGGGCAATAATTGTATTGTATCCTTTGCTAATTGCCTCTTCTATTACTTCCATTGTGCAATCTAATGCTGTCAAAATACCTGTTATCTCTTTAGTGTCATCTCCAATTAATAAACCCACATTATCCCAGCTTTCAGCAGTTTTAAGGGGAACGTGTTGGTCAATAATTGACATTAGTTCTTTAATTTTCATTATAGAGTACCTCTCTTATCATTGATATCTCTTCTTCAATCTCTTCTAGTCTCTCACGATGTTGTATTGGATTCAATTGATTACGAATATGCTCTAAAGCTGCTAACTCTCTTTCCCACTTTTTTATAAAAATACCGTTTTTATTATTTAAAAGAATAGGACCAAATTTAAGTGATTTTTTATTAAGAAGATTAATATTTTCTTTCCATTCACTAACTACAATTTCATAGATATGTCCTTTTTCTTCTAAAATTTCTTCAGCGATAATATCATAATTAAGATGTTGAAGTGTCTTGCGTAAGGTTTCAGTTTGAATATTACTTTGCAAAATTAGACGTGGATGATGTGCAAGTTTATTTTTACCTTCATCTAATATTTTCGCTATTAAAGGTCCACCCATTCCACAAATTGTGATATTATCTACTTTATCTTTCTCAGTTAGTATACTAAGACCATCACCTAATCGAACATCGATATGTTGAGTAAGTTGATGCTGTGCTACATTCTTTTTAGCAGCTGTATAAGGTCCTTTGATTACTTCGCCAGCAATAGCATCATCGCATAGATGATGTTGTAATGCATAAATAGGTAAATAAGCGTGATCAGAACCGATATCAGCTAATGAATTACTTAATAAGTATTGGCTTACAACTTTTAATCGATGATTTAATGATATCATTGTTATCTCCTTTATTATAAAAAGAGGCTAGGACATAGTATTGTCTTAGCCTCAAGTTTCTTTATACATAACATCTATCGTTAACTCAGATTCACCATTAATCTTAGTCCATAAAATCTTTAAGACGCTTGCTACGACTTGGATGTCTTAATTTTCTAAGCGCTTTAGCTTCGATTTGACGAATACGTTCTCTTGTAACACCGAACACTTTACCCACTTCTTCTAATGTTCTAGTTCGTCCGTCATCAAGGCCAAATCTTAAACGTAAAACATTTTCTTCTCTATCAGTAAGTGTATCTAAAACGTCTTCTAATTGTTCTTTCAATAACTCATAAGCAGCATGGTCAGAAGGGCTTTGTGCTTCTTGATCTTCAATAAAGTCTCCTAAGTGACTGTCATCTTCTTCACCTATTGGCGTTTCTAGGGATACTGGCTCTTGAGCTATTTTAAGTATTTCGCGAACTTTTTCAGGTGGTAAATCCATTTCTTCACCAATTTCTTCAGGAGCAGGATCACGACCTAAGTCTTGTAATAATTGTCTTTGTACGCGAATAAGCTTATTAATAGTTTCAACCATATGCACAGGAATACGGATGGTACGAGCTTGGTCAGCAATAGCACGTGTAATGGCTTGTCTAATCCACCACGTAGCATAAGTAGAAAATTTAAATCCTTTACTAAAATCGAACTTTTCTACTGCTTTGATAAGACCCATATTCCCCTCTTGGATTAAGTCTAAGAAAAGCATACCACGACCAACATACCGTTTTGCAATACTTACAACTAATCGCAAGTTGGCTTCTGCAAGGCGAGATTTTGCTACTTCATCACCTTGTTCAATACGTTTAGCTAATTCAATTTCTTCTTGTGCACTAAGCAGATTTACACGTCCAATTTCTTTTAAGTACATTCTTACAGGATCGTTAATTTTAACACCTGGAGGCGCACTTAAGTCATTTGGATTTAATTTTTCATCTGTATCTGAACTATCTTTTTCATTTACTAAACTAATATCGTTATCATTTAGTTGGTCAAAGAAATCATCCATTTGGTCGGAATCCATGTCAAAATTTTGCAGCTTTTCAGCAATTTCTTCATGACTTAGATGACCTTCCTTTTTACCTTTTTCAATTAATTGTTTTTTAACATCTTCTAATGTTAAAGTCGGATCAATTGTTTGTTTTTTGATTTTAACTTGGTTATCAGACATGAAAAGGCCTCCCAATCGTATTTTAAGCTTTCAATTAAGATATTTAATTATATAATAAATTATTATAATAAGAAAAGTATATTTTATAATAAACATGAAATATTATCATTCTATAGGTAATAAAAATGATATCCTTATTTCATAAATATTTAACTTACTATTTGTCTACCCTTTAAAAAAGCATAATAACCATTATACAGTAATGGTTATTAAATATAAATACTATATTAAAAGTTTAATATTTGTTTATATTTCTTTAATTTAAATATTCATCTACATGCGTTGCTTATTTTTATTAACTATCATTTGTAAATAATACTTTTGAGATTCTACGTCACCAATTCTAAGTGCTTCTTTTAATTTATGATTAAGTTCTTCAATAGAATCTTCATATTTGTTTTCATTTAAAGTTGAGATATATTCTTCAATTTCTAAATCATAAGGTTCTCGATTTAATTCATAATCATCAAGCTGTATGATTGCTTCTCTAATATCTTTATCTTCAATGTATAATATTAAATCACTTATCGAATAGTAATCATTTTCAGAATAATAATCGGTTAGCGCTTTAAAAATACTTTGGAAATATTTATTCGTAAAATCGTTTGCTTCAAGTTGTCGATTATAATTTAGAAATACATCTTTATCCATCATAAAGTGTTTTAATAAAGCTCTTTGTGCTTTTTCACTTTTGTTTAAATGTGTAAAAACAATGTTTAAATTTTGAGAATTTGAATTTGAGTTATCATTGGTATTTCCAATATAGTCTTCTTCATATGAGATAAATTCAGGTTGTTGATGTACATTGGACATAATAGTATTGGCATCAATATTGAAAATGTCAGCTACGTCATTCACAATTTTATTTTTTAATATTGAAGATCTGACAAATGAAATATCTTCAGTAATCTCTTTAAAGTGACGCTCATAAGCTAGATCATTATTTTCAATTTCATCTCGATAGAATTGAACTTTGTAAATAATAAACGATTTCTTCTCATTATTTAAAAATTCTATAAATTTTTCTTTACCGAATTTAACTATATATTCATCGGGATCCATGTTTTTTGGTAATTGTACTACAAATACATTTAATCCATGTTTCAGTAAATGTTCTCCAGTTTTTAAAGTGGCCTCTTGACCAGCAAAGTCTCCATCAAACATTAAAGTTATATTAGAGGTTAATTTTTTTAAAACTGTCATGTGATCTTCTGATAATGCTGTACCCATACTTGCTACCACTGTTTTTAATCCAGCGTAATCAGCTTTAATTACATCCATAAATCCTTCTAACAACATGACTTCATCATTTTTTCTAATTGATTTTCTTGCGTTATCAAGATTATAAAGTAATCGTCTTTTTTGAAAAATCGGTGTCTCAGGACTATTTAAATACTTAGGTTCTTGATTGTTATAAGTTCTACCAGAAAAACCGACAATTCTTCCTTGAGCATTTTTTAAAGGGAACATGATGCGATCTCTAAAACGATCGTAGTAACTAAAATTTTCTTCGTTACGTGATAACAAACCAGCTTCATAAGCTAGTCCTATGTCATATCCTTTTTGTTGTAAAAAGTCATGACAAAAGTGAGCGTTATTAGGGGCATACCCTATTCCACGAGATTTTATTAATTCTTCAGTGAAACCACGATTTACGAGATAATTTAAAGCTTCTTCACCTTCTACTGATTTCATTAATGCATACATATAATATTCATTAATTAATTCATGCATTTCAATCATTTTTAAGTCTTCAGATGCTATTTGAGTTGTAGAGGGATTAGAATGACCAATATCTACTTTTATATTAACGCGTTCTCCAAGTTCTTGTACTGCTTCTACGAATGAAATATCCTTAATGTCTTGAATAAATTGAAAAACATTTCCACCTTTTTTACAACCAAAGCAATGGCATATTTGTTTATCTTCAGAAACTGTAAAAGAAGGTGTTTTTTCATCATGAAAAGGACACAAACCAATGTAATTGCGTCCTCTTTTTTCTAATTTCACATATTCACTTACTAAATCTAAAATATCTGTTTTTTCCTTTATTTCGTTAATTACAGACTGTTCTATACGCAATATATATCACCTATTAAATAGTAGTCATAATATTATACACTTTTATAAAAGGTTTTTAAATATTTATGCTTTACTTTCAATAATTTGTATAACATCATTTGCTGTTTCTTCAATAGCTTTATCAGATACATCAATAACAGGGCATCCTATTTTTTCGACAATTTTTTCAAAATATTGAATTTCTTCTTTAATTCTATCTTCAGTCGCATATCTAGCATGTTCACCTAATCCTAATTGTTTAAGTCGTTGTTTTCTTATTAAATTAAGTTTATCTTCACTAATCTTTAATGCTATACATTTAGTTGGATTAATTTTAAATAATTCGTCTGGTGGCGTTACCTCTGGAACTAGAGGAATGTTCATTACTTTATAGCTTTTGTGCGCTAAATACTGAGATAGAGGCGTCTTAGAAGTTCTTGAAATGCCAATTAAAATAATATCTGCCTTAGGTAATCCTTTCGCATCTTTACCATCATCGTATTTTACCGCAAATTCGATTGCATCTATTTTTTTGAAATAGGCATCGTCTAATTTATGAACTCTGCCTGGCTGATTATACGGCTCCTCATCATGCGTTTGATTAAGTAGTGTCATTAGAGGGCCCATTATATCAACAGCTTTTAAAGAGAAATCGTCTACTTTTTTCTTCATATATGCTTTAATTTCTGGTTCTACTAACGTATATACAATAATTGCATTTTTATCTATAGCGACCTGTATAACTTCATCTATATCCTTAAAAGTTTCTATATAAGGATATCTCAAAAAACCATGTTTACAAGCTTTAGGATTAAATTGAGCGACGCAAGCACTAGCAACCAACTCAGCTGTATCTCCTATTGAATCAGATGCAATGATTATCTTTATATTTTCCATTGTTTATCACCTATTCTTTAAATAATGAAACAAATAATTTTGTTATTGTTGTTTTAGATATTCTACCTACAACTTTATATTTACTATTTTCTTTTTTTCTAACAACGGGAATTGAATCAATTTCCTTATCTATCATTTGACTTGCAGCATAGATGACGAGGTCTTCTTCTTTTAAATAAACAATATTAGGCATACGTGACATGATGACACTTATAGGCATAGTATGAATATCTTGACCAATCATAGAGGCACGTAACAAATCTTTTCGCGAGCTCACACCAATCAATTCATCTTTTTGATTAATAATAAATAATGTTCCTGTATCTTCTAAAAATATAGTACATATAGCATCATAAATTGTCGTATCTTCTTTAACGATAACAGGTAGAGACATATGATCTTTTATTATATATTGACGTAAATGATCACTGACTAATTTATTCTTGGATTTACCTGAATAATAATAACCCACACGTGGTCTAGCTTCAATAAAACCAGACATAGTTAAAATAGCTAAATCAGGACGTAAAGTAGCACGAGTTAAATTAAGCTTATCTGCTATATGTTCACCTGTTATCGGGCCACCATCCTTAACTATTTCAATTATTTGTTCTTGTCTTTTACTTAATTCTATAGGTCTTCACCCCTTTTAATTTCATGTTTTATTATACCTATTTATATATATACCTACAAATACATATAAATCCTTGCTATTAAATTTTCTATGAATTAAAATATGATTAAGCGAGTTAAGGTTGGTGGAAGCTTAACATTTTAAAAATTGGCTTATCAATATCATTACATAAAAGCGAGTGTCTACACTAATTTGGGTGGAACCGCGGGTTATTTTGTTAACACTATATATTTATATAGATGAATTATTAACTCGTCCCAAGATAATAATAAGTATTATTTTATATTTATTTATTGTCTTGGGACGTTTTTATTTTAAAAGGAGAGATAATATGGTTAAAGATATGGATACTATTGTATCACTAGCTAAACATAGAGGATTTGTATTCCCAGGTAGTGATATTTACGGTGGTTTATCTAATACATGGGATTATGGTCCATTAGGTGTTGAATTAAAAAATAATATTAAAAAAGCATGGTGGCAAAAATTCATTACTCAATCACCATACAATGTTGGGATTGATGCTGCAATTTTAATGAATCCAAAAACTTGGGAAGCATCTGGTCATTTAGGTAATTTTAATGACCCAATGATTGATAATAAAGATAGTAAAATTCGCTATCGTGCAGATAAATTAATCGAAGACTATATGCAAAATGAAAAAGGTGATGAAAATTTCATTGCTGATGGCTTAAGTTTTGAAGAAATGAAACGCATCATCGATGATGAAGGTATTGTATGTCCAGTAAGTGGTACTGCTAATTGGACAGATATTCGTCAATTTAACTTAATGTTTAAAACATTCCAAGGTGTTACTGAGGGCTCTACTAATGAACTATTTTTACGTCCAGAAACTGCTCAAGGTATTTTCGTAAACTATAAAAACGTTCAACGTTCAATGCGTAAAAAATTACCATTTGGTATTGGTCAAATCGGTAAATCATTCCGTAATGAAATCACGCCTGGTAACTTTATTTTTAGAACAAGAGAATTTGAACAAATGGAATTAGAATTCTTCTGTAAACCTGGTGAAGAAATTGAATGGCAAAATTACTGGAAAACATTTGCAAGTCAATGGTTAAAAGATTTAAACATCAATGAAGAAAATATGAGATTACGTGACCATGATGAAGAAGAATTATCTCACTATTCTAATGCGACTACAGATATTGAATATAAATTCCCATTTGGTTGGGGCGAATTATGGGGTATTGCAAGCCGTACTGATTTTGACTTGAAAAAGCACAGTGAACATTCTGGCGAGGATTTCAGATATCATGATCCAGAAACAAATGAGAAATATATTCCATATTGTATTGAACCTTCTTTAGGGGCAGATCGTGTTACATTAGCTTTCTTATGTGATGCTTATGATGAAGAAGGCGTTGAAGGTAGTAAAGATGCTCGTACAGTAATGCATTTCCACCCTGCTTTAGCACCATATAAAGCTGCTATTTTACCATTAAGTAAAAAATTATCTGAAGAAGCAATTAAAATCTTTGAACAATTAAGTTCTAAGTTTTCTGTTGATTTTGATGAATCACAATCAATTGGTAAGCGTTATCGTCGTCAAGATGAGATCGGTACTCCTTACTGTATTACATTTGATTTCGATTCATTAGAAGATAATCAAGTTACAGTACGTGATAGAGATTCTATGGAACAAGTTCGTATGCCAATTTCAGAATTAGAAACATTCTTAGCTGAAAAAGTTAAGTTTTAATATAACAAGAACCCACTTATTACTTGCTATGAGTAATAAGTGGGTTCTTTTAATTAATTTAAATATTGTATATTATTCTAATCGCTTAAGTTGATTAATTAATTTTTGACCTTTAAAGTACATGCCAGCATATTCTCTATACAGCATTATCATTAATTCTGACATTTCATCTAATAAAGCTTGGTTAATATTAAAATGATTCATTTTATCAATTGGCAACTTTTGTAAAATATCCAATAAATAAAATGTTTTATTGGATAGCTTTAATGCATAAGGATCATTATTTAATACAGTTTCTGAGATTGTCCCGTCATATTTAAAACTGTAAGCAATAAGCTTAGATTGATCAGTATCACCAGTAATTGCACAATAATTGAAAAATGCGCCAAAACCAAATTTATTCATACATTTCAATAATACGATAATCGACATTAATTGAGCAGAATTACCTTCTGAAATTTTATTGAGTACAAATTCTAATAACTTATAATGATATAGAGAAACTTCATCTGGTTCTAATGATCGATCTATTGCTTCAACACATAAAGTCGCATAACTACTATCAAAAATATCTAATCGTAATTGATAATATTGGTTTATGACATCAATAGAACTGAGCGTCCCCATACCTTTCCATTTATTATAAATAAATAAGCCATACACAAAGAGTTGTGTATGAGCTTGCAAGCCGGTTTTAGATTTTTTAGCACGTCTTACCATAATAGGAATTTTAGCACCATGCTCGTTTAATATTGTAATAATTTTATCGGATTCACCATAATCTACTGATTTTATGATAATTCCTTTTTGTTTTTCTAACAATGCATCTCACCGGCTTTCCTATTAATTTAAACGTTAATCTTGATCTTCAACATATCCCATTTGACGAATAAAGTTTACTTTATTTCTCCAATCTTTCTGAACTTTTACCCATAATTCAAGGTAAACTTTTGATCCGAGAAGCATTTCAATATCGCGTCGAGCTCTTTTACCAACTTCTTTAAGTTTTTTCCCACCCTTACCTATAACAATTCCTTTTTGAGAATCACGTTCAACAAAAATAGTTGCTTCAATTCTTACTCTTTCTTCACTTTCCTTAATCATTCTGTCTACATTTACCCCTATTGCATGTGGGATTTCTTCACTTGTTAAATGTAAGATTTTTTCTCTAATAATCTCGCCTACTACAAATTGTTCTGGATGATCCGATATTTGATCATCAGGGTAATATTTTGGACCTTCAGGTAAATAATCTTTAAGTACATCGATAAAATGATCCACATTCAATCCCTCAAGTGCCGAAATTGGCACGATTTCAGTAAAATCCATATAGGTTTTATATTTTTCAATCTTAGGCATAAGTGCATCTGGATGAACTAAATCAATTTTATTTAACACTAGAAATACCGGTGTTTTAACATTTTTCAGCATTTCCATTATATATTCATCACCACGACCAATATCTTCATTTACATTTACCATAAACATAATAGCATCGATTTCTGATAGCGTATTTTTAGCTACACGCATCATATAATCTCCTAATTTATGCTTAGGTTTATGAATGCCTGGTGTATCTAAGAAAATGATTTGAGCATCTTCTCTTGTCATTATTCCCTGAATTTTATTTCTTGTTGTTTGAGCTTTATCTGACATAATTGCAATTTTATGTCCAATGACTCTATTCATAAATGTGGATTTTCCCACATTCGGTCTCCCTATAATAGATACAAATCCTGATTTGTGTTCTGTCATTTATTCTAAATCCTTTCCTGAAAAGCCGTGAGGTAATAGTTCTGCTACAGTTGATTTAATCATCTCACCTTTATGATTTGTCATATACACAGGCATGTCGTCATCACAGAGTTCTTTTAATACTTGACGACATGTTCCACAAGGTGATGACGGATGTTCAGCGTCAACGGTAACTGTTATTGATTCAAAATCTCCTGGTCGATAGCCTTCTGAAATTGCAGCTACTAAACTAGATCGTTCTGCGCAAATCGTTGCTGGATAAGCTGCATTTTCAACATTTGCTCCATAAAAATGACGACCGTCTTTTGTTTTTAAATATGCACCTACTTTAAAATGACTATACGGTACATAAGCACGTTGTTGAGCTTTTCTAACTTCTTGAAAATAATATGATTGATAACTCATTTTATTATCCCCTTAAAAAAAGATGTGAGGTATAAAAATAATTAAACCCATAATTAGTGCAAAGATTGAAACAACCATAACACTAAAGGCGGCAATATCTTTAGCTTGTTTAGCTAATTCATGATAGTCAGAAGTAACTAAATCTACGACGCATTCTATAGCTGTATTCACAGCTTCAAGCGTAAGTACCAAAGTGATGCTTAACAAAACAAACAACCATTCTACAGTTGAAAGTCTTACGATAATTCCTAAAATGATAGCTATGAATGCGAAGATTAAGTGTATTAGATAATTGTGATCTTTTTGAAGAAGTGTTTTTAAACCGTCAAAGGTGTATTTAAATCGTTTTAAAAATTTAATCTCTAGTCAATCCGTATGCGTTTAAGATTTCTTTTTGACGTCCAAACATTTCTTTTTCATCTTCTTCATTCATATGATCATAACCTAATAAGTGTAAAAAACCATGTAAAGCTAAAAAACCAAGTTCTCTTTCAAATGAATGATTATAAGATTCAGCTTGTTCCTTAGCTACATCAGTACAAATAATAATATCTCCTAATACTCTAGGAATATCTAAACCAATAATATCTGGTTCATCTTCTTCAAGTGCAAAAGAAATAACATCAGTCACTTTATCTTTATCTCGATAATTTTTATTTATTTCTTGAATTTCATCTTTATCTACAAAAGTAACTGACAATTCAGCATCTTCATGAATGTTTTCTTTTTCTTTAGCAAAGTTAATTAAGTCTTCGATTTGATGATACCATTCATCTTTAACTAAGTTTGTATGATCATTGAAATCAATCGTAAACATTTAATTGTCTCCTTCATAACGTTCGATAATTTTACTTACTAATGGGTGTCGTACTACATCACTTTGATCTAATTCCATAATATTTATTCCTTTAACACCACGAAGGTTCTTAATAGCTTCTTTTAATCCACTTTTAACACCTTTTGGTAAGTCAATTTGAGTTTGGTCTCCAGTTACAACCATTTTTGAACCAAATCCTAGACGAGTTAAAAACATTTTCATTTGTGCATGTGTTGTATTTTGAGCTTCATCTAAAATGACAAATGCATCATCTAGAGTTCTACCCCTCATATACGCTAAGGGAGCAATTTCAATTGTACCTCGTTCAATAAAACGTGCTGTTTGTTCTCTACCTAAGACAGTATTTAAACCATCATAAAGAGGTCTTAAATATGGATCAACTTTTTCTTTTAAGTCTCCTGGTAAGAAACCTAATGATTCACCAGCTTCTACAGCTGGTCTTGTTAAAACAATTCTTTTTACAGTTCCTTTTCTTAATTGTTTTGCAGCATACACAACTGCAAGGAAAGTTTTACCTGTTCCAGCAGGACCTATACCAAATACTAAATCATTACGTTTCATAGCATTAATATAAAGACGTTGCCCCATTGTTTTTGCACGAATTGTTTTACCAAAGGCATCTTTAGTAATCTCTTCATCATATAAATCCAATAGATATTGAATAGTGTCATTTTTAGCCATCTTTATGGCAGCCTCAACATCTTTTAATGTAATTGAATGTCCTAACTCAATCACCTTTAATAAATTTTTAAGAACTAATTCTGCTTTTTCAACATGCTCTAATACTTGACCTTTTACTGCAATTTCTTGCCCACGAGCATGTATGATAACATCAAATGCTTCTTCAATCGATTTTAAGTGTTCATCATTATTACCAATTAAAGCTTGAGAATGGTTGATGTTATCTATTTGAATTATTCCTGGCATAAAAGCGCTCCTTTTCACATAAAACATATTCATTAATAATTAATCTTTCATATAAATTTTACTAAACAATGATAAAGTATACAAATTTAAATGTTTTGAATGAATAATTAACCTAAGATAATATAGCATAACAAAAAAGTACTAAGAACACTATGAGTTTTAGGGGCGTCTTAACATATTAGGAACATAAATAAAGAGACTTTCACGTAGAAAGTCTCTTATAAAGGTCAGAATGAAACAATGAATGTTGTCTTATTCTTTTATTTATAACCTCTTATAATTTTTTAGGTTTATTTAATATTTCTTGCCAAATAATTCCATCAACTATCGGATCATTGTCAAATTGAAACGTTTGATGTGTCATATTTTTCTCAATAGATTTACTATTGAGTAATTGATTCAGTTTATAACGTTTCGTTTTTTCAGATAAATACTTATCATTAATAATTTCTTTAGCTTTCTTTTCAATTAAAGAAAGTTGTTTTTCTTTTTCCTTATCAATTTCAGATCTCACATTAAATAATTCTTTTGATAGGGAGTCTTCTAACTGTTTTTTAATATCTTTTTCACTTTGAAATCTCTCTCGTGAAGTTGAATCTCTATCTTTAGAAGGCACTTTTCCGGTATGAGATTGTTTAGTTTCAAATCGTTTTGATTCTCCACGATGATGTTCAGGCGTAACGTCTTTTTTAAGATTTTTATCACTGTGAACCGTTTCTTTTTTAGAAGAGGGTTTTGGTGATGATGTTTTTTTAGTTTGTTCTTCTTCATCAAATTCTGATGCCATCTCATTAAAAGCTTCTTCTATCTGCTCAAAAATACCTTTTTTTCTTGGTATGTTTTGCGTAGGACTTTGTGTATTTTTGTGTGGAGGCATTTGATTTTTTCGTTGTTCATGACTTTTATCTCTCATTGCACTAATACCAGTAACAATCACAGAAATAACGAATATAAGAATTCCAATATTCATTTAATCACCCCTCTATTTAATTTGGTGATTCATCGTCATTTTGTTCGGTACGTTTATTAATAGCGTTTCTCATACCTGTATCTGCTTCTACATTTTTTAAATTATAGTAATCTTTTACTCCGATATTGCCTTTACGTAAAGCTTCAGCCATTGCTAGTGGTACTTCTGATTCAGCTTCTACTACCTTAGCACGCATTTCTTGAACACGTGCTTTCATTTCTTGTTCAGAAGCAACAGCCATAGCACGTCGTTCCTCAGCTTTAGCTTGAGCAATATTTTTATCTGCGAGTGCTTGTTCCGTTTGTAAATCAGCGCCGATATTTTTACCGATATCTACATCTGCAATATCAATCGATAAAATTTCAAATGCTGTTCCTGAATCCAATCCTTTACTTAATACTGTTTTAGAAATATTATCAGGATTTTCAAGTACTTGTGTATGATGTTCACTAGAACCAATTGTGGAAACAATACCTTCACCAACTCGTGCAATAATTGTTTCTTCTCCAGAACCACCTACAAGTCTAGAAATATTAGCTCTTACTGTAATTCTAGCTTTAGCTTTAACTTCGATACCGTTCATCGCAACACCGGTAATAAAGGGAGTTTCGATTACTTTGGGATTAACAGACATTTGAACAGCTTCTAAGACATCTCGTCCCGCTAAGTCTATTGCGGCACCTCTTTCAAAAGGTAAATTGATATCTGCACGTTGGGCTGCTATGTTGGCATCCACTACTCTATCTACATTACCACCGGCTAGATAATGAGATTCCAATTGATTTGTTGTTAAATTTAATCCTGCTTTATGAGCTTTAATAAGAGGACCTATCACTTTACGAGGAGATACTCTACGAAGTCGCATTCCTATAAGTGTAGCAATACTAACTTTTACACCTGCAGCAATAGCGGAAATCCATAATCCGACTGGTACAAATGAAAATAATAATAATAAAGCAACTATTATTATAATCGCAATAATTATAATTCCAATATTTAACATTGACTTTACTCCTTTTATATTTTTATTTCTCTTACAACTACTCTACTACCTTCTACCTCTAAAATTTTTACTTTTTTATTTCTCAAGATAAATGTACCGTCAGAAACAGCATCTATTCTTTTGTCATCTAAAGTTATGATTCCAGCAGGCCTTAAATCAGTAGTAGTATACGCAGTTTTTCCCACTAAGTAAGAACGATCATCATGAGATCTATAACCAGCTTCTGTACTCGTTGAATCATTCAATACCACTTTATCAAAAAATGGTATTTTGCGATTAAATACTCTCACCAAAATCACCCATTCTATAATAGAAAGTATTAAAGCAACAATAACATTAAAGAGCATAACTAAAATATTATCTCCCAACATAATCATACTAACAATAATAAGCACTATTCCTATAATTCCAATTACTGCTCCAACAATGAATAGTTCTATTGTTAGTAAGATGATACCTATGAAAAACAATAAAATTGAAATCAAATTGACCTCGCCACTAATTAAAAATCCTAGAAATAGAATAAGTAACGCTAGAGAAGCTAAAATACCTAAAATATTTATCTTTTTAGAATAAAGTTGATATAAAAAACCTAAAAAGATAATACATGTAAGAATTAATAAAACAATAGGATTAACAATGATATTTGACATATCATTCAACCATGAATGATTCATTGAAGCAAAAGTATTCTCGATATGTATCAAACTTATACTTATCATTATCTCACCTCGCTCTCAATTAAATTATACATGAAATAAATACTATATTATAGTATTACAATTATATAAAAAAACTCTCAATTAGTTTAACTAATTGAGAGGATATATATAATTAACATTCATGTTGAGGGAGTCAACAGAGCTATTAATTATTTGAATTTACGTTTACGTGCAGCTTCTGATTTTTTCTTACGTCTTACACTTGGTTTTTCGTAAAATTCACGTTTACGTACTTCTTGGATTGTACCACTTTTAGATACTGAACGTTTAAATCTACGTAATGCATCTTCTAGTGATTCATTTTTACGTACTACTGTTTTAGACATCTGTATTTCCCTCCCTCCAAATATCAACGAAACTTAAAGTCAATAATTGCATAGAAATAATTAACTATGCTTTATTTAGTATAATATATGAAATAATTATGGTCAATTATAAATCTTTATAATTTTAAAAATTTATAATAATATACCTTCTTCAGTTTTATTAGTAGCATGATTAACGATTCTAACTGCACTACCAATGTTAATTGGATAATCAGCTTTATTAATTTTAACTTTAACAATCTCACCGATTAAATCCTCACTACCCTCAAATTCAACTTTCATATAATTATCTGCGTAACCTACTAATGTATTTTTTGTTTCTCCTACTTCTTCTGGAATCACTTCTAAAACTTCATTTTCAAATTTTGATGCGTATTCTTTAGCAAGTTGATCACTTAAAGCAATAAGTTTATGCACACGTTCATTTTTAATTGACTCATCAATTTGATCATCCATACGTGCAGCAGGTGTACCAATACGTTGTGAATACGGGAAAACATGTAACTCTGAGAATTTATGTTTAACTATAAAATCATATGTTTCTTGGAATTCTTCTTCAGTTTCTCCTGGGAAACCTACTATAACATCACTTGTAACTGCTAAATCAGGTAATGCATCATGTAATTTTGTTAGTCTTTCAGAAAAATGTTCCATAGTATATTTGCGTCGCATACGTTTTAATACTGTATCTGAACCTGATTGTAATGGTACATGTAAATGTCTAACTACTTTATTAGAATTTTTTAGAACGTCAATGACTTCATCAGTAAGTTGACTGGCTTCAATTGAAGAAATTCGAATTCTTTCTAAACCATCAATTTCCTCAAGATCTCTGAGTAATTGAGCTAAATTATAATTTTTTAAATCTTGACCGTATCCACCGGTATGAATACCAGTTAATACAATTTCTTTATATCCAGATTGAACTAATTGTGTTGCTTGTTCAACTACTTTTTCAGGATCTCTAGAGCGCATTAAACCACGTGCCCATGGAATAATACAGAACGTACAAAAATTATTACAACCTTCTTGGATTTTTAGAGATGCACGAGTTCTATCCGTAAAATAAGGCACATCAAGTTCTTCATATGTACGATTTTTCATAATATTTCCAACACCATTAATTGGTTGACGTTCTTCTCTAAATTGATCAATATAACTAAGTAATTTATGTCTATCTTGAGTACCAACAACGACATCTACACCTGGAATCTCCATAATTTCAGCAGAAGATGTTTGTGCATAACAACCTGTAACACATACTACTGCATCCGGATTACGACGTATTGCTCTTCTAATGACTTGTCTACTTTTTTTATCACCTGTATTAGTCACGGTGCAAGTATTAATGACATATACATCTGCATTAGTTTCAAAATCTACTCTTTCATAATTATCATCTTTAAATAATTGCCATATTGCTTCAGTTTCATAATGGTTCACTTTACAACCTAAAGTATGAAACGCTACTGTTGCCATTTAATTCACCCCATCAATTCTTTCTCAAAACTTATAGCACTAAGTGCATATAGTGGCGCAGTTTCTGCTCTTAATATTCTAGGACCTAAACCAACGTTTAAGCTTACCTCCCTAAAGAGATCGATTTCCTTATCAGAAAAACCACCTTCAGGTCCAAATATGATTAACACACGATCATTCGTTTGAAAGTTGTTTAAAATATTTTTAAATCGACTTTTTTCGCCATGCTTGGCTTCGTCTTCATATGCTATTAACACATAGTCATAATTATTTATGGTATCATAAATTACTTTTAAATTCGACTGAAATTTAACATCTGGAATAACAAGTCTATAACTTTGTTCAGCAGCTTCTTTTACAATCTTTTGCCATCTATCTATTTTCTTTTGTACCTTGTTCTCTTGTAATTTAACTATAGATCGATCCATACCCACTGAAATAAAATGATTGGCACCTAATTCTGTACTTTTTTGAAGCAACCATTCATATTTATCAGCTTTTATTAAACCACTACAAATCGTTACATCAACTGGTAATTCAGTGTCAATATCTAATTGGTTTATTGGTAAAACTTCAATTTGATTAGAATTTATATTTGTGATTTCACTAATAAATACTTTTTTATCATTAAAATTAATTATAATTTTGTTACCAACCGTATTTCTCATTACATTTTTGATATGATGTATATCTTCTTCATTGGTAATAAAAAAACGCTGATTCTCATCAGCGTTTTGATTGATAAAGTATCGTTGCAAATTATTCACTCACTTTCTGACCAACAATGCAAACCCATCCATTGTCATGATTGATTGATACAATATTAAATCCAACACGCTTCATATGCGACAGTATATCTTCATGCTTTTCTTCTATAATACCTGAAGTTATAAAATAACCATCTTCATTTAGTGTATTATAAGCATCTTCAATCATTTCATCAATAATATGAGCTAAAATATTTGCGATAACTACATCAAATTTTTCATTTTCTTCTTTTAATAGATTACCGGGAATGGCTTCAATATCATTTTCACAATGATTTTTTCTAAAATTCTCCTTAGCCACACCAACAGCCATTTCGTCTATATCTAAGGCTTTAATTCGTTTAACACCTATTAAGTGACTAGCGATACTTAATATACCAGAACCTGTACCTACATCAATGACTGAGGAATCGGGTGTTACATAAGTTTCAATCGCTTTTAGACACATACTTGTTGTTGGATGATCTCCAGTACCAAAAGCCATTCCAGGATCTAATTCTATACATAATTCATCTTCTGATTCTTTTGAATAGTCTTCCCAACTTGGAACAATCGTAAATCTCTCAGAAGCTCTGAAAGGATGAAAATAATTTTTCCATTCATTAGCCCAATCTACTTCAGCAATAGTCTTTGCTGAAAACTCAACTACTGAATCATCTATAAGATCCAAATTTAATATTTCATTTTCTAATTTATTTTTAAATTGAGTGTTATATTTCAATTCATTAAAGTATGCTTTTAATCTCACACCTTGTTCAGGGTAATCTTCTTTTTTTAATTCGTAGATTTCACCAAATTTATCAGTAGGTTGATTAATTAAATCATTGGAATCTTCTATAACTACTCCATTTGAACCATAGTTTTCTAATATGTTAGTGACTAAAGATTCAACTTCATGATTTACAGTGACTGCAAATTCTGTCCAGTTCATGACTATTCACCTCTAAAGAATTTACGAGCTTTGTCT
This sequence comes from Staphylococcus sp. HMSC072E01, assembly GCF_001814125.1. NCBI lineage: Bacteria > Bacillati > Bacillota > Bacilli > Caryophanales > Staphylococcaceae > Staphylococcus > Staphylococcus sp. HMSC072E01. The sequence continues at coordinate 156,061 of NZ_KV814964.1, read as the reverse complement.
TTAAAATTAGCAGGTTGTTCTTCCGGATTTTCACCACTGATTTCCGCAAATTCTCTCATTAATTCTTTTTGTCTATCAGTTAGTTTATTTGGTGTGACAACTTTTATATTAACAAATAAATCACCATGGCCATATCCATGAACATTTTTAACGCCTTTCTCTTTAAGACGGAATTGTTTACCAGTTTGAGTACCAGCAGGAATTGTAAGCATAACGTTACTGTTTAGAGTTGGTACTTTGATTTCATCGCCAAGTGATGCTTGTGGGAAGCTAATGTTAAGTTCATAGAATAAATCATCGCCATCTCTTCTAAATTTATCAGAAGGTTTAACGCGGAATACTACATAAAGATCACCATGAGGACCGCCATTTTCACCAGGTGCACCTTCACCAGCAAGACGGATTTGTTGTTCATTGTCTACACCTTCAGGTACAGTTACTTCTAATTTTACTGTTTTATTTTCAGTCCCTTTACCATGACAAGTTGGACATGGTTCTTCAAATTCTTGACCACTACCCTCACACTTAGGACAAGTTTGCTCAGTTCTTACGCGTCCTAAAATTGTATTTTGTTCAACAGATACATGTCCTGAACCATGACAATAGCTACATGTTTTTTTACTTGTACCTGGTTTAGCACCATCACCGTGACATGTATGACATGTAACATCTTTTCGAATAGAAATTTCTTTTTTAGTACCAAAAACAGCTTCATCGAATTCTAAAGTCATAGTGTATTGTAAGTCGTCACCTTTTCTAGGTGCATTTGGATCTCTTTGACGTGAACCACCAAAGAATGAGCTAAATATGTCTTCAAAGCCTCCACCGAAGCCACTGAAGTCTTGTCCACCAAATCCTTGACTGCCAAATCCACCTTGGGCACCGCTATGTCCAAATTGGTCATAATTTGCACGTTTATTGTCATCACTTAGAACTTCGTATGCTTCAGAAATTTCTTTGAACTTTTCATCAGCGCCTTCTTCTTTATTGATGTCCGGATGATATTTTTTTGATAATTTACGGTATGCTTTTTTAATTTCATCTTTTGAAGCATCTTTACTTACGCCAAGAACTTCATAATAATCTCTTTTAGCCACAAGTATCTCTCCTTTTCTAAATTTTTATAATTTAAACACATACTCAAGTATCTTAATTATAAAAGAAAAAGTCAAAGCCAATGTTCAATTGACTTTGACTTTTTGGCTTACATTTATAAATGTTTACATAGTAAACGTTATAAACGATTAGCTTTATTTTTTATCTTCGTCGTCTTTAACTTCTTTGAACTCAGCATCTTCAACATTGCTATCATTTGATTGTTGTGAACTGTCTTGTGCTTGTTGTTGAGCTTGTTGAGCTTGTTGATATACTTTAGCAGATAATTCTTGAATTACTTGTTCTAATTCTTCTTTTTTAGCTTTAATATCATCTAAATCTTGACCTTCTAATGCTGATTTAAGTGCATCTTTTTTGCTTTCAGCATTTGATTTATCTTCTTCACTGATATTTTCACCTAAGTCTTTAATTGTTTTTTCAACTTGGAATACTAAGCTATCTGCTTCGTTTCTTAAGTCTACTTCTTCACGACGTTTTTTATCTGCTTCAGCATTTTCTTCAGCATCTTTAACCATACGATCAATTTCTTCATCAGATAATGCAGAACTTGATTGAATAGTGATATTTTGTTCTTTATTTGTACCTAAGTCTTTTGCAGTAACGTTTACGATACCATTTTTATCAATATCAAATGTTACTTCAATTTGAGGTACACCACGTGGAGCTGGTGGAATATCAGTTAATTGGAATCTGCCTAATGTTTTATTATCTGAAGCCATTGGACGTTCACCTTGTAATACGTGAATGTCTACAGCAGGTTGATTGTCAGCAGCTGTTGAATATACTTGAGATTTTGATGTTGGGATTGTTGTATTACGTTCAATTAACGTATTCATACGACCACCCATAATTTCGATACCTAATGATAATGGAGTTACGTCTAATAATACAACGTCTTTAACATCACCAGTAATTACGCCACCTTGGATAGCAGCACCCATTGCAACAACTTCATCTGGGTTCACACCTTTATGAGGTTCTTTACCAATTTCTTTTTTAACTGCTTCTTGTACTGCAGGAATACGAGTTGAACCACCAACTAGGATAACTTCATCAATTTCAGAAGTAGATAAGCCAGCATCTTTAAGTGCTTGACGAGTTGGTTCCATTGTTCTTTTGATTAATGAATCAGCTAATTCTTCAAATTTAGAACGAGTTAAGTTAATTTCTAAGTGTAATGGACCATTTTCTCCAGCTGAAATGAATGGTAATGAAATCTGTGTTTGAGATACACCAGATAAATCTTTTTTAGCTTTTTCTGCAGCGTCTTTAAGACGTTGTAACGCCATTTTATCTTGTGATAAGTCAACACCATTTTCTTTTTTGAATTCTGATACTAAATAGTCGATGATTACTTGGTCAAAGTCGTCACCTCCAAGTTTGTTATCCCCTGCAGTTGATAATACTTCGAATACGCCATCGCCTAATTCAAGAATAGAAACGTCGAAAGTACCGCCACCTAAGTCAAATACTAAGACTTTTTGATCTTGTTCAGTTTTATCTAAACCATAAGCTAATGCTGCAGCTGTTGGTTCGTTAATGATACGTTCTACTTCTAAACCAGCAATTTTACCAGCATCTTTAGTAGCTTGACGTTCAGCATCATTGAAATAAGCAGGAACAGTGATTACTGCTTTATCCACTTTATCTCCTAAATAACTTTCAGCAGTGTTTTTTAAATTTTGTAAAATCATTGCTGAAAGTTCTTGTGGTGTATATGATTTGCCGTCAATATCTACTTTATAATCTGTACCCATATGACGTTTAATTGATTGTACAGTATTTGGGTTTGTAATTGCTTGACGTTTAGCAACTTCACCTACTTGAGTTTCACCATTTTTAAATGCCACAACTGATGGAGTTGTTCTAGCACCTTCAGGATTTTGAATTACTTTAGGTTCGTCTCCTTCTAATACAGATACGCAAGAATTTGTAGTACCTAAGTCAATACCTATTACTTTACTCATAATAAAATTCCTCCAATTTTAAAAATTTTTCAATTTTAAATCTTATTGATTAACTTTGACCATAGATGGTCTTAAAACTCTATCTTTTAATTTATACCCTTTTTGTAATTCTTGAGTGATTTCACCAGAATTAAAATCAGGATTGTCATCTTGAACAACAGCTTGATGGAAGTTTGGATCGAATTCTTGACCTTCAGATTCAATTTCTTCTAAGCCATTGTCTTTTAATGCTCTTAATAAGCTTTCATGAATCATTTGAACACCTTTTTTGAGAGATTTAAATGATTCGTCATCACCCTCAATTTGAAGTGCACGTTCAATGTTATCGATAGTAGGTAAAATATCAGTAAGCACAGGTTGAGCTTGATATTTTTTATTTGTTTCATTTTCATTTCGAATTCGACGCTTATAATTTTCGAATTCAGCATATAATCTTAAATATTTTTCTTCATTTTCATTTGCTTTTAATTGTAATTGTTGAATTTCTTCGTCTTCAGATTGATCATTTTTACCTCCATTATCATGTTCAGATGTAGATTCATTATTTAATTCTTCTTCAGAAGGATTATTTTCTACATCATTTGAAGACGACGCTTCGTTTTTAACGGTTTCATTTTCTTCAGTATGTTCAGTGTTATTTTTCACTGATTCGTCTTTTTCTGTCATTTTATGCCCTCCAATATAATTACAATTAGATTCACCATATTTGATTAAGTAATTGAATCACATTTTGATAATGCATCGCAGTTGGTCCGATAACCGCAATTTGTCCTTTTAGTGCATCATCAAAATGGTACTGACTCGTTATAATTGAAATATCACTTAACCCTTCATCTATTTCGTGGCCAATTTTAACATTAATTTCAGAAGTGGAAATATCTTCTAGTAACTCGATAATTTTTTCTGATTCTAGATATTGTAAGATTGGCTGAATAGAAGAAACATTGGTTTCGTTCAGTGCATCAATAAGTTTAACCTTTCCACCCATAAAAATGCTATTACTTTGTTTATGGATATGAGAAGTTAGCATGATAGTTAATTCATTTATAAAGGATTGTTCTGCAATAGAATTTGTAAATTGTTTTAACTTCTTATTAAAATCAAATTGACTTTTATAATAATTATCAGTCAGAAAATTTGAAATCCTTGTTAACCTATCATCGTTAAACTCCATTGATTCACTTAAATGTAAATGTTCTACATGTCCAGAATTATAGATGATGACCATTATAATTATAGACGAATTTGCACGAATCAAATGAACATTATTTATAATATCTGTTTTGTGATTAGGTCGAACAACCAACGTTGCATATTGAGATTTTATTGATAATTCATCAGCAAAATAACTAAGAGCTGAAGAAATATCATAATGATTCTCAATCAAAAGTTGATTTAAACGTTGAACTTTATTTTGTTTTTGATGAGATGTTTGTTTTAACAATTGATTGACGTATAATCTAAAACCTTGTTCAGAAGGTGCACGCCCTGAAGATGAATGAATTTTTTCTAAAAAATTCAACTCTTCCAAATACTTCATTTCATTTCTAATAGTAGCTGGGCTTACATTTAAGTTATGTCTATCAATTAAGGTTTTAGAACCTATCGGTTGTCCTAAATCAACATAATCTTCAACAATTGCATTTAAAATGCTTAATTGTCTATTTGTAATCATGTCTTCACCTCATTAGCACTTCTTTGTCTCAAGTGCTAATTATAATTTAACAAATTGGTCAAAGTAAGTCAACGTTAAAGCTCTTATTTTTCAAAAAAATTTATTAATTTAATAGAAATGCTTCAAAAACTTCATTTCCAATGATTTTCCCCCTGTTTGTCAATGAAATATGGTTATCTCTTTCATAAAGTAAATTTTTCTTTTTCAGGTTATTTATTGTCTCACCAAATACTTTATCCATTGAGGTACCAAATTTTGAAAGAAATTTAACTTTATCGACACCTTTATTCATTCTTAATCCTAAAAACATTTCTTCTTCCATTCTTTCTGATTGAGTAGGGAAATTGGAAGTTAAAATAGGACGTTGATGATTATTAATAGCACTGATGTAATGATTAACAGGATTGAGATTCGAATAGCGTTCTCCATTTACATATCCACTTGCGCCTGCTCCAAAACCATAATATTCTTCATTTAGCCAGTAAGTCTTATTATGGCTTGATTCATGATGAGACTTGGCGAAATTTGAGATTTCATATTGTTTAAATGAGGTTTCTCCTAAAACATTCATTAAATATTGATACATTTCAGCTCCTAGATCTTCGTTTGGCAATTTTAATTTACCTTTTCGATACATATTATAAAATTGAGTTTTAGGTTCTAAAATTAATCCATAACTTGAAATATGATCTATATCCATTTGTATTGCTCTATTAAGACTATCTGAAAAATCGTCTAATGTTTGAGTTGGTAAATGATACATTAGGTCTAAACTAATCGATTCAATATTTGCTTTTCTAGCATAATCTACAGCATTATATATATCTTGAGTTTTATGTGTTCTACCTAGAATTTTTAGTAATTCTGGTTTAAATGTTTGTACACCCATAGAAATTCTATTTACACCATATGAGTGCAGTAATTTCACTTTATCTAAAGTTAATTCATCGGGGTTTGCTTCAAATGTATATTCACCTTTAATTGAAAAAGTTGACTGTATTGCTTTTAAAAGTGTTTCAAGTTGCTTGAGATTTAAAGCTGTAGGCGTACCTCCTCCAACGTACATTGTTTTAAGATTTCTAATTTCACTTGTTTTCATTTCTTTAATTAATGCAGAAATATATTCATCTACTGGTTGTTTGTTAATAAAGTACTTATTAAAATCACAATATGTACAAATCCTAACGCAAAAAGGTATATGAATATACGCACTTTTTATTGACATAGTTACACCCTCAATTTTAAGTTTTTAAAACACAAACGAGGTTGGAACACATGATTGTAGGTTCCAGCCTCGCATTAATAATTTATTCATCATCCATTTTAAGAACAGCTAAGAAAGCATCTTGTGGTATTTCTACGTTACCGACAGCTTTCATTTTTGCTTTACCAGCTTTTTGTTTTTCAAGTAATTTACGTTTACGGCTGATATCTCCACCATAACACTTAGATAACACATTTTTACCCATAGATTTAATATTAGTTCGGGCTACGATTTTTTGACCTATTGCAGCTTGAACCGGAACTTCGAATTGTTGTCTAGGAATAAGTGTTTTTAACTTTTCAACAAGAGCTTTACCTCGTTCATACGCAAAATCTCTGTGAACGATAAAACTAAGTGCATCTACTTTATCACCATTTAATAAAATATCCATTTTAACTAAATTACTTTCTTTATTTTCGATAAATTCATAATCAAATGAAGCATAGCCTTTCGTATTAGATTTTAATTGGTCAAAGAAATCAAATACAACTTCTGACAATGGAATTTCATAAACGATATTTACACGGATATCATCTAAGTAATCCATGTTTATAAATTGGCCACGTTTACGTTGACACAGTTCCATAACTGCTCCTACATAGTCATTTGGAACCATCATTGTTGCTTTTACATATGGTTCATAAATCGCTTTAATTCTATCACGTTCAGGCATTTGAGATGGATTATCAACTGTAACTTCTGAACCATCATTCATTTCGCATTTATATATAACTGAAGGTGCAGTGGCAATTAATTCTATTCCAAACTCTCGTTCAATTCTCTCTTGAATAATTTCCATATGTAGCATACCTAAGAATCCTGTTCTAAATCCAAATCCCAACGCTTGTGATGATTCTGGTTCAAATTCTAATGATGCATCATTTAATTGAAGTTTTTCAAGAGCTTCTCTTAAATCGTTATAATCTTTATTATCAATTGGGAACAATCCACAATAAACCATTGGATTCATCTTTTTATACCCTTTTAACGGAGCATCTGCTGGTCTATCTACATGAGTGATAGTATCCCCAACACGTGAATCGTCGACATTTTTAATACTTGCAATAATATATCCAACATCGCCTACTGTAAGTTCTTCAATTGGTAGTTGTTTAGGAGTATTAATCCCAACCTCAGTAACTTCAAACTCTTTTCCTGTTGCCATCATTTTGATACGATCTCCAGCTTTTACAACGCCTTCCATTACGCGAATAGAAGAAATAACACCTCGATAAGGATCGTACTCTGAATCAAAAATAAGAGCTTTAAGCGGTGCACTAGGATCTCCTTCTGGTGGAGGAACAACTTCAACAATTTTTTCTAAGATTTCATCAATACCAATATTTGATTTAGCACTTGCTAACACAACTTCATCTTTATCTAAACCAATAACGTCTTCTAATTCTTGTTTTACTCTTTCTGGTTCAGCTGCGGGTAGATCTATTTTATTTACTACCGGTAAGAGTTCTAAATCATTATCTAGTGCTAAGTAAACATTAGCAAGAGTTTGAGCCTCGATGCCTTGTGCAGCATCAACTACTAAAATAGCGCCTTCACATGCAGCTAATGAACGAGAAACTTCATATGAGAAATCGACGTGCCCTGGAGTATCGATTAAATGAAACGTATAAGTCTGTCCATCTTTAGATTCATATTTTAATCTAACAGCATTTAATTTAATTGTAATACCGCGCTCTCTTTCAAGATCCATTGAATCAAGCAATTGATTTTGCATTTCTCTAGTTTCTACAGATTTAGTATTTTCTAATATTCTATCTGCTAACGTTGATTTACCATGATCAATATGAGCAATTATAGAAAAGTTTCTTATATTGTCTCTTCGGTTATAGCGTTCTTGCATATCCATAACTTATCATTCTCGCTTTCGTAAATTTACCCGTATGTGTATACATCTTTGACATAATATCGTTTTTAATCATTATTTGCAAATTTAAGAGAAAAGAATCATCATGTGAAGATTCTTTATTTACTTTTAATTTTAAGATTTTTCTTAAACTACATAACAATTATAAAGTGTTGTATAAAGGTTTCCAATAGTTAATATCGTTCTTTTTGTAAATAAATAGGTTTAATGTTAATAAATGATTGCACAAATATTCATGTTTTGATAAAATATTTCTTGTTGTAATCAAAATAAAATTTGATATGCTTAGATCACTTTTAGGAGGTGACAGTAATGCCAAATATTAAATCTGCTATTAAACGTGTAAGAACAACTGAAACTGCTGAAGCACGTAATATTTCACAAAAAAACGCTATGCGTACTGCAGTGAAAAATGCTAAATCAGCAATTGAAAATAATGCTGATAATAAAGCTGAATTAGTTAACTTCGCAATTAAATCAGTTGATAAAGCTGCACACAGTAACTTAATTCATTCAAATAAAGCTGACCGCATTAAATCTCAATTAATGTCTTCAAGCAAATAATCATTTAAAAAGTTCAAGCGATTAGCTTGAACTTTTTTTATTTATAAAGAAAGAATAAATAATTCTAAAATCAGTTGTTTATCCATATATGAGGATTTTAACTTATAATCAGTTTCTGCACATTGATCAATAATATTTAGCAAATGAGTTAATTGATAATGTTTTACTTGATTTAAAGCCAATTTAACTCGATATGGGTGCACATTAATTGTTTTAGCAATTTGTTGTCCGCTATATCCTTTTCGACTTAAAATTTTACATTGATAATATAATCGATAATTACTTGTTATTAATGCTAATAGTTTAATAGGTTCTTCCTTCATTACTATTAAATCTTTAATAAGTTGAATGGCTTTATATTTTTCTCCTTTTTGTATATATTCAGTTAAAAGAAAAACATTTTGTTCTAAACTTCTATTAATAATCTCTTCAACATCTTTTTTATTTATAGTTGGTCGCTCTCCTAAGAATAAAATGATTTTTTCTAATTCTTGCGAAACTATATTAAAGTTAATACCAGTTAATTCTATAAATAAATCTAATGCATCCTGTTTAATATCTTTAAAATTTTCATGAAGTTTATTTTTTATCCATTTTTTAATCTCTTGTTCAGACATCTGTTCAACTTTAGTTAGCTTGCTTGTCTTTTTTAAAGTTTTAGTAATTTTCTTTCTTTCATCTAATTTATTTTGATACACTTCAAAAATGATAAAATTTTCTCCATCATATTTTTCTAAAAATTCGTTCACTTGTTCGTTGTTTGGTTGGATATCTTTTGAAACTTTCTCACCTGTAAAGATAAAAGCATTTTTAACAACGATAGCTTTTTTCTCTGAAATAAAAGGCATCGTTAATGCTTCTTCTATAATCTGATTAAAACTTGTATCATAAAGATTATATTTAACATAGTTAAAATCGTCTTTTTTTTCATTTAAGTAACTTTCTACGATTTCATTACTTTTTTTCTCCACTAGTTCTGGCACTTCTCCGTATATAGCCATTATATTATTAGCCATGTAAACTTGCACCCTTTCAAAATTCTACCATTAAGTTATTATAGCATTGTGTAATTATTATTCTCTATCATTAACTTTTATTAAAGGATGATATAAGTTGATTATCGAGATTTAAAGTAATTTCTCCATCAGTCTGAGTATTGTAGATATGAGAATTAATTTTCTCTAATTTATCTATCGTTTCATTATTAGGCAAATGAAAAGTATTATTTTTTCCACTTGAAATAATACTTATTTTAGGTTGTATGATTTCTAAAAAATGTTTTGAACTACTTGTTTTACTGCCATGGTGTCCAACTTTTAGAACATCAATTAACGGTAAATGATATTTCTTTAATAATAAATTTTCATTTTCTTCAATTGCGTCGCCCATCAATAATAATTTGTAATTTTTGTACTCTATTAATGAGATTATACTATGTGCATTTTTGTCTTCATTGGAATCAATAAAAGCATTTAAAAATGATATTTTAGCTTCTTTCAACTGAATATTATTAGTCTCTGAAACATCAATAACTTTTATATGATATATACTACAAGTTGTATGTATAGTTTTAATTTGTTCTATAGAATAACTTTTTATATATAAATATAAATTTTTAATTCTTATATTTTGTGCTAAATAAGGAAATTCGCCGATATGATCATTATGTGGATGGGTAAGAATTAAGTGATCAATTTTTGATATTCCTCTAGATTTTAAAGTAGGAATAATATGATATTTCGCAATATTATGATTATCTTTAATCTTCGTTTGAACTACTTTACCACCAGTATCTACCATCACAGTTTCATTATTTTTTGTTTGAAAAAGAAAACTATCACCTTGGCCAACGTTTAAAGCAGTAAACGTCGTCGCTAATGGTTGATTAGTTAATCTTAAAAATATTATAAATAAGATAATTATAATTAAGAATACTCTATAATTTTTATAACATATAAATGTAGTTAGTAGAGTTAATAAAATGAAACAGTATAGTAGACTTAAATTTGATTGATCAGCGATATTTATTTGGTAATTTCTAAATAAAATGAACGGTTGCATTATTCTATCGTGCAGTTCAAATAATTGATTTGCAACCATATTTATATATCGCAAGTCACTAAAGAAATGATAGAAAATAAATAAAACAATAGAAAGTGGAAAAATAATGAAAGAATATAATGGGACAAATATTACATTAGAAATAAAACCAATCCATTGAAACTGATTAAAATGGTAAATACTAATAATCATGGATGAAAATTGAGCGATAATTGTTATATAAATATAATTCTTTAAAATTGATTGATTATTAAATAGTGGCTTAGAAAGTAGTATAAAAAAAGAAATGATGAAAGAAAATTGAAATCCAATATCATAAGCAAAATTCATATTCCAAATTGTCATCAATAAAAAGACTAAAGATAATACACTTATAGACGAAATTTTAAAAGCCTTAGGGATAATAAAAAAAGTAATAGCGGTTAAAACTGCTCTTAAAGCACTCGGTGCAAAATTTGTATAAAAAATAAATAGTATTAGTATTATAATAATAAAAACTCGTATAAATAATTTTGGAATATTAAACCTGACCAGACTATATTGAATGATAAAAATAATGGTAGCAACATGTGATCCACTGACAGCAAGTAAATGATAAATACCTATAGCTTTAACTTTATCTAAGTAATCTGTATCAATTGCACCAGTATCCCCAGTAATTAAAGCTAATACTCTCTCTGGATATTTTAACGAAGAATGATATAACTTGTTTTGAATATAATTTAGGTGTTTATCTATAAAACTTATATGATTAACCTTAGTACAATATTTATTATCTATTTGATTGATATAAACATAGACTTCATTTTGAATACTATTTGTGATATTTCCATTAATTTTACATTCTCGATTTTTTAAATCTTTAGCTCTCAATTGTGGACTTTTAAAAGTAAAGTGATAAAGATTATGTTTATATCGAAATTGTCCTTTAATAATTTGATTGAATTGTTTTATATCATTTTGAAACGTTACTTTTGAATGTATATTACTGTGGACTTTTAAATTTTGGAGTATTAAATGATTTGTTTTTAAAGTATGGTGTACTTGAAATAAAGCTAGAAAGAAAAAGGATAGAATTAATAAACAGTGGTATAAAGGAATACTCTTTCGATACACAATAATTAATATAATAGTAAATATTAAAATTGAAAATAATTTAAGATGAACCCATAATATACCACTTAAAAAAGAAAGTGCATATAAAACAACTAGCATTCTTTAGTTAAAAATTCAGCTATTTTATTAGCAGAAAATGGTATTTTTTCATACTCAATACCTGCTTGATTTAATAATTTAATAGCATATTTGTGATTATGATAATCTTTTGCATAGTATATTTTTTTAATACCTGCTTGAATAATAGACTTAGTACAGTTTAAACAAGGAAAATGTGTGACATATATCGTTGCATTATCTGACGATACACCTTGTTTTGCGCATTGTAATAATGCATTCATTTCTGCGTGGATGGTTCTAATACAATGATCATCTTCTATTAAACATCCTACATCAATACAGTGAACTTCTCCTGCTACTGAGCCATTATAACCTCCTGCAATTATTCTATTGTCCTTTACAATTGTTGCGCCCACTGATAATCTTTGACATGTAGAACGTAATGCAAGCAAATGACTTTGTGCCATAAAATATTCATCCCATTTTATTCTATCCATAAAGTTCAACTCCTTAAAAAATATATATCTATTATAATTTATATTAAAATTTCTTCCAATTTAATTTATGTAGTAAAGTAATCTTTAAGTTTCTCAAAAGTTTTCCCTCCAATTCCTCTTACTTGTTTTAAGTCTTCAACATTATTAAACTGTCCCTTTTCCTCTCTGTATTTAATAATCTCTTTCACTTTAGTTGGCCCTATACCTGGAACATTAAGCAATTCTCTTTCATTTGCTGTGTTAAGATTGACTTTAATACTTTCAGAAGTATTTAAATTACTTTGATTAGTGGGTGTAGCATTTATTTTCGTTTCATTTTTATTAGGTATATAAATCATTTTTTGATCAGTAAGTTTTTCAGATAAATTGATTTTTGTAATATCAGCGTTTTCAGAAACTTTAGCTTTTTTTAATACATCTTTAACTCTATCGTTCTTTTTCATTTCATAAACATCTGGTAATTTAACAGCCCCTTTGACATCTACATAAATAGTTGAATTTTCTTTAGAAGAAGTGGATAAATTATTATCATTTTTATTTTTATTATATTTTTCATTATTATTAAATTGGCTATTATTAGCATTAGATGTTGTCATATGTTCTGAAGTCTCATTATTTTTCATAAGCATGAGAATCACTATAAAAAGTAACACTACTGCAATTAAAATGATGATATGAGTCTTCCACTTAGTTAATAATTGAATTATTTCATTTCTATACTTAAACAAAAACTCATCTCCTTATATGTATAAACGTATAAGGAGATGAGTTTACTTTATTTTATTTATAAGCAACAAAAAACAATCTGTCACCTTTTTCATTATGATTATTGATGTCAAAGTCTACAAAAGTTTCAATACGATTAAATCCAGTTTGTTTTAACAATCGAATATAGAAATCTTTTTCAAATGTTCTTTGATAGTGTGATTCATTAAAACGGTGATAATTACCATTATGCTGTTTTAAAAAGAAACTCATATCATGATAAACACTATAAGGTTCTTCACCCTTTATAGCTTCCCACGCTAAAAATATATCATCATTATCATCAATATAACATTGATTATTAAATGCTGTGTTCATTTTATATATCGTATGAATATCGAATATAAACATTCCTAAATGAGATAAATGATTAAATACACAATTAAACGTATTTACGATATCATCAATATCAGGTAAATAATTCAGGGAATCACAAAATATTGTTACAACATCATATGTTGTATTTAATGAAAAATCGGTCATGTCACCTTCTAACCAAGTAACTTGATTAGATTTATTTGCAGCAATAGATAACATGTCTGTACTTAAATCCATGCCTGTAACCGTTCCAATAGAAGGAAGTAATTGCGTTAAACTTCCAGTGCCACAACCAATATCAAGAATATTTATTGAATCATTAGAAGACATTGTTCTTGTATAATATTTTACAATATTAAACCATTCTTCATAAGGTTGATCTTGAGTAAGCTGATCATAAACTTTACTCATTTCAGTGTATTGCATCATTTTAATATGCTACCTGATTATATGATTCTATTGGAGCATCTTGATAAAGTTTCTCTATATTATAGTAATTACGTTCATCTTTATGGAAAATATGAACTACTACGTCTGCTAAATCAATTAAGACCCATCTTGCACTTTGATAACCTTCCATACGCTTTACTTCAATATTATTTTCATGCACTTTTTCTTTTACTGCTCTAGCAATTGATTGAACTTGACGTTCATTATTACCATGACACACTACAAAATAATCAGTCATATCACTAATACCTTGCATATTAAGAGAAACAATATCTTCTGCTTTTTTATCTTCTGTCGCTGTGACAGCAATATTTAATAATTCTTCTGAATTCATTTAATCATCCTTTATCTTTTGATCACTATAATTATAATAATTTAAACATTCAATCGTAGAACCATAAACAGTAATATCTTTACTAATTAAAAATAACACTGTTCGCTTTGATATTTCATAAATTGTTTTATCTAAGCTACCTTGATTGTATGCCATATCTCTAATTTCTTCAACTCCTGGAGTTTTTCTACCAGGTTCTATATAGTCAGCAATAAATACCAATTTTTCAGTTTTTGTCATTTCTTTACGACCAGTAGTGTGATATTTAATGGCTAATAATATTTCTTCATCTTCGATGCCATAATCAGCCTTCATTAATGCTGCACATACAGGTCCATGAAGAATTTCACTTCCATAACTTAACAAATTGCTATCTAAATCATGTTGGCGAACGACTTGATACATTTTTCCTAAATCATCATATTTACAATAATCATGTAAAATACCTGCTAACTCTGCTTTACTTTTATCTCCATCATAGATTTCAGCAAGCTTAACTGCTGTGTCAGCTACTCTAAGAGAATGTTTAAAACGCTTTTCGGGCAATTTATTTTCGATAAGTTTTTTTGCTTCTTTAGTGTTCATAGAATCCTTCCTCTCTAATATATTTACTAACATTTCGAGGGACTAAAATATCAATTGTTTTTTTATCTTTTACACGTTGTCTAATCATTGATGAACTAATATCCATTCTTGGAATAGATATGGAAATCATATTTTCATCAACCTTTTGAATATTTTTTTCTCTATTTACTACTATAAAGATAATCATTTGCTTTAATTCATCTATTTTATACCATTTATCAAGTTGATCATATTGGTCTGATCCTATTACAAAATAAAACTTATCGTAAGGATTTTGGTCAATTAAAGCTTTTAATGTATCATACGTATAACTTTGACCTTTTCTTTCTAATTCTGCATAACAAATATTTCCGAAACCTAACTGCTCAATTACCATATTAATCATTTTGATGCGATAATGAGCATCTAAGTAATCGTTATGTTCTTTAAGTGGAGCCATATAACTTGGTAAAAAATAGAAAACATCCGGTTTAATTTTATGAAATACTTCATTAGCTACTAACATATGTGCAGTATGAATAGGATTAAATTGTCCGCCGTATAAAACAATTTTTTTCATAAAATTATGGTAATGAAATTTCCTTATTTTCTTGAGATTCTCTATAAATGACTATCATTGATCCAATGACTTGGACCAATTCACTATTAGTAGCTTGACTTAGCGTTTGGGCTAAATCGTTTTTATCATCAAAATTATTTTGAAGTATATGAATTTTAATTAATTCTCTATTTTCAAGTGTTTCATCTATTTGACTAATCATATTATCATTAATTCCAGCTTTACCTATTTGAAAAATTGGATCAATGTTATGCGCCAAACTTCTTAAATATCTTTTTTGTTTACCTGTTAGCATAGCATATTATTCTCCTTTTAATTGATTTAAAACTGCTAATTTCATTTCTTTAATTTCAGCATCTTTGCCAGTCCATATTTTAAAGCTCTCAGCACCTTGATATACAAACATATCTAGACCATTATAAATAGGGTTACCCTTCTCTTCAGCTTGTTGTAAAAATGATGTTTTATAGGGAATATAAATGATATCACTTACCAATGTATTCGGTGATAATTGATCGAGACGAATTACACTCTCTTTATTATTATCTAATCCTGCTGATGTTGTATTAATAATAATATCAAACTCATCAAGATATTGTTCAGCTTGTTGTAGGGTAATCGCATTAATATCTAATTTCCAATTATCAAAGCGACTCATTGTTCTATTCGCTATAGTTAATTTAGGTTGTACACATTGTGAAAGTGCAGTTGCAATACCTTTGCTTGCACCCCCAGCTCCAAGAATTAAAATGTATGCATTTGATAAGTCAGGATATACTTGTTTTAATCCTTTTACGTATCCAAGACCATCAGTATTATAACCAATCCATTTATTCCCTTCTATTTTCACAGTATTCACTGCACCTACAGCTTTAGCTTGTTCATCAATATCATCTAAGAATGGAATAATGCGTTCTTTATGAGGAATAGTAATATTAAATCCACTTAAATTTTTTTCAGTTATTATTTCTTTAATATTATCGAAATCTTGAACCGGTATATGCAATGCTTCATAGGTATCATTTAAACCTAAAACTTTAAAATTAGTATTATGCATCACTGGTGATAATGAATGTGAAATCGGATCTCCTATCACTGCAAATTTCATTATGAATCCTCCCTACATAATAGATTGTCTTAAAACAACATCAACACTTTTAGGAACACGAACAATCACTTTTGCACCTGCTTCGAGTGTAATAAAGCCCAATCCAGAAATCATAATGTCACGTTTTTCTTTCCCTGTTTCCAGACGCACAGCTTTCATATCACTTATATTAAATTTTTCGGGGTTACTAGGTGGACTTAATAAATGCCCTATTTGATTTCGCCATAAATCATTTGCCTTTTCAGTTTTAGTTCTATGAATATTTAAATCATTAGAAAAATAACATACAAGTGGTCGTTTCCCACCAGAAACATAATCTATCCTAGCTAATCCACCGAAGAATAAAGTTTGTCCCTCATTTAATTGAAATACACGTTGTTTAATTTCATTCTTAGGAATAATCACTTTCAATTCTTTTTCAGTAACATAATGGGTCATTTGATGCGCTTGTATAATGCCAGGTGTGTCATACATAAATGTTTTTTCATCTAAAGGAATATCTATCATATCTAATGTTGTACCTGGAAATCTTGATGTTGTAACGACATCTTTTTCACCTACACTTTGCTCAATTAATTTATTGATTAAAGTTGATTTACCAACATTTGTAGTACCAACGATATAAACATCTTGATGATTTCTAAAACGGTTGATTGATTCTAAAAGTGCATCAATACCCCATCCTTTATGAGCTGATATTAATACCACCTCTTCAGCTTCTAATCCATACTTTCTAGCTGTTCTTTTTAACCATTCTTTTACACGACGTTGATTAATTTGTCTTGGTAAAAGATCTAATTTATTCGCCGCCAAAATGATTTTCTTATTTCCTACAATTCGTTTTAAAGCATTAATAAACGATCCTTCAAAGTCAAAAACATCAATTACGTTAACGATAATCCCTTGTCTATCGGATAATCCATTTAATAAATTTAAAAAATCTTCACTATCCATTCCTACATCTTGTATTTCATTATAATTTTTTAATCTAAAACAACGTTGGCATATAACATCATCTCTAAATAAATTATGTTCTGGCACATACCCAGGTGCGTTTTTATCTTCAGATTGTAAAGGAGCGCCACAACCGATACATTTTAAAGTTTCATCCAATCAATTTTCCTCCCATGTAATATAGCCTTTTCTTTTAAAATAGTTTAATAATCGACGTTCGATTATTCTATTTAGTCTAGTTAAAAATCCATCTGTCTTTTTGACAGGAACTACCATGATAGTATATAGACCGTTATTATTGCCACCAAGTACGTCTGTAAGCATTTGGTCACCTATAACGACTGTTTCTTCTGGTTTAATATTCATGTGTTGTATAGCTTTTTTAAAAGCTCTTCCCATAGGTTTTCTAGCTTTAAAGATAAAATCAACGTCTAAGTCTTTCGAAAAACCGGAAACACGTTTTTCACTATTATTTGATACAATTGTAATCGTTAATCCTAAATCATTTGCCTTTTTAAACCATTCTTGTATTTCTTTCGTTGGTGTTTTAACGTCCCAACCTACTAATGTATTATCTAAATCTGTAATAATACCTTTAAAACCAGAATATGCTAACTTTTCAATATCAATTTGAAATACAGATTGTACATAATCACTAGGCATAAAATATTTTTTAATTAATCCCATTCATTTCACCTTTAAATTATTTATTGTTTATATTTCTTTAACCAACTGTTCAACAATGTTACTTGATGATTGAGCTGCTTTACCAAGAAACTCTTCAAACGACATTTCTGCTTTCCCATTTGCTAAATCAGAAACAGCACGAGTGACGATAAAAGGTAAATTAAATTGATAACAAGTTTGAGCAATAGCCGTTGCTTCCATTTCAACTGCCATAGCTTCTGAAAACTGACGTTTAATTTTTAATCGCTGTTCGCTACTACCAATAAAGCTATCGCCACTTACAATTTGACCAATTTTAGCGGTTAAATTTTGCTGTTTTACAACTTTTTCAGTTAATTGGAGTAATTGTTGGTTAGCTTCAAATTGAGCTGGCATTTGAGGTATTTGACCGATGTCGTATCCAAAAGCAGTTGCATCTGCATCATGGTACATCACATGATTACTAATTAAAATGTCTCCAACTGATAAACTGTCATCTAAAGCACCAGCAGAACCTGTATTTATAATCAATGTTGGTTTAAATTTTTCAATTAACAATGTTGTGGATATTGTAGCATTTACTTTTCCAATTCCACTTTGTGTTAAAACAACATCTTTATCATTTAGTTGACCACGATAAAATTTTACATGTGCTACTTCAATCTCATTTAAATTCACTAATTTATGTTTTAAAATCGCTACTTCTTCTTCCATAGCTCCAATAATTCCAATCATATTTACACCTCAACTTTAATCTTAGCACATGTTATTCTAACATAATTTCTAGTTCATCACGACTAACTTTTTCTATGAAAAAATAATCTTGAAAATGATTTAATAAAAAAACTGTCGATACAGTTAAACACTGTCGACAGTTAAATTTTAAAATCTTAAATTATATATATATTTATGATTAACCTTTCCATAAAGTAGCTAAATCTTGTAGAGACAATATACCTGTTATAATTGTAACAATAACTGCTATAATGCCAAATACTAGCATCCATGTTGGATGTTTATAATCTCCAACAATTGATTTTTTTCTACTCGCTATCAATATTGCACCCAAAGTAATCGGTAAAATCCATCCATTTATTGCTCCAGCAATAATCAATAAACTAATTGGTTTTCCAATTAATAAGAAAATTATTGTTGAAATCACGATGAAGACAATGACAATCAAATTATTTTTATTAAATAATGATTTGTGTAATGTTTTTAAGAAAGTTGCACTTGTATATGCTGAACCAATCACTGATGACATTGCGGCTGCGAAAATAACAACTCCAAAAATATTTTTTCCTATTGGTCCAATAGCATGTTCAAATACTGAGGCTGGCGGATTATCTGCATTTAAAGTGACACCTGTCACTACAACTCCAAGTACTGCTAAAAATAATAATGTTCTCATAATACCTGTAGTTAAGATACCTGCAATAGCTGAACGATTCACAAATGGTAAAAACTCTTTACCTTTCATTCCAGAATCAAGTATTCTATGTGCGCCAGCAAATGTGATGTATCCACCTACTGTTCCTCCAACTAAAGTAATAATTGGTAAAATTAATTTAATAGGATGTTCTGGTGCAACTGTATGAACAAGTGCATCACCATAGGGAGGGTTAGATACAACCATGACATAAGCGACTACTAATATCATTATTACTCCTAAAATCATTGAAACAATATCCATAATTTTTTGACCACTTTTACTTACAAATATTAAAATTGCAAAAATGGCTGTAATAGCTGCTCCCCATTTAACATCAAGTCCAAATATTGCATTCAATCCTAAACCAGCACCAGCTATGTTTCCGATATTAAAAGCAAGTCCTCCAAAAGCAATCAATATTGAAATTAAAGTTCCTAATCCAGGTAACACTTTATTTGATACTTCTTGACCACGTAAACCTGTTATAACTAATACGCGCCAAATATTAATTTGAGCTCCAATATCAATTAATATAGATATTAAGATTGCAAAAGCGAAACTTGCATAAAATTCTGCTGTAAACACAGCAGTTTGAGTTAGAAATGCAGGACCGATCGCAGATGTAGCCATTAAAAATACAGATCCATAAAGTAAGCGTCTATGACTTTTTGTAAATTTAAAATTGTCTTTATCTTGTGTTTGATTTAAATTTTCTTTCATTAGAAAACCCCCTTATAAGGATTGAATATCAATGCCTTCTTTCGTTAATTTTTTTCTTATTTGTTCAACAAATTCTAGTGCATGTTTACCATCACCGTGAACACATATTGTATCTGTTTCCAAATCAATTTCTTTCCCATTGCGACTTATCACTTTGTTTTCAGTTACCATTTTCAAAACTTGTTTTAGTGCTTCATCAGTATCAGTAATGACTGCGTCTGGTTCTTTACGACTAACTAATTGTCCATTATCTTCGTAACGTCTATCAGCAAACACTTCAGAAGCTGTTTTCAATCCAATTGCTTTAGCTTCAGATATTAATAATGAATTAGATAAACCTACAAGCACTATAGCAGAATCAAAATCGTATACTGCTTTTGCAATTGCTTTTGCAATTTCTTTATTTTTAGCACCCATGTTATACAGCGCACCGTGTGGTTTAACATGATTTATTCGTGTTTGATGTACTTTACAAAATCCTTCTAAAGCACCTAACTGATAAACTATTAAGTTATATACTTCGGTTGGACTAATATCCATCTTTCGACGACCAAACCCTTTTAAATCTGGAAGTCCGGGATGAGCGCCAATACTTACATGATTTTTTTTAGCTAATTTTACTGTTTGATTCATTACATTTTCATCACCCGCATGAAAACCACAGGCTATATTAGCAGATGTAATTAAAGGAATGATATCTTTATCACCTCCAAATGAATAATTACCAAATGCTTCACCTAGATCACAGTTCAAATCAACTTTCATCATAATTTCACTCCTTTAACTATGTGATGTTTTTCAAGGAATTTAATATCAACTTCTTCTGCATTTCCTTTTGCGTATGGTGGGTAACTTAATACTGCATATAGAAAATCAGCCGTAGTAGTGAAACCATCAATTACCATTTCATCAAGTGCCACTTTTAATTTATTAATCGCAGAAGTTCTATTAGAGTCTTTTACGATAACTTTTGCAACTAGTGAATCATAGTAAGGAGATACTTGATAACCAGCATATAATAACGAATCTACTCTAATATTAAAGCCTTGAGGTAAGTGTAGACGTTTAACTTTACCTGGAGTAGGTTGGAATTTCTTTTCTGGATTTTCAGCGTTGATACGTGCCTCTATTACATGACCATTGAATACAATATCTTCTTGACTAAACGGTAATTTATTATGTAATAACAAA
Organism: Staphylococcus sp. HMSC072E01; assembly: GCF_001814125.1. Classification (NCBI taxonomy): domain Bacteria; kingdom Bacillati; phylum Bacillota; class Bacilli; order Caryophanales; family Staphylococcaceae; genus Staphylococcus; species Staphylococcus sp. HMSC072E01. The sequence continues at coordinate 134,774 of NZ_KV814964.1, read as the reverse complement.
TATAATTGTGCTTGTAATAAATCTCTATCTGCACGCATTTCAGTAACAGTATGTTCTACTTGTATTCTTGCGTTCATTTCAATAAAGTAATGTGCATCTTCAGTAACTAAAAATTCAATAGTACCAGCACTACGATAATTAGAGGCTTTTGCAACTTTGACAGCATCATTACATATTTTTTCACGTCGTTCTTCAGATAATGCTGCACATGGTGCTTCTTCTATTAATTTTTGATTTTTTCTTTGGACTGAACAATCTCGTTCACCTAAATGAACATAATTTTCTTTTCCGTCACCAATCACTTGAACCTCTACGTGTTTTGCAACAGGAATAAATGCTTCTATATACACTCGATCATCATTAAAATATTTTTGACCTTCACTTTTAGCTTCTTTTAATGATTTTTCAAGTTGATTTTCTTCCTTAACAATTCGAATACCTTTACCGCCGCCACCACTTGCGGCTTTTAATACTAAAGGATACCCTATGTCTTTTGCTAATTCTTTAATTTCTTCTAAAGAGTTTACTGCATCTGTTGAGCCTGGAATAACTGGTACTCCTGCTGAATGAACAGTTTGACGAGCAGTTATTTTATCACCCATCATTTCCATTGTTTTTTTGTTAGGGCCAATAAAATGAATATCGTTTTCTTCAACTTTTTGGGCAAATGTTGTACTCTCCGATAGAAATCCGTATCCAGGATGAATAGCATTAGAACCTGTGATTTCAGCTGCACCAATAATACGTTCTATATTTAAATAACTATCTAAAGGATTTGCTTCTCCAATGCAAACTGCTTGATCAGCTAAACTTACATGAAGACTTTTTTCATCACCTTTAGCGTATACTGCGACAGTTTCTATTCCCATTTCTCGACACGCTCGAATGATACGTACCGCAATTTCTCCTCTATTTGCTACTAAACAACGATACATATTTCTGCCCCCTTTATTTTACTTTAACTAGAACTTGATCGTATTCAACGTTTGTACCATGTTCAACCACAATGTCAGTAATCTCACCATCTATATCACTAGTCACTTCATTCATTACTTTCATTGCTTCAACATATCCGATAACATCACCAGATTTAATGTTGTCACCTACTTGAATTATAGGATCCGTTAATTCCTTGCTATCTTGTAAGAAGAATGTTCCTACCATAGGAGAAGTAATTGTTTTTGCTGAATCATTTGAAGGGTTATTTTCTGAAATACTTTTGTCTTGAGAATTCCCTTCAGATTGTATTACTGGAGTACTATTATTTTGATTGTTACTTTGTTCAGTAAAATCTAATTCGATTTCGTTTTTATTATCTTTATATTTAAATTTTTTTACATCATTTGATTTTACAAGTTTAATGACTTCTTCTATTTTTTTTATATCCATAACTATCTCTCCTCTGTAATGATTTTAGTCAATTTCTTTGCTGTCGGTCTCATTTCACCCATATTAAAGGTTGGTGACGTGTTAATTTCCGCATTTAAATGATTAAAGTGATTTAGATATTGTTCCTGAACCTTTGTAGCCTCTTCAATCGTTGACCACTTAAATCGAATTAAATCTCCCGGCTTAAATTGAGCAATTTTATTTAAATCTAGTTGAGTGACTGTAGCGATTTTCGTATAGCCACCTATAGTTTGTTTATCATTTAATAAGATAATAGGATTACCATCATTTGGGACTTGAATACTTCCTAAAGCAACAGGTTCTGAAATAATATCTGCTCCAGTTTTAGGAGGGATATGCTCACCATTAAGACGATACCCCATTCTATCAGATTTTTCAGAAACTTTATATTCCATATTAACGAGCTTATTTATACTTTCCTTTGAGAATGCTTCAATTTGTGGACCGGTAATAATATGTATTATATTATCTTCGGGAATAGCATTATAAACTGTTGTTTTACCCAAATTTTGTTTGAAAGATGGATTTTCTTTTAAGAATATCAAATCTCCTTTTGATAATGGTCTCCCTTTGTAACCACCAATTTTACTTCTAGTATGTGTCGAATAACTTTCTGCTATTGGTTGAATATCTAAAGGATGGCCAAAGAAAATATAACCACGGGCGCCTGCAGTCACTGCTCCAACTTTCAAAATATCGCCTTTGCATGCATAAATTACAGTATTAATATCAACTGTCTCTTCATTTAATTTTGCGTTTACATGTGCTCCTGTCAAAATAAATGTATTATCTTTATTAAATTGAAGTGTTGGACCGATAATAGTATATTCAAGGCTGGGTCCATTATTACCAATTAAAGTCTTACCAATTAAATAACTATATAAATCCATAGCACCAGCACTTGAAAAACCTAGGTGTTGAAAACCAAATCTTCCTTCATCTTGAACAGTTGTAAACATACCAGGTTGAATAATACTAATCGACATGATTTAACACCCACTTTTCTTTATTAAATCGATTTTCTGCTATTTCACTTTGGATGTCGTTAAATGTATTTTCATCAATAGAATAAAACTTAATATAATCACCCGCTTGATATAAAGACATTTCATCGTCGTTGATATCAAATACTTTTAATGGTGTTCTTCCAATAATTTGCCAACCACCTGGTGAATCAGAAGGATATAAACCCGTTTGATTATTTGCTATTCCTACTGAACCTGCGTCAATTTTGACTCTAGGTTCATCTCGACGTGGAGTATGTAAACGAGAATCCAATCCACCTAAAAATGGAAAACCAGGCATAAAACCTAACATGTAAACGAGATATTCATTTTGAGTATGGATTTGAATGACTTCATCAGTAGTTAGTTTGTTATGTTTAGCTACATATGGTAAATCAGGTCCGACTTCTGAATTATATAATACTGGAATATGTATGATCGTTTTATCTGAAATATCTTTAGCATGTTCACCATTTAACTGTTTTAAATCTAATATATCTATTAATTGCTTAAAATTAAGCTTTATATTATCAAAATTTATCATAATTGCTCTATATGACGGTATCACATCTTTGATACCATCTATTCTTTTAGCGTGTATATGTTTAGTAACGGATTCAACATCTCTGTAATTACTTTCAGATATTTCTTCTTTAAAATAAAGCGCAATTGATTGTTCATTAATAATCTTTATTTCCAAAGATGATGGTCCTCCTTCGATTATAAATAACGTATTTCATTTTATATATTAGTAATATAAAATATCCACGTATTCATAGTAGTTTAATATGTCTTTCAAATAGACAATAATAAAAGAAGGTAAGTAATGCATTAATGTAATCGCTTACTCCCTTTCAGTACAAGATAACTATATAATTTATCTACATTGTTATTTAAGCATATATTTATATTTTTGTCATGTAAAAGTTCTAAAAATTAAATGAATGTACTTGCTTATATCTAATTTATAGTTAAATAATTATAAATATTTAACTATAAAAAAATCCAAAAATCAAAATGATTTTTGGATTTTTTGTTACTTAATATCAACGATTTTAACTTTCATTTCTCCACCATTTGGAAGTGGAACACGAACTTCATCATTTAAATTTTTACCAATAAGTGCTTTTGCCATTGGAGATTCATTTGAAATTTTTCCTTTAAACGCATCTGCTTCTGCAGATCCAACAATTTGATAGCTTTCTTCTTCATCACCAGGTAATTCGACAAACGTAACAGTTTTACCAATTTGAATAACATTATTATCACCGTTGTCTTCAATAATCAAAGCATATCTAAGCATGTGTTCAATACGTTGAATATCTTGCTCAATAAAACCTTGTTCATCTTTAGCAGCATCGTATTCTGAGTTCTCAGATAAGTCACCAAAAGATCTAGCAACTTTGATTTTTTCTACTACTTCAGGACGTTTAACTGTTTTAAGTTCTTCTAATTCTTGTTCTAATTTTTCATAACCTTCCTGTGTCATTGGATATTGTTTTTGATTTTCCATAAGTTCATCTTCCTTTTCAACAAGTTAATTTAATTTTGAAAAATACATATTATTCGTTAATGCTTCCCAACAAGCGTTTGTATTTTTGTTGTCATTATATCAATTGCCACCTTATTACTTCCACCTTCTGGAATAATAATATCAGCATATTTTTTTGTTGGTTCTATAAATTGATTATGCATAGGTCTGACAACATTTAAATATTGGTTAATAACTGATTCCATTGAGCGCCCTCGCTCTTTTGTGTCACGTACAAGTCTTCTTAAAATACGTAAATCTGCATCAGTATCAACGTATATTTTAACATCCATCATATCACGTAATGTTTTATTTTCCAAAGCAAATATACCCTCTACGATAATAACATCTTTAGGTTCAAATGCAATTGTTTCATCACTTCTAGTATGATTTTTATAATCATATGTTGGAACTTCAACCGATTGACCGTTACGCAAATCTTTTAAATTACTAATAAGTAAATCATTATCAAATGCAAAAGGGTGGTCATAATTAGTTTCAAGTCGTTCTTCAAATGTTAAGTGTGATTGATCTTTATAATAATAATCTTGAGCAAGTAAAGCAACACTATGGCCTTCTAAGTTTTTCATTATTTCATTTGTGACAGTTGTTTTTCCTGATCCTGAACCGCCAGCGATTCCGATGATTGTTGTCTGTGTCATTAGCCAATTTCCTTTCTCATCATATTATTAGGATAAATAGGATGATTCACTTTAATTTGAACAATTTGAAGAGGATGACGTGCTGCATCAAGGTGATTTCCTTCTTCATCATAAATGACATCAATAACCTGTTTAAATGATTCAATTTCAGGTCCAAAAAATTCAATCTCTTGACCAGGTTTAAAGTGATTTCTTTGTTGTATTGTAGCAATATGAGTTGCTTCGTCATAATCTAAAACTAATCCACAAAAATCATATGGTGACTTTTTACTTTGTTGAACACCAAACATTTGCTCTTCATATCCAGGCGTTCCTTCAAAGAAAGCAGGTGCTGTATCTCGATTAGCACATTTGTCTAATTCAATTAACCACTCTGGTTTAATTTTAAAATTATCCGGATCTTCTGCATATGCATCAATAACCTTACGATAAACTGATACTACTGTAGCAATATAATGAATAGATTTCATTCGCCCTTCAATTTTTAAAGAATCTATACCAATATCCATCATTTGAGGAATGGATTCAATTAATTTTAAATCTTTTGGGCTCATAGCAAAAGGCAAAACTTCGCCATCTTGATAAAATAAATCTAATTCTCCCTCTTCATCAACAGCTAGTAAATCATAATCCCAACGACAACTTTGACAACAACCGCCTCTGTTAGAGTCTCGTGCTGTCATGTGATTACTTAAAGTACATCTACCTGAATAAGCAATGCACATCGCACCGTGAATAAAGGCTTCTATTTCGATATCAACATTGTCTTTCATTTCTTTCATTTCCATAGCGCCTGTTTCACGAGCTAATACTACTCGATCAAGTCCTTCTTCTTTCCAGTATTCCACAGCTTTGTAATTAGAAAGAGATTGTTGTGTTGAGAGATGAATTTCTAATTTAGGAGCTACTTTCTTACATGTTTCAATAATAAGTGGATCTGCTACAATAATTCCTGTTGCACCTGTAGCTTCTAATTGACGTAAATAATCTTCTAAACCTTCTATATTTTCATCATGAGCGATTATATTAGTCGTAACATAAATTTTTGCACCATAACGGTTTGCAAATTCAACGCCTTCTTTAATTTCTTCCATAGTAAAGTTATCAGCGTTAGAACGTAACCCGTATTCTTGTCCACCTAAAAATACAGCATCAGCACCATAGTGAACCGCAATCTTTAACTTCTCTAGGTTTCCAGCAGGCGCTAATAATTCAGGTTTTTTTATTTTTCTTTTAGCATTTACTTCAATTTCATTTAACGTCTTCATACTGGCGCCTCCCTTAATATACTGTTTGTTTATATAAGAACCCTTCATCAAATGGACGATGTTCAGGTTGAATTTCTTCTATTGGATCAATTAACATAAATTTTTCATCTTCATAAGTTTCTGGATCTTCATGATATAAGTCAATGGCTTCTCTATATTGTGCTGTAACAGTATTAATGTATGATTCACTATGTAAGATACCATCAATTTTAAATGAATCGATATTTGCTTCAAAGAATGGCTCTAATTCTTCAATTAAACAGATATCATTAGGAGACATAATATGAGTACCATTGTAATCTTCAAAAACAGGATATTTATTTTCTCTTTCTTCATCGTATAATAATAAATCTTGCTCATTCTCACTACGTTGGATTTTCATTTGTCTATCTTGAAAAGTGTAATAATTACCCAATAACATACGTTTAGATTGGAACATACAAGTCATACCGTGAACCTGAACTTCAATTTCAACCTTTGCATGTTTTTTAATATTTAAAATTTCATCTAGGTTTAATTCACGTGCTAATACAGCTCTTTTAGCGCCTTTTTCACCCCAGTAATTACATTGGAAATAATTCGTAACAATTGTTTCTGCATCCCAATTTAATGGTATCGGATTATCTTGTTTTTTAACATACATCACGACAGCAGGATCACCAAAAATAATTCTATCCACTCTTATTTCATGTAAAAATTCAATATAGTTTTCTAAAGCATTTAAATGATAATTATGAAAAATACCATTAACTGCCACATATACTTTTTTATCATGTTCGTGTGCTAAATTAACTGCTTTTCGAACATCTTCACGATTAAATTCTCCGGGTAATCGCAATCCAAATTTTTGCTCTCCAATCACAAATGCATCAGCACCGAGTTCTATCAATGTTTTCATATGATTTAAAGATTTTGGAGTGACAAGTAATTCAGTCATATTCATTCTCCTTTAATAGATATGGCTAAACCATCATCCATATTTAAAAAATTTGTTTTATAGTTCTTTTGTTTCATAAGCCAAGTATTATATTTTTGTACCTTTTTTACCATTTGCTTAACATTTCTTGATCGTACGATATCTATATCAGATACAAATCCATGATACAAAACGTTATCAGTAATAACTAAGCCACCATTTTTCAATAACGGTGTATAATATTCAAAAAATTTTTGAGATTGCGCTTTAGCTGCATCGATAAATATCATATCATATAAATGATTGCTCACTTTATCGTACTGTGATAGCGCATCGCCCTCTATAAGACGAATTTGATTTTCGTATTCAAATTTTTTAAAATTAAATTTTGCTTGTTTTATCATATTCTCATTACGTTCAATAGTAGTAATAGAAATATCTGGTGAAACAGAAGCAAATTGCATCGAACTATATCCAATAGCAGTTCCAATTTCCAAAATATTTTTCGATTGATGAATTCTAATTAATTGTTTTATCATGTCTAAAGTTAATTTATCCACTATTGGAACAGCGTGTTCTTCTGCATAAAATCTTAGTTCTTCAATATTATTATTTAACTGTTCATGAAGATTTAATAAATAGGATTGATTTGATTCCACTTCTATAACTTCCCTTTTAATATCAATAGGCATAAAAATAAAATCAGTCAACTAATATTACATTATTTAAAATAAAATAATAAACCTACTTTATGTTTTAATGTATAAATATAGTAACTGACTGTATATTTAAAAATTTATGCTTACAGTAATTTAACTTTAAATATTTTATCATAATTCTAAATTAAATTTAAGTCTGAAATATTAAAAATCTCTAACCAAAGTGAATTGATTAGAGATTTATTATTAACAAAAGACTGTTTATTCTTCCATATTTGTATTTACAACTTCTTCAATCATATCCCATTCTTCATCTGTTTCAATAGGAACAAGTTTACCACCATCACCAGATTCATCTGGTTCATTAATCATTGGAATGAGCTCAATCATGTCATCATCATCAGATTGAGCACCTTCTTCAGCTAAAATAACATACTCTTTTTTAAATTCTGGATGATAAAATTCAAGCATTTTTCGATATAAAACTTCATTTCCATTTTCATCGAATAACGTTAATAATTCTTCTTCATTACTAATATTTAATTCTGTATTGTGATTATGTTCAGTCATAATGAAATTCTCCTTTATTGAATTGAATCTAAATAGCCTTGCAGTATAAAAACTGCTGCCATTTTATCAATTACTTTTTTTCTTTTTTGTCTTGAGACATCAGCTTCTAATAATGATCGCTCAGCAGCCATGGTACTTAAACGTTCATCCCACATAATAATTTCAATATTTGGTAAAGCTTCTTGAAGCAATTCTTTGTATTTAAGGGAGGCTTCTCCACGAAAACCGATAGAATTATTCATGTTTTTCGGTAAGCCTATGACTACTGAACCAACATTATTGTCTTTTATGATTGAAACCAGTCTATCAATACCAAATTCTTCATTTTCTTCATTTATTCTTAGAGTGTCTAGTCCTTGAGCAGTCCAGCCCATCAAATCACTAATTGCGATACCTACAGTTCTACTACCTACATCTAATCCTAAAATTTTATGACGTAACATTTATTTATTATTCTCTTTTAAGTAGTTTGAAACGAGTTCTTCCATAATTACATCTCTATCAATGTGTCGTATTTGATTACGTGCATCATTTTGACGAGGAATGTATGCAGGATCTCCTGAAAGTAAATAGCCGACAATTTGATTTACAGCATTGTAGCCTCGTTCTTCTAGAGTTTGATGTACATTTTTTAAAACTGTTTGGACATTTTCTTTTGGAATTTCATCATAATCGAATTTCATAGTTTTATCAATATTTTCCATAGATGCGACACTCCTCTGACATGTATTAACTTACATATTAATTTTACACCAGTTGATTAAAAAGTTATAGGTTTTTAATATAATCTTTAATAAAGCGTAATGATTCTGAGATGTTTTCAGGTTGTGTGCCGCCACCTTGTGCCATATCTGGACGACCGCCACCTTTTCCTCCTACAATTGGAGCCATGTTTTTAATGATATCCCCGGCTTTAATCTGACTTGTAAACTCTTTAGGTACAGCGGCAATTAACGAAACTTTTTCACCAACATGACCTGCTAAAATAATAATTGTATCTTGTTGTTTTGATTTAAAATCATCCATTGTTTGACGGATTTCTTTTGGATTAGATACTTCTACCTCTGTAGCTAATACTTTAAATCCATTAATCATTTCTACTTGATCCTCTATATTACCCATTTTAAGTGAAGTAATTTCCTTATTACGTTGCTCTAATTGCTTATTCAATTGTTTTTCATTTTCTTGAATTTGAACAACTTTATCATAAACTTGTTTATCTGATTTTACTTTAAGTTGTTCTTTGACAGAATTAAATTTATTTTGAATATCTTCAAAATATAAAAATGCAGCTTTACCGGTAAGTGCCTCAATACGTCTAACACCTGCACCTGTACCTGATTCGCTTACAATTTTAAACAACCCTATTTCAGCCGTATTATCTACATGAATACCACCACATAATTCAATTGAAAATGGAGCCATATTGACTACTCTTACAATATCACCGTATTTTTCACCAAACAGAGCCATAGCACCCATTTCTTTAGCTTCTTGAATAGGCATTTCTTGAATATGAACTGAAATTCCTCTCCAAATTTCCTCATTTACTCTTCTTTCAACTTGATCAATCTCTTCTTTTGTCATTGGACCAAAGTGAGAAAAGTCAAATCTTAATCGTTCACTTTCAACAAGTGAACCCGCTTGATTAACATGTTCACCTAAAATCTCTTTTAATGCAGCATGTAGTAAGTGAGTGGCACTATGATTTTTTTGTATATCTTTACGTTCTTCTTTATTTACAGTTGCATCTACATGACTATTTACACTTACTTGTCCAAATTGAACTATACCTTGGTGTAAATTTTGTCCGTTTGGTGCCTTTGTAACTTCGTGAACGGCTATTTCGAACTGATCATTTCCTACTGTTCCTTTATCTGCAACTTGTCCACCACTTACTGCATAAAATGGTGTTTCTTTTAAGATAAAGTAAACTGTTTCTCCAGCTTCAGCAGATGTAACAGTTTTACCGTTATAAATTAAATCTGTTAAAATTGTTTGATATTCTGTTGTTTCATAACCAACAAATTGACTTTCAGTATTAATATTTTTTAAAACATCACTTTGAACTTGCATAGATTGTGAACTTTGTCTAGCTTCTCTCGCTCTAGTACGTTGCTGTTCCATTTCAACTTCAAATGTTGCCATGTCGACTGTAATACCTTCTTGACTTGCTAGTTCTTCAGTTAACTCAATTGGGAATCCATACGTATCATATAATTTAAACGCATCAGAACCATTAATCTGATGTGTAGATTCTTTTGCTTGCGTAATGAGTTGATTTAATATAGATACGCCCTCTTGAAGTGTTTCATGGAAACGTTCTTCTTCAGATTTAATAACACGTTTAATAAAATCTGATTTTTCTTTTACATTTGGATAATATGGCTCCATAATGTCAGCAACGATATCAACCAATTTATACATAAATGGCTCATTAATGCCAAGGGTTTGACTAAAACGTACAGCACGACGTAAGAGACGACGTAAAACATAACCACGCCCTTCATTTGCAGGTAAAGCGCCGTCAGAGATTGCGAATGAGATTGTTCTGATATGGTCAGCGATGACTTTAAATGCTACATCTTGTTCGTTATTTTCAAGATATTTTTTTCCTGATATATGCTCTACTTCTTCAATAATTGGCATAAATAAATCTGTTTCATAATTGGTACGAACATTTTGGGAAATAGACGTCATGCGTTCTAATCCCATGCCGGTATCAATATTTTTGTTTGGAAGTGGTGTATAAGTATGATCCTTATTATGGTTATATTCACTAAACACTAAGTTCCATACTTCTAAATATCTCTCATTTTCACCGCCAGGATACATTTCTTCTGCTGGATCATTTTGACCATATGCTTCACCACGATCATAGAAAATTTCGGTGTTAGGTCCTGATGGTCCTTCTCCAATATCCCAGAAATTCCCCTCAATTCTAATAATACGACTTTCTTCTAAGCCAATATCTTCATGCCATAAACGATAGGCTTCAACATCTTCTGGATGAATTGTTACATATAGCTTTTCTGGTTCCATTCCCATCCATTTGTCACTAGTTAAAAATTCCCAAGCAAATTCAATTGCTTCTTTTTTAAAATAGTCACCAATTGAGAAATTTCCAAGCATTTCAAAGAAAGTATGATGACGCGCAGTAAAACCTACGTTTTCAATATCATTTGTTCTAATTGCTTTTTGAGAATTAACTATTCTAGGCTTTTTAGGTGTTTCTCGTCCATCAAAGTATTTTTTTAAAGTTGCAACACCAGAGTTTATCCAAAGTAACGAATCATCGTCAATAGGCACAAGTGGTGCAGATGGTTCTACCATATGACCTTTTTCAACAAAGAAATCAATATATTTTTGACGTATATCACTTGCTTTAAGTTTTTTCATTTTTTCACTCCTAATATAATTAATACATTTATAAATAAAAAAACGTTCATCCAACAAAGGGACGAACGTTTTCGCGGTACCACCCTAGTTACAAGAAATAAATACTTTTGAAATATATTTAATTTCTCATCACTTAATTATCATATTAACGATAACACAAAGTAGCGTTCAACAAATTAACTTGTACTTTTCACCAACCAGTACATCTCTGCTTAAGTTAAAAAGTTTACTCATCTTTATGCGAATTCAAATTTATTTTAAGTATTTTTGTTTAAATTGTCAATGTTCAACAAAGTCGTAAGGTGAAACATTTCCCATATTAATCATTGGATTAATTTGATAAATTGTTTCTTCACTTAAAGTAATGTGTTCAACTGCATTATTATCATCTATATTTATCTGTTCATCATTCTCTTCTACGTCTATATTAACCTGACTCATACCAAAATAATTTATAATTAGTGTTTTTAATTGTGTATGTCTTTCTTGACCTTGCGTATTTAAGGCGATGTCAAATGCCTTTGGATCTCCTAATAGTACTAAAGATTGTTTTGCACGTGTCAGACCTGTATATAAAATAGGTCTTTGCAACATTCTAAAATATTGTTTAACAATAGGCATAATGACAATAGGAAATTCTGACCCTTGTGATTTATGGATTGAGGTACAATAAGCATGTGTGAGTTCTAATAAATCTTGTCTAGTAAATGTAATTTCATTTCCTTCAAAATCAATAATCAGTACATCTTTGTTAAGTGCATTTTCTTTAGCCCAGAATATACCTACTATGACGCCAATATCACCATTAAAAATGTTATCATTTGGTCGATTGACTAGTTGTAAAACTTTGTCTCCTTTTCTAAACGTTATATCGCCAAACTTTATTTCTCTTGTATCTTTTTCTTTAGGATTTAAAATATTTTGTAATACTTGATTAAGTCTTTTTATCCCTGCACTTCCTTTGTACATAGGTGCTAAAACTTGAATATCACTCATATCATATCCTTTGTTTACAGCGCTAGATACTACTTTCTCCACTACAGTTGGAATTTGTTCTACATTGCAATGAATAAAACTTCTATCATGATAACGTTTTGTAATATCTATTGACTCATGATGCTTCATGCGATGCGCTAAGTCAATAATGCTAGAACCATCTTGTTGGCGATAAACTTCAGTTAAATTAACTCTTGGAAATGCTTTAGACTCAATTAAATCCTTAAATACTTGGCCAGGACCGACAGATGGCAATTGATCTTCATCCCCTACTAGAATGATTTGTGCATCTAGTGGAACGGCACTTAAAAATTGGTGGAACAACCAAGAATCAACCATTGACATTTCATCAATTATAATGAGCTTAGCTTTAATTTCATTCTCAAGAATATCTTCTGGTTGAGTATCTTGATTCCATCCTATTAATCGATGAATCGTCATTGCTTCTAAGCCAGTTGATTCTTGTAAACGCTTTGATGCTCTTCCAGTTGGGGCGGCTAATACGATTGGATAATCATCTTCTTGATAATCAGAATACTTAAGAGATAGACCATGAATTTCAGCATATAATTCTACAATCCCTTTAATAACAGTTGTTTTACCTGTTCCTGGCCCTCCAGTCAGTAACATTATTTTCGAATTCATCGCCGTTTCAAGTGCTTCTTGTTGTGATTTAGCATAATTAACATTATTTTGATCTTCTAGTTCACCAATATGTATCTGTAAATCTGATTGCTCTATTATTTTAAAGTGATTTTTGTAAGTTTTGATACGATACAAATTTTGAACACTTTTAAGTTCTGAATAGTATAAACTTGGAATCGCAACATGACTATTCTCTAAAATAATTTTCTTTTCTTCAAAAAGTGTTTGTAGTACATGTTTTAATTGTTGTTGTTCAATTGTTTCATCTAAATGCTTATCTGAAAGCATATCTTCTGTAATTTCTAATACAGCATTTTCATCTAAATAAGTATGCCCCTGTTTTATACATTCTTCTTCAAGAGTATATAATAATCCAGCTTTTAAACGTTCTGAATCGTTATAAGCAATACCATTATTTCTAGCTAATGTATCAGCTTTTTGAAAACCAATACCTTTTACATCATAAACTAATTGGTATGGATTGTTTTCTAAAACTTTTAAAGTCTCTGATTGATAGAATTGATAAATCGCCATAGATAATTTTGGACCAAAACCTAAGTCATGTAAGCGAATCATTATTTTTTCTGACTCTTGATTTGCACTAATCTGTTCTACAATCTGTTTTTGTTTCGTTTTTGCTAAACTAGGAACATTTTCAAGAACAGAAGGATCAGTTAAAATATCATTTATTGCATTTTCTCCTAATGTATTTACAATATTCTGAGCAGTCTTTCTACCAATACCTTTAAATAAGTCACTAGATAAATAACTTATAATGGCATCTTTAGTTTGAGGCAATTCTTTTTCAAATGTTTCAGCTTTAAGTTGTTTACCATAACGAGGATGTTGAACAATTTGTCCTTTAAACGTATAGACATCTCCTTCAACAATATTAGGAAAAAAGCCTACAACTGTAGGCAGATTATCAAATGATTCATTAGTTTCAATGGAATCTACTTTTAAAACAGTATAAAAGTTATCTTTATTTTGAAATAGAATGGTATCAACTGTTCCTTTAACCATTGAGTAATCAAATAGTGTAGGGTTTGACATATTATTCCTCCTCATTTTTTAGAGATTTAAATGTTTGTTTAGCATGCTGACTTAATAAATGTTTAGGATCAATTTGAATTGCTTTATCAAAATACTGAATTGCTTTATCAACATCCTCAGTTTCCATATATGTTGCAAGACCTAAATTATATAATGCATCTACGTGATTAGAATTAATAGATAAAACATAATTTAATTGCTTAATGGCTTCTTGAAACATTTCTAAATGACATAATGTTAAACCATATTGAAATTGAACTTCTGTGTCCAAAGTTTGATCTAATTCAGCAGCAGTCATAAAAAAGGGTAATGCTTCTCTTTGCGCATCTAGTTGGCTAAAAGACATACCAATCATATAATTAGCATCAACGGGATTCATATTATATTTTAAAGCTCGTTGATAAAGTTTTATCGCTTCTTGAAAACGCGATTGTTCATAATATAGATTAGCTAAATTATAGTAAACAGCGCCATTTTTGTCATCTAATGTTATTGCTTTTTGAAAAAATCTTTCTGCTTTCTCAATCTCACCAACATCAGCTAAAACGATACCAGCATTAATATAATTTTCAATAATATTAGGATTCTCTTCAATGTTATTAAATAATGCTTTAATGGCTTCTTCATAATTACCATTATTCATCCACTGATATATTGTTTCTTGTTCAATCATTTCCATGTCTCCATTTCTAACATAAATTTACAATTAAAAAGAAACCGCTAATTCTCATTTACAATGAGTTAACGGTTTACTAAAAATTAAACAACATAGCTAAGTTGCCCTGTTGTTTTATATACATCATCTATAGTAGCGCCACCTAAACAAACTTCTTCGTTATAGAATACCACTGCTTGGCCTGGTGTAATAGCTCGAACAGGTTCGTCGAAAGTAACTCGAATAGATTGTTCATCTTCTTT
Organism: Staphylococcus sp. HMSC072E01; assembly: GCF_001814125.1. Classification (NCBI taxonomy): domain Bacteria; kingdom Bacillati; phylum Bacillota; class Bacilli; order Caryophanales; family Staphylococcaceae; genus Staphylococcus; species Staphylococcus sp. HMSC072E01. The sequence goes on along the minus strand of NZ_KV814964.1, from coordinate 119,743 downwards.
TTGAACAAATACTTTAGTGTCTTTTTGACGATATCTAAATTTAGCAGTACATTCAAATCCATTTTCTAAATCAACTGGATTAACAAATGATGCGTCAGAAGCAATTAAATAATCACTATATAATGCATCATGATGGAAGCCTTGCTCGACATATAAAATATTATCTTCAAGATTTTTACCAACAACAAACCATGGATCTCCATCTCCACCAATACCTAGTCCATGACGTTGGCCAATAGTATAGTACATTAAACCACTGTGTATGCCCATTTTTTTACCATTGAGTGTTCTCATCTCACCAGATTGTGCCGGTAAATATTGAGAAAGGAATGATTTAAAATTACGTTCCCCAATAAAACAAATACCCGTAGAATCTTTTTTCTTAGCTGTTGCTAAGTCTTGTTCTTCAGCGATTTTACGAACGTCTTTTTTTTCTATGTCTCCAATAGGAAACATGACTTTAGATAATTGTTCTTGAGATAATTGATTTAAAAAGTATGTTTGATCCTTATTATTATCTACCCCACGTAACATTTCTACGTGACCATCTTCATGTCTGCGGATTCGTGCATAATGACCAGTAGCCACATAATCGGCTCCTAATTTTAATGCATGTTCTAAAAATGCTTTGAATTTAATTTCTTTATTACACATGACGTCTGGATTAGGAGTACGACCTTTTTTATATTCATCTAAGAAATATGTGAATACTTTATCCCAATATTCTTTTTCAAAATTCACAGCATAATATGGTATACCAATTTGATTACATACTGCTATAACATCATTATAATCTTCTGTAGCTGTACATACACCATTTTCATCTGTATCGTCCCAGTTTTTCATGAAAATGCCAATGACATCATATCCTTGTTCCTTTAAAAGATATGCTGTGACTGAACTATCTACACCTCCAGACATACCAACTACAACACGTATATCTTTATTTGACAAGTTCTATTCCTCCTTAAATTTATGATATATTTTATGAATTTCAGCAACAATATACTTTATATCTTGTTCGGTTGTGATTTCATTAAAACTAAATCTAACTGAATGTTTTGCACGATCTTCATCTTCATACATAGCAGCAAGTACATGTGACGGAGTTGTTGAGCCAGCTGTACATGCAGAACCAGACGAAACATAAATATTTGCCAAATCCAATAAAGTTAACATTGTTTCTACATCTATAAATGGAAGATATAAATTAAGTATATGGCCAGTCGTTTCTACCATGGAACCATTGACTTCAAATGGAATTGCACGTTCTTGCAAACTTACTAAAAAAAGTTCTTTTAATTGCATTAAATGAACATTATTTTGATCTCGATTTTTAGTAGCTATTTCTAGAGCTTTGGTCATTCCAACTATTTGTGGAACACTTTCCGTTCCAGCACGACGTTTAGTTTCTTGTTCGCCGCCTAATTGAGAATACTCGATTGGTGTATTGTTTTTTACTAATAAAATACCTACACCTTTAGGTCCGCCAAATTTATGAGCAGTAATACTCATAGTATCAATATTAAACTCACTAAATTTAATATCTAAATGGCTAATTGCTTGGACTGCATCTACATGTAATAGAGCATTTGAATTAGAAACAATGTTTTCGATATCGTAAATAGGTTCTACTGTGCCCACTTCATTATTGACAAACATAATAGATACTAAGATAGTATCATCTGTTAAAGATTCTTCCAATTGATCCAAATCAACTCTACCTGTATCATCTACATCTAAATATGTGACTTCATATCCTTCTTTCTCTAATTGCTCGAATACGTGTAATACAGAATGATGTTCAATTTTTGTAGTAATAATATGATTACCTAAATGCTCATTAGCATAGACTAACCCTTTAATAGCAGTATTATTTGATTCTGTAGCACCACTAGTAAAAATAATTTCGCTTGGTTTAGCACCTAGTAATTGAGCAACATTTCTTCTAGATTCATCTAAATAGCGTCTAGCATCTCTACCTACTGAGTGAATAGAAGATGGATTGCCGTAGTGTGATTGATACATATCCATCATTGCTTCTATAACTTCTGGTTTGACTGGTGTAGTTGCAGCATAATCTGCGTATACTTCCATTATTAAGTACACTCCTCACAATATTATCAATGTTCCTATAATAGCACCTCATTCTAAAATTTTCTACCTTCTTGTTTATGAATTAATATATTAACTATTTTTCTTTCAATAATCATTTTAAGTATGAGCAATTTAATAACTGTAATTGTTTTAAGTTGTTAAACTATTAGATAATAAAGATAAAAAGGAGAAATAGTCTATGTCTGATATAAAATTTTCTGCATTAAATTTAGTTCCTATACGAGAAGGTCAAACTGATAAAGATGCAATTAATGATATGGTGGCTTTAGCTCAGAAATTAGATGAATTAGATTATGAGCGTTATTGGATTGCAGAACATCATAATGCACCTAATTTAGTAAGCTCAGCTACATCATTGTTAATACAACATACACTTGAACATACTCATAATATTAAAGTTGGTTCAGGTGGCATCATGCTTCCAAACCATGCACCTTTAGTTGTTGCTGAGCAATTTGGCACCTTAGAAACCATTTATCCCAATCGTGTAGATTTAGGATTAGGTAGAGCACCTGGTACTGATATGATGACAGCAAGTGCATTGAGACGAGATCAACATAATGGTGTGTATGCTTTCCCTGAAGAAGTAGAACAATTACAAACTTATTTTGGTCCAGGAAATAAACAAGCTTATGTAAGGGCTTATCCTGCGGTAGATAAAAATGTACCGTTATATATACTCGGATCATCAACTGACTCTGCACATTTAGCAGCTAGAAAAGGTCTACCTTATGTTTTTGCAGGTCATTTTGCACCACAGCAAATGAAAGAAGCAATTGAAATTTATCACGACTTATTTGAACCATCTGAAGCATTAGATAAACCATATATGATTGTATGTTTAAATGCTATCGTGACAGAAACTGATAAAGAAGCAGAATATTTAGCTAGTTCTTTAGCACAAGTATTCATTAGTATTGCTCGAGGAAGAATGCAACCAGTTCAACCACCAACTGATGATTTAAAAGGTCTTTTAACACCGAGAGAGTATGAAATGGCAAAACAAAGATTTGATGATTCTCTTATTGGTTCTGAAGAAACTGTAAAAGCTAAATTAGAAGCATTTTTAGAGGAATATGGTGATATTGATGAAATAATGGCCGTAAGCTATATTTATGACCAAGATAGACAATTTGAATCATATGAGCGTTTTAAACGAGTAATTCAAAAATTAAATAAATAATATTGATTAAAACCTGTTGAACATAAATAAATTGTCAACAGGTTTTAAATTTTTCATAAAAAAAGAGTGATGACTAAAATCATCACTCACAATTTTAATTATTTATTGTCTTTTTTGTCATCTTTACTGTCGTTATTTCCACCAGTATATTCATTAATTTTATCTTTTACTTTATTTACTTGTTCGTTATCGCTATTTTTAAATTTCTCTGCTGCATCTTTTGCTTTATCCATGAATCCCATATTGAAATTCTCCTTTCGAATTTAAGCATTTAATTTTTAATAAGTAATTTTTACTTACTTTAATCCAATACCACAGTAAAAAAGTTTTAAACATAATTCATTTAAATTTTTAAATGTAAAACATATAACCATCTAAATCGTTATCTGATTCTACAAAATCAGCTAAATATTTTAATGTTGTATTATCTAAAACTTCTCTAACAGCATCTCTCATTCGCAACCATAATTCTTTTTGTGCTGGTGGTTCAGAATCTATACTTTCTACAATAGTAATAGGTCCTTCTAATAAGCGAATAATATCGCCAGCTGAAATTTCTTCAGATGGGACTCTTAATTGATATCCACCCTTAGCGCCACGAATACTTCGAATTAATCCAGCATTTCTTAAAGGACCCACGAGTTGTTCTAAATATAAATCACTTAAATGATTTTCTTCAGCAATTGTTTTTAATGATACACACCCTTGCCCCTCTCTTTTTGCTAGGGAAATCATTAAAGTTAACCCATATCTCCCTTTCGTTGATATTTTCATAGTTTTACCTCACTTAATTCGAATAATATAGTCCCATTCTATCATTTTTTCAGTTAATATAGTAATAGAAAGGTGTGAAAAAATTGAATACAGAACCTTTAGCTTCAAGAATGAGGCCTATAAATATAAATGAAATTATTTCACAACAACATCTAGTTGGTCCAAGAGGCATTATAAGACGTATGGTAGAAACTAAAAAATTATCTTCTATGATTTTTTATGGACCTCCTGGAATTGGAAAAACTAGTATTGCTAAAGCCATTGCTGGCAGTACTGAATATAAATTTAGACAATTAAATGCAGTAACGAATACAAAAAAAGATATGCAAATGATAGTTGAAGAAGCTAAAATGTCAGGACAAGTCATTTTATTATTAGATGAGATTCACCGCTTAGATAAAGCAAAACAGGATTTTTTATTACCACATTTAGAAAATGGTAAAATCATTTTAATTGGTGCTACAACTTCTAACCCTTATCATGCAATTAATCCAGCGATTCGCTCACGTGTACAAATTTTTGAATTATATCCACTTGATGAAAAGGATGTATATCAAGCATTAACTAGAGCATTAAATGATGATCAAAATGGTTTAAAATCGTATCAACCAAAAATTGATGAAGATGCACTAAAATATTTCTCTACTCAAAGTCATGGTGATGTAAGAAGCGCTTTAAATGCTTTGGAATTAGCAGTATTAAGTGCTAAAGTTTCCAATAATCAACGTCATGTTACTTTAGAAGATGCTAAAGATTGTTTACAAAAAGGTGCTTTTATCAGTGATAAAGATGGCGACATGCATTATGATGTCATGAGTGCATTTCAAAAGTCTATTCGTGGAAGTGACGTTAATGCTGCTTTACATTATTTGGCGAGATTAATCGAAGCAGGTGATCTTCCAACAATCGTACGACGTTTACTCGTCATTAGTTATGAAGATATTGGCTTAGCTTCTCCAAGTGCTGGTCAAAGAACACTAGCAGCTATTCAATCAGCTGAACGACTCGGATTGCCTGAAGCACGAATTCCTCTAAGTCAAGCAGTAATTGAATTATCACTATCTCCTAAGTCTAATTCAGCTATAAAAGCAATTGATAGTGCATTAAGTGATATCAGAAAAGGCAAAGTTGGTCAAATACCTAATCACCTACGTGATGGTCACTATCAAGGAGCAAAAGACTTAGGCCGATCTATCGGTTATAAATATCCTCATGATTATGAGAATGGTTATATTAAACAGCAATATTTACCTGACGCTTTAAAAAATAAAATATATTATGAACCAAAAACAACTTCTAAAAGTGAACAACAATTTAAAATAGTGTATGATAATTTAAATCATAAAAACTAATAAAACCTATGGAAAAGATGATAATACTTCATTCATCTCTTCCATAGGTTTTTTGTTAGTTGTTACCTTTATCTTTAATTCTACGTACAGGAATATCTTTTAAAATATCATTTACGACATAACTTGCACAAATTAAACCTACTGTGCTTGGTACAAATGCATTCGATGATGGAGGCATTTGACCTTTTCGATTTATTGCATTTGCATCTCCAACTGTTTTCTTAACATCTTCACGAATAACTATTGGACTCTCATCTGAAAAAACAACAGGAACACCTTTTTTTATTCCAAGTTTTTTCAACTTGTTACGAATAATTTTTGCCATTGGATCCATGTATGTTTTTGAAATATCAGCAATTTTGAAACGTGTTGGATCTATTTTATTCGCAGCGCCCATACTTGAAATCAACTTGATTCCTCTATCTAAACACTCTTTCATTAAATGAACTTTGTATATAATCGTGTCACTTGCATCGATAAAATAATCAATATTGTAATTATTAAAAATATCTTCATATGTCTCTTCAGTATAAAACATATGAAGAGGTGTAACTTTACAATTTGGATTGATGAGTTTAATTCGTTCTTCCATTAATGTTACTTTACTTTGACCTATGGTAGTAGTTAATGCATGAATTTGACGGTTTACATTAGTGATATCTACGTCATCTTTATCAATAAGAATAATGTGACCAATGTTAGTTCTTGCTAAAGCTTCAGCAGCAAATGAACCAACTCCACCTACCCCTAAGACCGCTACTGTCTTGTCTTTTAGTAAATCTAGTCCTTCTTGTCCATAGGCTAATTCATTTCTAGAAAATTGATGTTTCATAATTAACTCCTTTACTTAGCAAATATTAATACTATATTAACAGAAAAAAGCAAAAAAAATACGTAAGGCCTAAAGCCTTACGTACCGATAGAGTCCGTAGTTGCCGTAGTTATAAAAAGCTTGATCATTCGGCCTGCTATATACAGGTGGGTGCCCTGTTTCTTGTTTTGCAAGTCCTCCAAATGAGGCGTGTGCGCTGCAAGAAAACCTATTGGGCTCCCTGATCAAAAAGTGTTAGGCCCAAATAAAAAGCAAACATACGAACAACACAGATGACTATCTTATAGACATATTTTATCATAAAGAGCTTATTAAATAAATCCTTAAATACTATATGGAGATATTTTATGTATTAAAATATTTTTAAATATATTAGTTTACATAATATAATTATTGTTATTTAAAATTTAAGTTAGTTTATACAAAAATTGGAACAGAAATTCAATTTCCGTCCCAATTTAGCACTAAATTATTCTACTTTAAAAATGAAGATTAATGACGAATTCTTAACGATAATTCTTCTAATTGTTTATCTGATACTTCACTTGGTGCATCCGTTAATAAGCAAGTTGCAGAAGCAGTTTTAGGGAAAGCGATGGTATCACGTAAATTAGTTCTATTTGTAAGTAACATAACTAATCTATCTAGACCTAAAGCAATACCTCCATGTGGTGGTGCGCCGTATTTAAAGGCATCTAATAAGAAACCAAATTGATCTCTAGCTTGTTCTTTAGTAAATCCTAAAACTTCAAACATTTTTTCTTGTAATTCTCCGTCAGATATTCTGATTGATCCACCGCCTAATTCGTATCCATTTAATACTACGTCATAAGCGTTTGCTTGAACTTTTTCTGGTTCAGAGTCTAGTTTAGCAATATCTTCTTCTTTAGGTGATGTAAACGGATGATGCGCAGCAACATAACGTTTAGCATCTTCATCATATTCTAATAAAGGCCAATCTGTTACCCATAAGAAGTTTAATTTTGATTCATCAATTAATTTTAATTCTTTTGCAATTTTAATTCGAAGTGCACCTAAACTTTGTGCCACAACATTTGGCTTATCTGCAACAAACATTACTAAATCTCCAGGTTTAGCACCTGTTAATTCTTTTAATGTGTTAACATTCTCTTCTTCAAAGAATCTTGCTATCGGACCACTTAAGCCTTCATCTACAACTTTCACCCAAGCTAGACCCTTAGCACCATAGATATTTACAAATTCTGTTAATCCATCCATATCTTTACGTGTATAGTTATCTGCAGCACCTTCAGCAACAATTGCTTTAACTTCTCCGTCGTGTTCTACAGTATCTTTAAATACTTTGAAATCCATTTCTTTTCCTAATTGAGACACATCTTGCAATTCCATACCAAAACGTGTATCTGGTTTATCAGAACCATATCGTCTCATTGCTTCATCATATGTCATACGAGGGAATGGTGTTTGGATATCAATACCTTTTACATCTTTTACAACTTTAGAAAGCATTTCCTCGCCCATTTGAATAATATCTTCTTGATCAACAAAACTCATTTCGATATCTACTTGTGTAAATTCAGGTTGACGATCAGCACGTAAATCCTCATCACGGAAACATTTTACAATTTGATAGTATTTATCAAAACCACTAATCATTAATAATTGTTTAAATAATTGTGGTGATTGTGGTAAAGCGTAAAATTCGCCTTCATGTACACGAGATGGCACTAAATAGTCTCTCGCACCTTCTGGTGTAGATTTTGTTAATACGGGTGTTTCAATATCAAAGAAACCATTATTATCAAGATATTGACGAATTGATCGAGTTGTTTGATGTCTCATTTTAAATGTTTGAGCTAATTCTGGTCGTCTTAAATCTAAATAGCGATATTTAAGACGAATATTTTCATCAACACTTTGATTTTCTTCATTAATTGAAAATGGAGGTGTCGCTGATTTATTAATTATATGAATATGAGATACTTGAACTTCTACTTGACCCGTTTTTATTTTTGGATTAACTGTTTCTGGGTCTCTTTTAGTGACTGAACCTTCGACTTCGACCACATATTCTGATCTTACAGTTTCAGCAATAGATAGAGCTTCTTTTGAAAAATCTGGATTGAATACAATTTGTACAATTCCTTCTCTATCACGTAAATCAACAAAAATAAGGCCTCCTAAATCACGTCGATTATGAACCCAACCTTTTAGTGTTACTTTCTGACCTAATAATTCTTCAGTTACTAAACCACAGTATGTTGTTCTTTTACCCATTATTTATTCTCCTTTTCTTTATTAAAGAAACTAACTACTTCATCTAATTGAATTGTTTTTGTTTCACCTGTAGACATTTCTTTAACATCAATTTTATTATTGTCTAGCTCTTGGTCACCTATTACAATCGTATATTTAGCATTTAAACGATCAGCTTGCTTCATTTGTCCCTTAATTTTTCGATTTAAGTAATCTTTATCAGCTTTCACGCCATGTTTTCTTAAATCATTTAAAAGTTTCACGCTATATTGTTCTGCTTTTTTACCCATCGTTACTACAAATAAATCGAAATCTTCATCTACATTCAATTCTATATCTTCTTCTTCAAGTGCAAGAAGTAATCGTTCAATACTAAGGGCAAAACCTATTCCTGTTTGCTTAGGACCATCTAATAACTCAAGAAGTCCATTATAACGACCTCCACCACATAGTGTAGTAATAGCACCGTCATAATTTGGATTATCCATCATGAGTTCAAATGCCGTATGAGTATAATAATCAAGTCCACGCACTAAATTAGGATCTTCAACATAATTGATATCTAGTTGATCTAAATGATGTTTAACCGCTTCATAATAAGCCTTTGATTCATCATTTAAGTAATCTGTAATTCTTGGAGCATGTTTAACTGCTTCTTTGTCTCTATCAATCTTACAATCTAAGATTCTCATTGGGTTTGTATGCAAACGTGATTGACAATCATTACAAAATGTATCAATGACAGGTTCAAAATGCTTAATTAATGCTTCATTATATTCTTTACGAGATGCTTGGTCTCCTATACTATTAATCACTAGTTTTAGATGTTTTAAACCAAATGATTCATATATATGCATTACCATTGCTAATACTTCTGCATCAATACTTGGATTTTCTGCTCCTATTGCTTCTACACCAAATTGATTAAATTGTCGATAGCGTCCTTTTTGTTTTCGTTCGTATCTAAACATTGGTCCATTATAGTAAAGCTTAATAGGTTGATTAGGTTCACCCTGCATTTTATTTTCAATATATGATCGCACTACTGCTGCAGTTCCTTCAGGTCTTAATGTGATACTTCTATCGCCTTTGTCTTTAAACGTATACATCTCTTTTTGAACGACATCAGTAGAATCTCCTACACCTCTTGCAAATAAGTCAGTACTTTCAAATATTGGGGTACGTATCTCTTTATAATTGTATAATTTCATTAATTCATCTAATTTATTTTCAATATATCGCCACTTTGCAGACTCTTGAGGTAAAATATCTTGCGTTCCTCTAGGAATCTTAATCATACAATCACTCCTTCTAAATTGTTGTTAACTATTAAAATTCTTTAATAAAAAAGTCCCTTATATAGCTTCATGCTATATAAGGGACGATATGCCGTGTTGCCACCCTAATTGAGAATAAAAATATTCTCCACTCATCACGTGTAACGTACGCAAACCGGCTTTATTTTATCAAAGCACCTTTTCTTGTGTTCAAAGATACCAATGTACTAGTATAATCTTTCAGCCTAGGATTACTTCTCTTCACAATCAATATGATTGTCCACTATTTCATTAGTCTTTTCAAGAATACAAACGGTATTATTTATAAAGTTCACTGATTATGATACCGATTTTAGGAAAAGTTTGCAAGTATTATGAAGCAAAATATTGTTTTAATCCATCTACGACTGCTTCTTCTACAACCTGTCTATGTAATTGATTTCTAATCATTTTTTCATCAGTAGGATTACTTATATAGCCTAATTCAAGTAACACAGCTGGTTTATTCGTTTGTCTTAAAACTTGATAATTTTGTTGACGAACACCACGATTAGAAAGTAATGACTTTTTTTGAATATTCGCATTTAATATTTCTGCTAATGTTTTTTGACTATTTTGATACCAATATACAGTAGCGCCATTAGCATTATGACTATCTAATGAGTCATTATGAATACTTATAAATACATCGCCTGTCGCTTTTCTATTATCTAAGCTTACATAACTATCATCTGTTCTCGTCAATTTAACATGCGCTCCTGCTTTTTCTAATGCACGTTTTAATTCAAGTGCTGTTTTCAAAGTATAGTTTTTTTCGAGAGATTTAAGAGCCGTGGAGCTTGAGGCTCCCTGATCACTACCTCCATGACCAGGATCAAGTACCACAGTTTTATTCTTAAAAGGATTTTCCTGTTTATTGACATCAGCTTTAATATTCAAACTCGTATGCCAACCAGCAACCCATCCTTTTTTATCTCCTTTAGCATTTTGGACTTCAATCCATTTTCCTGTAGTCTTTAATTTTTTAAAACTATCTCCTTTTTCAACTTTATATATCACCGGATAGCCTGCATTAGGACCTGTTCTTATTTCTGCATCTTCCGTTATTGTTAGTCTATTACTATCTTGATCATTATGATTCATAAACATAAATAATAATATTATAAAAAGAATAAATAATAACACTACTACTAACGTCAACATATTTTTTAGATCATGTTTAGTTAACCATGTATCTAATTTATTCATATTACTTTGCCATCCTGACTTTCATATATAATCGTTACGGGACCATCATTAATAATTTCTACGTCCATATCTGTCCCAAATTCACCAGTTTGAATATCAATATCATACTTTTGAAGTTCAGAGTTAAACTTATCGTATAATATTTTGGCATCTTCAGGTCGCATGGATTGTGAGAAACCTGGTCTATTACCTTTTTTAACTTCTGCATAAAGTGTAAATTGAGAAATAGATAAAATTGCACCATTAATTTGTTGAATATTTAAATTTAATTTCCCGTTTTCATCTTCAAACAAACGTGCGTTAACAATTTTCTTCGCTAATACTTCTATATCAGCTTCCGTCGAATTTTTCCCAACACCTACTAATAAACAATAACCTTTTTCAATTTGGTTATGAATAGATTTATTAGTGACAGATGCTCGTTTTACTCTTTGTACAACTATTTTCATATCTTAGCACCTCTTTTAATTCCATACTCTAGAAACTGTATAAATATCACTCAATTGTTTAAGTTTTTCAACTACACGAAATACATCATTTACATTTTTAACCATAACGCTAATTGTAATGATTGCATTCTTGTCAATATCAGATCGTGCATTCATTTTAATAATACTTCCTACGGTTGAATTTACGGCTTGAATCACTTCATTGAGTAACCCATTTCGATCATATGCATTGACTTCTAAATCTACTTGATAACGTTGTGTTGAATCTTTTGATTTAACCCATTCGACATTAATTAATCTCTCGTTTTCATTTTTAATATTTGGGCAATCTGATCTATGAACTTTAATACCATGTCCTTTAGTGATGTATCCAACAATATCATCACCAGGAATTGGATTACAACATTTAGATAGTTTGATTAAAACATTTTCTAATCCTTCGACATAAACCCCGCTATCTGTAATGATATCTTCTTTAATTGGTGACGTTTTAATGACTTCTTGTGCTTCATTTAATGCTTTTTGTTTATCTTGTATACGCTGTCTTTCTGTTAATTTATTCACTACTTGTAATGCAGTAACTCCACCAAAGCCTACTGCAGCATATAAATCATCATCATTGGCAAAATGATATTTTTCGTTAACGACTTCAATATTTTTTTCTGTTAGAATCTCATCAACTCGATAACCTTGTTCTTTAATTTCCGCTTCTACCATAAATTTACCTTTTTCTATATTAGAAGAACGATCTTGCTTTTTAAAGAAACTTTTTATTTTACTTTTTGCTCCAGATGATTTAACAATTTTCAACCAATCTCTACTTGGACCATATGAATGTTTACTTGTGCGAATTTCTATAATATCGCCTGTCTTAAGTATATAATCTATAGGCACAATTTTACCATTAACTTTTGCGCCAATCATTTTATTACCAACTTCGCTATGAATGGCATAAGCAAAATCAATAGGGACTGCGCCATAAGGTAATTCAATCACATCACTTGCTGGCGTAAATGCATATACTTTATCACTTTGTAAATCATATTTAAGTGATTCCATAAATTCTTGTGCATCTGAAGATGTATGGTCAGTTTCTGCAAGCTCTTTTAACCAGTTAAGTTTATTTTGGAAATCTTGTGTTTTAGAATTTATTGTTTTACCTTCTTTATATGCCCAATGCGCTGCCACCCCATGCTCAGCAATTTCGTGCATTTCAAATGTTCGAATTTGAATTTCTAAAGGATCACCATTAGGTCCAACAACAGTAGTGTGTAATGATTGATACATATTTTGCTTTGGCATAGCGATATAATCTTTAAAACGACCTGGCATCGGTTTCCATAATGTATGAACTAGGCCTAAAATAGCATAACAATCATTAATTGAATTCACAATCACGCGTATAGCTAATAAATCAAATATTTGATCAAATTGTTTTTTTTGTTTTACCATCTTACGATAAATACTGTAAATATGTTTAGGGCGACCGCTTATTTCACCTTGGATATTCATTTTATTCATTTCAGTTTGAATTTTATCCATAGCATTTTGAATATATGCTTCACGTTCACTGCGTTTTTTCTTCATTAAATTAACAATTCTAAAATACTGAACACTATCAATATAACGTAACGCAATATCTTCCAATTCCCATTTAATGGTATTAATACCTAGACGATGCGCTAAAGGTGCATAGATTTCTAATGTTTCTTTGGAAATACGAATTTGTTTTTCTCTAGCCATTGCTTTTAACGTTCTCATATTATGTAAGCGGTCAGCTAATTTAACTAATATGACACGAACATCCTTAGCTATCGCAATAAATAACTTTCTATGATTTTCTGCTTGTTGTTCCTCTTTAGAACGGTATTTAACTTTTTTTAACTTCGTTACACCATCTACAATTCGTGCAATTTCTTCATTAAACATATGCTTTACGTCTTCAAATGTATATGGTGTATCCTCTATCACATCGTGTAAAAAGCCAGCTACAATTGTTGGTCCATCTAAGCGCATTTCTGTTAATATACCTGCTACTTGAATTGGATGCATGATATAAGGTAGCCCATTTTTTCGAAACTGTCCTTGATGTGCTTCATAAGCAATATGATAACTTTTTAAAACATATTGATAATCATCTGCTGATAAATAGGATTTAGCTTTATTTAGTACTTCATCAGCACTATATGGATACTCGTTATTCAATATATGACACCCCGACTTTTTAATATTTCAAATACTCTACCGATAACCGAATCATTGAAAATCAAGAAATTTCTTTTCATTACTTAATTAATCCGAGTACCACTCCTATTAATTAAAGATGCGTGAGTATTAATGTAATTTTAACAAAAGTATTAAAATCTCTAAAAGATTAACTTTAGTTTAAATAATAGTTATATAATACTACAAGTTTTTAAATAAATAAATGTGATTAGATTAATGATGATACAACGATAAATAAAAAAGCGAGATAGTATTCAATCTGAATTCCTACACTCGCTTTAAAGTATATATTAATCTAATTACTAAATTAATGACTATTCATCGTAAGAAATTAAACTCATGACATCATAGTCTTTAATTTTTTCCATACCATTTAAATATTTTAATTCAATAATAAAAGCTATTCCAACAACAATACCACCTAATTTTTCTACTAATTTAATAGCCGCTTCGATTGTTCCACCTGTCGCTAATAAATCATCAGTGATTAAAACACGTTGTCCTGGTTTAATTGCATCTTTATGCATTGTTAAAACATTTGTCCCATATTCTAAGTCGTATTCATAACGAATAACTTCACGTGGTAATTTTCCTTCTTTTCTTACAGGTGCAAATCCAATTCCCATTGAGTACGCAACTGGACAGCCAATAATAAATCCTCTTGCTTCAGGGCCTACAACAATATCAACGTTACGATCTTTTGCATACTTTACAATTTGATCAGTTGCATAACCGTATGCTTCACCATTATCCATAATAGTTGTAATATCTTTGAAACTAACACCTGGTTTAGGCCAGCCTTGTACTTCAGATACGTATTGCTTTAAATCCATTTAAAAATTTCCTCCTATGCGTTACGCTTTTTGAGCTTTAATCCAATTCTTAAGATGTGAAAAGTCATCATAAAGCATTAATTTTTCAACTTCAATTCTTGACTGTCTCGATTTATAAACTTGACTCGACTCAATAGATTGTTTACTTGGATTATCATTTATTTTGATTATACCATTTTCTTCGTAAATAAAACTTAGGTCAAGAAATACTTTTAAAATAAACTTTAAAGTATTTGGCTTAATATTTAAGTATTGACATAATTGTAAACCTTCTTTTTCTAAATTCATTTCTTTCCTAATGAATAGTGCCTTATAACTTTGTTTAAATAGATGACTACTCGGTAACCCCTCGAAATAAATTGAATGTTGATGGTGTAATACTAAATAGAGTTGTGAGTATTCTAAATGTTTTAGAGATTGTTTAACACTATCTAAATCAGTTGGTAAATCACGAAATACAATCGTATTATATGATGAATCAATTGTTTCACCGTAGTGGAAATAATTCTCCCCTAGCTTCTCTTTTTTAGAATGAATGACAAAAGCAACATTTTTAGATGACGTATCAATGTTAAGTTGTTTACGTTTACTTCTATAATCTAATATTTGCTCATTTTGAGTCGCTAAATCTTGTATCATCATTTGAGGTGTCTGATTGCCATTCCACTCATTTATTTGTAAATGTCCTATGATATTGACAGGTTGGCCTAATTCTATTTGTGTAATTAAACCACCATTTTTCCAAAATAAATGTTGTAACTTAGCTTGACCAGTTACTAATTTTAAATGATTTTTATCTTTTCCAATCGCTTTAACATCATTAACTTCTGTATCATCCAATTCAAACAAAGGTTTTTCAAAATCAGTACCAAACGGTTTCAGTATTTTAATATCATGAATATTTGATACAGTAATGTCATCTTCTGAAAGTTTAGTCGTAATATGTTTTGTTGGTTCTAAAGAAGTATGTTTAGAAAGCTGAACCATCCACTCATTTAATCCTTTTGATAATGCATCAATATTATCAATCTCCATCGTCATTCCAGCTGCCATATGATGACCACCAAATTTAGATATCAAATCTTGATGTGCACTTAAAATTTCGAACATAGACACTTGTTCAATACTTCTAGCTGAACCTTTTGCATGATGTTGTTCTATATCTATATTTAAAATAAGAGTGGGTAAAGCATAAGTTTCTACAATTTTTGAAGCCACAATACCTAATACTCCCTCATGCCATCCTTCTTTAGCTAAAAGTAAAAATTTGTCGCCATTTTCAACTTTTTCATTAGCCATCAATAGGGCTTCTTCTGTTATTTGAGCTACAATATCTTTACGTTCAATGTTAAATGCCTCTACTTGTTCAGCTAAAAAATTCGCCTCTTCAGAATCTTCTGCCATCAGTAATTCCGCTGCTAATGACGCATCTTCTAATCTACCTACCGCATTTAAACGAGGTCCAATAATGAAACCAATTGTTTCTTCATCTATCTCATCATTAAATCCTGCTTGATTTAATAATGATTGAATTTGAAATGGACAGGATTGATTTAAATATTTAAGACCTTCTTGAACAATCGTTCTGTTTTCATCAGTCAGTGACACTAAATCTGCAATCGTCCCAATAGTTGCAAGAACTATGAAATATTCTGGAGGATGATCTATTAAACATTGCGATAATTTGTATGCGACACCGGCTCCACATAAATATTTAAATGGATACTCAAATTCTGGATGCATAGGATGAATAATGGCATATGCTTTTGGTAATGTACGGCCTATTTCATGATGGTCTGTAACAATTACATCGACTCCTAATGCTTGTACCATTTCAATTTCTTCATGACCTTGTATTCCATTGTCGACTGTAATAATAAGTGATACGCCTTCATCGTAAGCATTTTGAAAGGCGTATTTATTTGGACCATAACCTTCGCTAAATCGATTAGGAATATACCAACCGACTTCAGCGCCCAATTTCTGCAGTGTTTGAACTAATATCGTTGTAGATGTTACGCCATCGGCATCATAGTCTCCATATACTAATATTCTTTCATTTTTATCAATCGCTAAATTAATTCGATCAACAGCTTTTTGCATATCACTCATTAGCCATGAATCATGCTTTTTATTTGTACCATTAATTAATGTATTTATCTCATCGTACTGTGTAATCGATTTACTTTCTAAAATCTTTCTTACAATAGGAGATAAATTAAATTCCTTAATAATCTCAGACGATATATTTTGTTTAGGTGCTTCATAAAGCCATTTATATTTAGATTGAATCATAAAGTTATCCTTCCTTTTTCCACAAGCAATTATACCTAAAAAAAGAATAAATAAAAAGAGGAAGAAACACTGAATTCAATTAGAATTCTTTTGTTTCTTCCACTAATTTTATATCATATATTTAATTATACTAAGATTTTTTCATCATTTGATTTTTTCTCTTTATAAACTACAAGCTTACCGTTTTCAGATTTTTTCAACTGATGTTTCTTCATGATGCCCCATAGTGGAACTGCGATAAAGATAGAAGAGAATACACCAGATAATAATCCAATAAGTAATGCTAATGAGAAGTTAAACAGACTTGATGCACCAAAGATCAGTATGGCGATAACTACTACAACGACTGTAAGAACTGTACTAACAGAACGAGTCATCGTTTGTCTAATAGATCGGTTAACAATATCATCGATTTGATGAGGTTCTGTTATGACTTTAATTTTATGAAGATTTTCTCTTACACGATCGAAAGTAACAATTGTATCATTTATTGAGTAACCTACAATCGTTAAGATTGCAGCGATAAATGTAATATCTACTTCAAGTCTTAATAAACTGAATAAAGCAACGATAATAAATACGTCATGAAGTAATGCTAAGACAGCAGAAAGCCCCATTCTCCATTCGAATCTTAATGAAACATAGATAATAATACCAATAGCTGCATAAATTAATGCTTTCATTGCATTTTTAGCTAACTCTTGACCAATCATTGGAGAGACTGTGTTCACTGTCGGTTTATGACCATATTGATCATTAATGACTTTATTAAGTTTCAAAGTTTCATCTTTAGATAAATCATTTTTAAATTGAACTGTTGCTTGTTTATTGTCATTACCATTAATTTGAATTTGATCAGGTGTCAAACCAACATCTTTAATCGTACGTTCAACTTTCGTTTGAGATAACTTCGTATCAGAATCAAGATCTACTCTTGTACCAGATGAGAAATCAATACCTAAATTAAGTTTAAATATACTTAGAATAATTATACCAATTACTAAAATTAAAATACTTACTCCAATTAATGGTTTTGCTAATTTAACAAAATTCCATTTTTCAAAAGCTGTTTTTAAGTCATGAACATCTACACCTTCATTGATATCATGGCGATTATTTTTATTTACACCAAACATCCAATATTTCTTCTTAAAGTAATTAGAAGAAACTAAAAGTGATAATAGTCCTCTTGATAAGAAGACAGCTGTGATGAATATCATTAAAATACCTAATAATAACATCGTAGCAAATCCTTTAACTGAACTTTGACCAAAGAAGAATAATACTGCTGCTGCTATAACCGTTGTTAAGTTTGAATCAAAAATTGTTAAGAAAGAACTTTTATTTGCTTTAGAATAAGCCTGTTTAAGCGTTCGTCCTACTCTAAGTTCATCTTTAATCCGTTCATACATGATGATGTTTGCATCTACAGCCATACCAACACCTAATACTAATGCAGCTAAACCTGGTAATGTAAGTACACCTGAAATAAAGTTAAATGCTACTAATGTTAAATAAACATATACTGTTAAAGCTATCACTGCTACAATACCTGGTAATCTGTAAAAACCTACCATAAATAAATAGATAATTGCAACACCAACCATTGATGCAAAGATTGTTTTATCTAATGCATCTTGACCAAATTGTGCACCTACAGAATTAGAATAAACTTCTTTTAAATCAACTGGTAATGAACCTGCATTTAATAATTCTGCAATTTGCTTAGCACGTTCTACGCCTTGTTGACCCTGGAAGCCACCTGAAATTTCTACACTGTCTGAATTAATGGGTTGATCTACTGAAGCGGCTGAAACGTATTTCCGTTTATCTTCAGGTTTTTCCAACTCTTTATGATAGCTATCACCTTTTTTATAGTCTAACCACACTACCATCATATTTTCTTGTTTTTTAGAAATTTCTTCTGTAACTTTTTTGAATTTCGCACGGTCTTTTAATTTAAAAGTGACTGCAGGTTCGTTTGTACCTTGTTTAAATTCTTGTTTTGCAGAACCTTGTACAATATCTTTACCTGTTAATTTAACGTGGTCATCAGCATCACGTATAGTCAGATTTGCTTGTGAAGACAAAATTTTTCGAGCTTCATCAGGATTTTTTACCCCTGCGAGTTGTACCCTAATTCTATCAGGATCTTCAACTTGAATATGAGGCTCAGATACGCCCAATACATTAACACGATTTTCTAAAGTTTGAGCGGTAGATTGTAAAGCCTTATCGTCGATTTTACCATCACCGCCAAGTGGTTTAACTTGATATAACACTTCGAAACCACCTTGTAAATCCAAACCTAGATTTACATTCTTAACTACATTCTTATATGTAAAGCCCATACCTACAAACAGTAGCGCTACAATGAGTATGAATGCAATTATTCTACTTGTTTTTTTCACATGAACACCTCATTATTTACTTATGTAATTAGAATAATCTTTTAATAAACCATGTGCAAGTGAATTAAAGATTACATCTATGTGACAAGACTTATCTATCTTAACATAACCTCATTATTAGTGTAATCAAGATAGATAGTTAATAAAAAGACATTCCACGACAACAAACTGTCGTGGAATGTCTTTTTATTATAATTTATGATGGATCAACTTGTTTAATCGCAGGTTTTTCAAATGTCATTTCAGTACCATGACCATTTACTGTGATTACAACTGCTGTTTCATCCACAGCTTTAACTGTTCCTTTGATTCCACCAATAGTTGTAATTTTTTGACCTGCTTCGATACGACTAATCATTTCACGATGTTCTTTCGCACGTTTTTGTTGCGGTCTAATTAAAAAGAAATAAAATACTATAATTAAAATTATAGGCAAGATTAATGCTGAAACATTCATTATGTTGTTCTCCTTATTAAAAGTTTTTAGGGTTCTCTACATTTAGCCCATATTGTTCGAAAAATTCTTCTTTAAAATCTAATAAACGATCTTCTCGAATGGCCTGTCTAATATCTTCCATTAATTTTAGCAGAAAATGTAAATTATGAATAGTAGTAAGACGGATACCAAACGTTTCCTCTGCTTTAATTAGGTGTCTAATATATGCACGTGTATAATTCTTACAAGTATAGCAATCACAATTCTTATCTATAGGACTAAAATCATCTGCATATTTAGCATTTTTTATAACCAATCGTCCTTGAGATGTCATACATGTTCCATTTCTAGCTATGCGTGTTGGCAACACACAATCAAACATATCCATACCGCGAATGCTACATTCTATTAAGGCATCAGGTGATCCTACTCCCATTAAGTATCTTGGTTTATCTTCTGGCATAAATTGAACCGTATGGTCAACCATATCGTACATCACTGGTTTTGGTTCACCTACAGATAAACCACCAATAGCATATCCAGGAAAATCCAATGATACAAGTTCTTTAGCACTTTGTTCTCTTAAGTCTTTGTACTCTCCACCTTGTATAATACCAAATAATGCTTGGTCTTCTGGACGTTGATGTGCTTCAAGACATCGTTTAGCCCATCTCGTTGTACGTTCAATTGAATCTTTTACATATTTATATTCGGCAGGCATAGGTGGACACTCATCAAATGCCATCATAATATCTGAACCTAAGTCATTTTGAATTTGCATTGATTTTTCTGGACTTAAAAACAACTTAGAGCCATTTGTATGATGTCTAAATTCGACACCCTCTTCTGATATTTTTCTAAGATTACTCAAGCTAAATACTTGGAAACCACCAGAATCTGTAAGAATAGGGCCATCCCAATTCATGAACTTATGTAAGCCCCCAGCTTGTTTGATAATATCATTTCCAGGTTGTAACCACAAATGATATGTATTTCCTAATATAATTTTAGCTTCAATTTGTCTTAACTCTTCTGGACTCATTGTTTTAACTGTTGCTTTCGTACCTACTGGCATAAACATGGGTGTCTCAAATGAGCCGTGGGGTGTATGAATAATCCCTAAACGTGCACCTGATTGCTTACAAGTTTTAATGTGCTCATAAGTTACTGCTGGCATAATCTGTACCTCTCATTCATTAAATTATTAACATTGCATCTCCAAAACTAAAGAATCTATATTTAAGTGTTACCGCTTCTTTATAAGCATTCAAAATATATTCTCGACTACTAAAAGCAGAGACTAACATCACTAATGTTGATTTGGGCAAATGAAAATTAGTAATTAACCCATCAATTGCTTTATATTCAAACCCTGGATAAATAAATATATCTGTCCAACCACTTGTGGCAACAAATTGTTCATGATCACGACGAATGGTTTCTAACGTTCTAGTAGACGTTGTACCTACGGAAATAATTCTATGCCCATTTTCTTTAGTTTTATTCAGAATATCTGCCGTTTCTTTAGTCATTTGATAGTATTCACTATGCATTTCATGATCATTAATATCCTCCACACTTACTGGTCTAAAGGTACCTAGGCCAACGTGTAGTGTAATAAATGCAATATTGACACCTTTATCTTTTATTTTCTGTAAAAGCTCATCTGTAAAATGTAACCCTGCAGTAGGCGCTGCAGCGGAACCATTTTCTTTAGCATACACAGTTTGATATCTATCCGGATCGTCTAAACGTTCTTTAATATAAGGTGGTAAAGGCATTTCACCTAACTCATCTAAGCGTTCTTCTAAAATACCTTCATAATGTAGACGCATAATACGCCCACCTTGTTCTAATTCTTTTATACATTCAGCAATGATTTTGCCATTACCAAATGATAAAGTATTACCTACTTTAATACGTTTTGCTGGTTTTAATAATACTTCCCAGTCATTGTCCTCTATCCTAGTAAGCATTAACATTTCTACCTTTGCACCTGTTTCTTCTTTCAAACCGAATAAACGCGCTGGCATAACACGTGTGTCATTTAACACTAATGTATCTCCAGATTCAAAATAATCCATAATATCTGTAAAGTGTTTATGTGCAATATTTCCAGTCTTTCTACCTAACACAAGTAATCTACTTTGATCTCTATTTTTTAAAGGTGTCTGAGCAATCAACGATTCAGGTAAATGATAATCAAACTCCTCAACGTTCATATTATTCCCTCATTCTTTAGTTTTTTTGAAATGTTCATAGGCAAATGGTGTTGCTTTTCTACCTCTTGGTGTTCGTTCTATAAATCCTTTTTGTATTAAAAAGGGTTCATAGACATCTTCGATTGTAATACGTTCTTCTCCAATTGACACTGCTATCGTATCCAGTCCCACAGGTCCTCCATTATATTGATTAATAATACAATTCATCATTTTATGATCAATGTAATCTAAGCCTTCATCATCCACTTGTAATAAGTTTAAAGCTTGCTTTGTTGTTTCGATATAAATTTGTTCATCTTCATTTACTTGTTGAAAATCTCTTACTCTTTTTAGTAGTCGATTTGCAACACGAGGTGTTCCTCTTGAACGCTTAGCAAGCTCAACTGCACTTTCATCATCAATTTTTGTACCTAATACTTCAGCAGTTCGAATAATGATTTCTTTTAAATCTGATTCCGAATAGTACTCTAATCTTAAATGGACACCAAATCGATCTCTTAAAGGGCCTGTTAAACTTCCAGCACGTGTTGTCGCACCTACTAGAGTAAAAGGTGGTAAATCAATACGTATACTACGTGCTTCATCACCTTTACCGATAATAATATCTAAGAAAAAATCCTCCATAGCAGAGTATAAAACTTCTTCTACTACACTACTTAAGCGATGAATTTCATCAATAAATAAAACATCGCCAGGTTGTAACCCAGATAAAATTGCCGCTAAATCTCCAGGTCGCTCTAATGATGGACCAGATACAGTTCTTATATTGACTTCCATTTCATTAGCAATAATATTTGAAAGTGTTGTTTTACCTAATCCTGGAGGCCCAAAAAGTAATACATGATCTAATGGCTCATCCCTTAGTTTAGCCGCTTTTATAAAAACTTCTAAATTGTTCTTTATTGATGATTGTCCAATATATTGTTTTAATTTAGTTGGTCTGAGTGAGAATTCAAAAGAGGATTCTTCATTGTGTAATGATTGATCTACCATTCTATCATCCATATTTATCCCCCCAGTTATCGTTCATAATATTAAGATACAAGCGTTTTTAAACCAATCTTAACTGCTTCATCAACAGAGTGAATGGATGTTTTATTAAGTACTTTTTCAACTTTAGAAAGCTCTCTCTTAGAGTATCCTAAAGCTGCAAGCGCTAATAACGCTTCCTTAATTATATTGTCGTTTTCTTCAACTTGTCCCTCAACTTGTAATAAGGTCTCACTAGTCTCTTCTGTAATCTTAACTTTACCTTTTAAATCTAATACAATTTGTCGTGCAGTCTTTTTACCTATACCAGGAAATTTAGTTAGATAAGTATCATTTTCATTTTCAATTGCACGTTTAACTTCGTTAGGTGTACTTGTTGCTAGAATAGCTAAAGCTGATTTAGGGCCTATACCTGTAACTTTTATTAAGCTTAAGAACATCTCTTTTTCTTCTTCGCTAATAAAACCATATAATAATTGTGCGTCTTCTCTTACAATAAGTGAAGTAAAAACTTTACATTCTTGATTTAAATATTTTTGAAATCGATATGAATTTGGAGTTTGAATTTCATAACCGATACCACTAGACGTTTCTACAACAATATGTGTTGGATACAATTGAGATAAATGTCCTTTTATATAAGCGTACATAGATACCTTCCTTACATACTCATACTAATTAATTCAACTTTATAAACATGTTGAATATTTCTCAAAGTGCCCATGACCTTTTCTATTGATAATGATTGATCTTTTGCACTCAAAGAGAGTGTAATCGTTGCTTTTTCTTCCATTGGAACACTTTGATGAATAGTTAAAACGGATAACGCTAGTTTTGAAATAGTTTGTAATACTTGAGCAAGCATTCCTACTATATCATTAACATAGAGAATCAAGGTGAATTCACGGTGTTCAAAAATCTTGTCATCTACAGGAAAAATAGTATCTCTATATTTATAAAAAGCACTTCTTGATAGATTAAACTGCTTAACTGCTTCATAAATGGACAGTGTGGAATCATTTTTTAAAGCGTCTTTAATTTTAAGCGTTTTAACCACTGATTCTGGTAAAACGTCTTCACGTATTAAATAAAACTTTTTATAATCTTTGCTGTCCACTAAAAAGCCCTCCTATTCGACGAATTCAAATTCTCCCCCAAGTATTCTAACAATATCACCATTACTACATCCACGTTCTCTTAATGCATCATCAATACCCATAGAGCGCATTTGACGTGCAAAGCGTCTTACTGCTGGATCACTATTAAAGTCTGTCATTTTAAACATACGTTCGATTGCATTACCGCTTACGACATAGGCACCATCATCATCTCTTGTAATCGTAAATTTATCTTGAGATGGTGTATGTTTATATAATACGCGATTAACACCTGCATCTTCGTCTTCTTCTACACTAAAATCAATATCTTTTACTTCTTCTAATTTATCAGCAATTGTATATAGTAATTGATCAATATTATCTCTTGTAATTGTAGAAACCGGAACAATAGTTACCTCTTCATCAATTTCATTTTTAAATAATTCTAGGTTATCTTTTGATTCCGGTATATCCATTTTATTTGCCACTATAATTTGAGGTCTATCTTCTAATCTTTGTTTATAATTTATCAGTTCATTATTGATAATTTGATAATCTTCAAGTGGATCTCTTCCTTCAGAACCACTCATATCTATCATATGAACAATAACTTTTGTTCTCTCAACATGACGTAAAAATTGGTGACCTAAACCGACTCCTTCTGAAGCTCCTTCAATTAAACCTGGTAAATCTGCCATTACAAAACTTCTATGATCAGGTGTTGAAACCACACCTAAATTTGGTTTAATTGTTGTAAAATGATAAGCACCAATTTTAGGTTTTGCCTTAGATACAATAGATAACAATGTTGATTTTCCTACACTTGGGAATCCAACGAGTCCCACATCAGCAAGTAGCTTTAATTCTAAGGTAACATCTAGCTCTTCTCCAGGTTCTCCATTTTCACTAAAGTCTGGAGCTGGATTTCGAGGGGTTGCAAAACGTGAATTTCCTCGACCTCCTCGACCTCCTCGAGCAATGACTGCACGTTGACCTTCTTCAACTAAATCTGCTAAAACTTCTTCTGTTTCTACACTTTTAATAATGGTACCAGGAGGCACTTTTAAAACTAAGTCTTCCGCATTTTTACCATGCATATTACTACTTTGACCATTTTCACCTTTTTTAGCCTTAAAATGACGTTGAAATCTAAAGTCTAAAAGTGTTCTTAAACCTTCATCAACTTCAAAAATAACTGAAGCACCTTTACCTCCATCACCACCGGCAGGGCCACCAAATGGTACATATTTTTCTCTACGATAAGCAGTAATACCATTACCTCCATCGCCTGCTTTTAGAGATATTTTTACTTGATCGACAAACATATATCTCACCTCTTTTTATATATTTTATTAATTTATCGCTAATATTATATCATTAACTCTAAAACGTTAGATTCTATTATAATCATTTTTAAACAAAAATAAAACACCAGAAGTCTTCACTTCTGGTGTTAATTAGACAAAAATTATTCAGCTACTGCATATACAGAAACTTGTTTTTTGTCGCGACCTTTACGTTCGAAACGAACAACGCCGTCGATTTTAGCGAATAATGTATCATCGCCACCACGACCTACATTTTCACCAGCATAAATTTTAGTACCGCGTTGACGATATAAAATTGAGCCACCTGTTACGAATTGACCGTCTGCACGTTTAGCACCTAAACGTTTTGATTCTGAGTCACGACCGTTTTTTGTAGAACTTACCCCTTTTTTAGATGCGAAGAATTGTAAGTTTAATTTTAACATCGGGATACACCTCACTTATAATTTAATCTGATATTTTCATTATATTCATCTTCAATCGTTTGTAAAGACACAAGCATTGCTTGAAGAATTAATTGTGCTTGCTCATTGTTAGTGTCTACTGATCTAATGTGAAAATGACCACCGTCATCATCATAATCGATATCCGGCTTTTCAGAAGTTAAACTTAAAATAGCATTTACACTTCCAAAAAGAACAGCTGAAGCCCCTGCACAAACAATATCATAGCCATAATCACCATGATTAGCATGGCCATCCATAATGACGTCTGTTACTTTACCTTCATCATTAATTGAAATATCAACAGTAATCATAATTAAGCGTTGATTTTATCAATTGTTAATTTAGTATAAGGTTGACGATGACCTTTTTTACGTTTTGAATCTTTACGACGTTTGTAAGTGAAAACAGTAATTTTTTTACCGCGACCTTGTTTGTTCACAGTAGCAGTTACTGTAGCTCCTTCAACAGTTGGAGCACCAACTTTAACTGAATCTCCACCTACAAATAATACTTTATCAAATGTAAATGAATCACCTTCATTAACATCTAATTTTTCAACGAAGATCTCTTGACCTTCTTCTACTTTAATTTGTTTACCGCCTGTTTCGATAATAGCAAACATACTTTGCACCTCCTATAATTATAAGTCACGCCATATACAGGTGATAAAATAAAAACATTTTAACGCTTAAACCTGTATTTGAGCGGTTGTATGTAGCTATAAAACTACTCAACTACTTCATCTTACCATTACTTATATTCAATGTCAATCTATTATATTGGCTTTTTAAAAAATTTAAAGAATATAGGCATAAAAATAATTAATAAAATAATATTTAATATAAGTGTTGGGATAATACGTAGTAATATAAAATTTAGTAAATCAAATTCTACATAGCTAATGACAGAATATATAATTGCTACAAATATTTCAAGAATCATTACACCAATGATACTGAACCAATATACCATAATATAGTCTCGGTAAAAAATCTTCAAGAATTTATTAAATATTGTTATTAAGAATATATAACCAAACAAATATAAACCATATACACTGCCAAAGTAGATATCAGTTATAATACCTAAAAAAATGCTTAGTAATAATGTGACCATAAATGGTCTATAAATTGATAAAAGTAATAAATACATTAAAGTTAAATGAGGAACTAAGATAAATGTTAGGTTTCCTATATGAAAGGGAATAACTAAACTAACAAGTGTATCAAGATAAAAAACGATGATACCAATCATTATATAAACGAACGCTTTCATTATCGGGTCTCTCTTTCATTGAAATCCGTATTATTACTTTTTTTCGCTATGTATACATGTTGAATATCTGATAAATTAGCTCCAGTTTTCACTCTCACTTCTTTTGCTAAACCATATTCATCATTTTCTACCTTCGTCACTTCTCCTATGTATAAATCACTTGGCAATTGATCGGCTAATCCACTTGTTACTACTTTGTCACCTTTTGAAATTTTATCCTTATTATTGATATTACTAATAATTAATTCTTGAGTTTTATTATCATAGTGATCAATTAATCCAAAAACATTTTTAGAATGATGTTGAATATTGACTGATAGTTTTCCAGCTCTTGTATTTGTAGAAAGTAAATCAACTTGAGAAGAAAATTGATTCACTCTAGTTACTCTTCCAATTAAACCATCACTAGTAAACACTGCCATATTATTGCTTATACCAGCTTTTTTACCTTTATCAATAATCACTGTATTCATCCATTGATCTGGATTACGTGCTATGATGGCACCTGAAATTGCATCGTATTTTGAAGCATCAGTCATATCAAGTTCTTTTTTTAAGTTTTTATTTTCCGCTTCTAATGCTTCGTTTTTTGCTTTTAATTGATTAACTTCATTATGATTTGATTTGTTAGATTTAAAGAAGTTACCTATAGCTCCAGTCACAAAGTTTACCGGGTAACTAATTACTCTCTGACCAAATGACACTGAGTCCCCCACATATTGCTCAGGAGGTGATTGAGTTTGTGAACGAATGGACAAACCAATCAATGCAATAAAAATAATTATTGCACAAAAAACAACAATTAACTTGTTATTTTTAAAAAAATTTAACACTCATAACACCTCTACTATTTATTTTAAACTATTATATTCTATTTTATATTACTCTAGGATTGAAATAAAGAATAATATTAAATATTATCTTCAAAGAAGAAAAAAGGAACAAGTCAGAATCTTCATTGAATTCTAGTACTTGCTCCTATCAAATGTCATCTTATTTAATTTTACGATTCTTTATTCGACTTATCTTTTTTATCTTCTTCATAGAGCGTTTCATCTTTTCTCCATTTCGAAAATAAATTTTGTGCTTTTGCTTGTTCATTTGCTTGTTTTTCTTTAGATTGTTCAGACATACATTACACCAACCTTCAAAAGATTATTGTATCTATTCTAGACATTAACGCATTTATTTATTTTTTTCAAATTATATTTTTTAATACTCATTCTGAGGTTTTAAAGTAATTGATTGTCCTAGACGATTTAATTCCTGTTCCATTTCAATTTCCGTACTAAAGACTTTAATCGTATCACTTCCGAATTTATAGATGATAAATTCATTATCTCTTTGTCCTACAATGTAATTTTCATTATATCCCATCCTAACTATACCTGAAACTTCCATAAATTCTTTTTTATCTATAAATTTAAATACATTTTTCGTTTGACTAGCAGGAATATTCTGAAGTAAATTGTTTTCTTCTATAGTATAACTTTTTCCATTAGTGGGCACTGGTGTTGATGTTTGATTACTTGGTAGAAGCTCGAATTGGTTACTGAGAGGTTGATTCATAGGATTCCAGTCCTGTTCTCTTAAAAATGGGGCATATTTTAATGCAAAATAAACAATACTAAGGATTGCAATAACTGCTACTATATTTTTAAAAATACTAAATACCATTCGCAATTAAATCCCTCCAATTTTAAACCTAAATTATTATAAATATAAAATAGATTTCATCCATCGGTCTAAAGAAGTAAATTAAGTAAATTCTTTAGACTGATTAACATTTTCTTAAAATATATTATAATAATTAATATCACTCGTAAAATAAATTTAGAGGAGTGTGAGAAATGAACATTCTTACAATTATTTTACTTATCTTGCTTGCAGTTATACTTTTTAAAGTAGGATTTGCACTTTTAAGATTTTTAATCTCTGCTGCTTTTATTATTCTCGGACTGTATTTAGCCTATCAAGGTGTTCTTTGGATTTTAGAAAATTTTAATGTGCTTTCAGCTTATATAAGATAATGAAAAAGCTAGTTACTTTTCAATGTAATTGATACAATCTATCCCTTTATTAATTCGTTTATGATTGTATTGTATGAAAAGTTAACTAGCTTTATTTACGATTGCTTTGAGACAAGTATTCATAAATTTTATATATTGTTGCTAATAGTAACCCAAATATCGTTCCAGTTACTATATCACTAATGAGTAAAATATATAATTGAGTATGCGTTTGGTTAACGAATACTCCAATAAAAGAAAAAGTTGTAATACCAACAATCGATAATAATACAGTATTAAGTGTTTCTTTTAAACGAATTGTTTCTTGTTTAATATTCAATCTCATTATGTAAATAATAGGTATTAATACCCCTATGATTAAAAATAAAGTCATCGTACACCTCTAAATATATAATTAAGGTTTATTATACTAAAATTTTAACAATGAGACTATAAATACTTTTTAACCTTTTATACGAAATATCCCTCCTCTACTAAACTAGTAAATTTTTGATCACCGATAATAATATGGTCAAGTAATTCAATGCCAAGAATTTGTCCACATTCTTTAAGTCTAATGGTAGTAGCAATATCTTCTTTTGAAGGCGTTACATCTTATCAAGAGTAAATTACAAAAGAATCATTTAAATCAATACTTTCACTTTGAATACATGTATTTGAAGTGGAAGGTACTTATTTCAAAAATAGTAAAACCTGTATCTTAAATTACTTAATAGTAACATAAGATACAGGCTGATTTTTTATTCATTGTTATTTATACTAAAGCACCCGATAGCTCTGAAAACAATCACAAATTCAACTTTTCAAAGCCACAGCTTTAAGTTATTTTGTCCAGACAACCCCCATTGCCCAACCCATTTTATGGAATTGGCATCCAGGCAACAACTTTTCATATAAATCGTAATAATTTTGTTCAGATAGGTACTTATCTGAAGCTAAATGCTCAAGCCATGATTTAGATGTGTTGTGATTATAAATTCTAATCGCATTTTTTATTCCAAATTTGAAACAATGCGGTAAAAACTCTTGGATTGCCCCTAATTTATAAACATAGGTAGGCGGTGTCTCGACTTCAGATACATTATCAAGAATAACTATTCTTCCTTCCTCATTCAACAGTTCCTTCATTTGCTGTATTACGCTGGCTATATCATCCAAATGATGAAAGGTTGTTCGGCTTACAATAAAATCAAACTTCTCATTAAAATTAAGTTGTTCTGCATTCATATTCAGATAGACCGTATTTGTTAGTTGACGTTTAGATTTGGCAAGATCGAGCATTTGATTAGAAATATCAATCCCTACCACTTCATCATAATAACTTGCTAATTTCTCCACTAACAAACCCGAGCCACATCCGATATCTAATGCTCTGCCTTTCTTTGGAGACATATTAGACACAAAGAATGAATAATCATTCAAAAGCTCATTCACGAAATCGTAATCTTCTGCAACCTTATCAAACTGTGATTCTATTGTATTCAAAAAGATCCCCCATTCCTACTTTATCGACATTCTTTCATTACTTACCACTTTAGATGTTTTTTCGTTGGGGATAAAACTTCCCTTTAGACAATTTTATCCAAAGACAATACAACAGTGCAACTTTATTAAAGTCACTGTCCTTTATCGCAGCCTTTACTTTTTAGTAAAGACAGTGGCTTCTCTTATCAAGTTTCAAAACATATTATTTTGAAGAAAACGTCCATCTGAAGTGTCAAGTGCAAAATTACATATAAAGGTTTATTCTAAAATGAAAAGATGATACAATCATATTCAGTTACATAAGGAGGTTTCAATTATGTGCACCAGTATCGCAGTAGTAGAAATTACTTTATCTCATTCATAATGAAAAAAATGGAAAGGAGATAAAAGTATGGGTACTTTTTCTATATTTGTTATTAATAAAGTTCGTTATCAACCAAATCAAAATTAATTGGTTATAATGAACGCTTAATGTCAGTTCATTATAACCAGTAAGGAGAAGGTTATAATGAACCAGAAAAACCCTAAAGACACGCAAAATTTTATTACTTCTAAAAAGCATGTAAAAGAAATATTGAATCACACGAATATCAGTAAACAAGACAACGTAATAGAAATCGGATCAGGAAAAGGACATTTTACCAAAGAGCTAGTCAAAATGAGTCGATCAGTTACTGCTATAGAAATTGATGGAGGCTTATGTCAAGTGACTAAAGAAGCGGTAAACCCCTCTGAGAATATAAAAGTGATTCAAACGGATATTCTAAAATTTTCCTTCCCAAAACATATAAACTATAAGATATATGGTAATATTCCTTATAACATCAGTACGGATATTGTCAAAAGAATTACCTTTGAAAGTCAGGCTAAATATAGCTATCTTATCGTTGAGAAGGGATTTGCGAAAAGATTGCAAAATCTGCAACGAGCTTTGGGTTTACTATTAATGGTGGAGATGGATATAAAAATGCTCAAAAAAGTACCACCACTATATTTTCATCCTAAGCCAAGTGTAGACTCTGTATTGATTGTTCTTGAACGACATCAACCATTGATTTCAAAGAAGGACTACAAAAAGTATCGATCTTTTGTTTATAAGTGGGTAAACCGTGAATATCGTGTTCTTTTCACTAAAAACCAATTCCGACAGGCTTTGAAGCATGCAAATGTCACTAATATTAATAAACTATCGAAGGAACAATTTCTTTCTATTTTCAATAGTTACAAATTGTTTCACTAAATTAAAGTAATAAAGCGTTCTCTAATTTCACAAGAGGACGCTTTATTCTTCCCAAAAATTGTTCAATATTTATCAATAAATCAGTAGTTTTAAAAGTAAGCACCTGTTATTGCAATAAAATTAGCCTAATTGAGAGAAGTTTCTATAGAATTTTTCATATACTTAACGAGTGCTTTCACCTTTGAATATAGTCCTTCCCACTTATCATCACACTCTCCCCGATAGCCTTTTCTAGCTATATCCAGTAAAGTTACATGCTCTTTAGGTAAAAGAGGTATAGCCCATTCTGCAGCGACATCTTTCGAGGTAATTTCACCAGTAGTCACTGTTTGCCACATTCGAGCTAGGGTTAAAATTACATTACGCTCATCACCTTTTATCCCCTCAATTAGTTCTGGCAAAGAATCCTTAATTGCTCTTCGAATATCTGTCAAAGGTACGGAGACAAGTATACTTGAAGAATCAGGACCAAATAGAGAAATACTATTCTTTCTTGCTTGTGCTAAAACAATAGCCAAATCAGGATCATAGCTTGGTTCCTGAATTTGTCCATTCTCAAATTCACCCCTGAGCCACTCACCGTATATAAATTCTCTTTTTGGAGGATATTGCCAAGGGACAACTTCACTCCTATTTATAACCGTAACTTCAAGTGGTCTAACAGAATCCGTATTTCCAATCTTTCCTGATATAGTCATTAGTCTTTCTGTTAGTTTTTTTCGAGTTAATTGAGGTAAACTATGATTCACGACGACTAGAACATCTACATCGCTGTTAATGCGTAAACCACCATTTACTGCTGAACCAAATAGATATACTCCAACTATTGAACTTCCAAATAAATCTTTTACGATTTTTAATGTTTGAATCGCTTGATTTGGTATTTTTCCGTTAATCAAATTGCTCATGATTTCACCTCGTTGATTATGTTCATATAAAGTTTATATTGATACTCAATTTACTTACCCTAGATTGGACATATACTTAAATTACTGTTCAATAAAGCTGACCGTTAGCGTTTAAGTACATCCTTTCACAATTTGTCTACAGATTAATAATTATTCTTTATTATACAGATCTCCATATAATTTTTGAATTTGGTTCTGTAATTTTTTATTTTCTTTTTCTAATTCCATTACTCTTCTTTTTAAGGTTTTAATAAGGATTTCCTCCGAACGAGAACTTTTCTTGGGTTTTGAGACTACATTTGCTGTTATTTGACGCTCACGAAGGGATTCGATTCTTTGCCTAATATCGTGTTCCTTATAAAGCCATGATTTAGAAACATTAGCTTCCTTTGCTATTGAATTAAAATTAATAACTTTACCTTCAATCGAAAATTTAGAAATCGCTTTGTCTACTTTTTCCCTTGTCTTTTTTGATTTCTGCTTCGCCAAACGTACAATTTCTGTTGTATTTCTAACTTGTTTATCCATTGATAATTACCCCGTCAAACTTCCAATGATTTGTTCTAAACGCTCTTTAACACGGCTATTAGTCTCTACTTGTCTTTGCCATTGTTTATCCTTAGCTATGGCTAATAACTCTTCTGTACGCTCTAACTGTTCTTCGTGCTGTGGTAAGAATTGCTTACTGGTACAGAAGTGAGTGCAATCTAAGCATGCATTCGCATGTGGACAACCACCTGCTACTACTGGCAATCTACAATAACCATTTGGAAGCACTTGTGCATTTATATTTTTCTTGAACCATTGAAGCTCTACATCATCGACTTCATTATCTTCATCTAGATCAAGCACATCTCCATTATTGGTAACCAGTTTTTCCTGAAATTTAGTAAATTCATTTTTTAGAGTTTCATCAAAGATATGAGCGTATCTGCTTGTCATTTCTGGGCTTTCATGCCCCAAAAATTTCTGCACAATATGCTGGGGCATCCCGTTGTTAATCATTCTTGTTCCTACTGTATGGCGAAAGGCATGGGCATGGAATCTATAAATCTCACCTGATTTATCCACTATATTTTGCTCATAAGCTAATTTATTTAACTCACCTCTAAATGTTTCTTGTTTTAATGGCGATCCATCTTTTCTTGGAAAGAGGTATTCACTATCTGGAAATTCCTCTGAAACTTTATCTTCCCGAACTTTAATAAGTAAAGCTACCTCTTTAGATATTGGAACTATATGCTCCTTTTTCATTTTCCATTGATAATACTTTAAAAAGAAATCTCCATCTTTGTCCTCTAATAGACAGCCTTTTTTCAAGGTGCACAATTCACTTATCCTCATTCCACATTCTTGAACAATCATAGTCATCGTAGCTATATATTCGGGTAATTTATCAAGATGACTGTTCAATTGCTCTAGGACGAATTCATCTATAAAGCGTGGTTTTGCTCTTGGTATTTTCGGATAGTCCTCAGAATAAATTAATATTTTGGAAGGAACATCATCCCATTCTAGCCTAAGAAGGGTACTAAATAGTCCTTCCAATATAGAGATCCTCCCAGTTATTGTACTAGGTTTTATTCCCATCATGTTTAGTTCACTTAAATATGCTTCAATTTCCACTCTCGTTAATTGGTGTACTCTCTGAACTTGTTTAAATTTCATGTCCAGAAAATTAAAGAACTCTTTAAGTCTTTGGGCAATATCACTTACATAGGAAAAGCTATCCACGTTCAATCTCAACTTACAATATCTTTTTACAAGTTGTTTAAAATATGTATTCCGAAACCCTTTAAAGTTAATTGTATATTCATATTGTGTTGGGTTAACCTTATCATCTGGCAAAGGTAAGTTACGTCTATCCCAAACGTCTTTATCCCACTCCTCTCCATCAAAATAAAAGTTCTCATAAAACTCCATAAATTGTTTTAGATTAGTAACATAGTAGGAATTAGCTTTTACAGGTGTTTTTTCTTGATTAGCAGTAATCTTATAATTAGTAGTGGTAATTCTAACACCCCGTTTTGTCAAATAAGTTCTATACTCCGTCATTGCTTTTTCAATAGGAACTTCAGTAATTGAAGTAATGCTAGGATACTTTAAATCTAAGAAATCTAACATTTTATTAATTACTGTTCCTTTTCTAATCCAGACAGTTTTTGCATTCCATATTCCATTGTTTAAATGGTAAAAATAAAAATATTTCAATTCTGTTCTTAACCACAGATTTTTAACACGTTCAAAACGAACCCAACGATTCCTTAAAGCAGGATTCTTACTTAATTCTATGGCAGAAGGATGTGGACATTTTCTTATATCCCAACTATTATTAGCCCAAAACCCCTGCATTTCTTCATTCATTACAGCTATTTTTTTGCTAATCTCACTCTGACTAATAATTTTCCTTTTACTAGAAGCATTCATTTCTTATGCTCCTTTCTCTCGAGGTATTTATTAAACTCATTTTTCATATCCTGATCTGAAAGATGAACATAGGTATTTAACGTTGTCTGAACATGTGCGTGACCTAATCTCTTTTGAACGAACGCAACATCCCATCCTTCCCTAATTAGCTGCGTTGCGTGAGTGTGGCGAAGCATATGTGATGTAAATTCTATTCCAGTCCTTTTAACTATTCTTCTAACTAGATCAAGAACACTTTGGTACTTTAGTGGTTTCCCAAAATAGCCTTCTTTTAAGGAAATAAAAACATAATCATGCTCCAATTCCTCACTATACTCATATATCAAGTAATCTGTATAAAGTGACATAAGTTCTTTACTCACATGTATTGTTCTTTCCTTCCTTAATTTAATATAAGCTTCATTAACATTAACATCTCTAGGTGTTAAATGGATTTGATTGTCCCAAGTGACAATATCTTCAAGCCTAAGCGATAACACTTCACCGATTCTTAAACCACCCTCATACATAAGCATTAAAATTAATTTATCTCTTTTCGTATGACAAGCATCAATAATTTGCTTAACTTCCTTTGATCTCAATGTTCTTATCTGTTTCTTTTTAACCCTTAACTTTAAGACATTCTTTTGGTATCTACCCTTATTAACATGATGTAAAAATCCTTTGAAATTTCTTCCCTTTGCTTGTTTAAATACATCAATTGATTTAAATTCTCCTAATCTACTTAAATAATCAAGAAAACTCATAACTACATTTAAAATTGTATTCACTGTCGTTTCTTCTCTTATGGCTTTTTTTGACTGAAGATCAATTACATTTGATGCTGAAGGATATCTCAACCAACCTACGAAGTCTGCTAACAACTCAAAGTTAATATCATTAAGAATAACACCTCTCTGTTCCATGAACTCGTACAGCAACTTTAAATGATAGCAGTATGCCTTAATGGTATTAGGAGACTTACCAGTATTATCTAAGTATTTAATAAATTTCATTACTGGTTCTATTAGCTGGTATTCTTTATCTAGTAATAAATACAATGGATACGGCTTATTCTCCACTTCTATCCTTTGAACCTTCACATGTTCCCACCTCTTTAAATACTTTAAC
This sequence comes from Staphylococcus sp. HMSC072E01, assembly GCF_001814125.1. NCBI lineage: Bacteria > Bacillati > Bacillota > Bacilli > Caryophanales > Staphylococcaceae > Staphylococcus > Staphylococcus sp. HMSC072E01. Next base: position 83,513 of record NZ_KV814964.1, on the reverse strand, counting down.
TACTACAAATTATAAACCTTGTTAATTTTTATTTAAAGTAAAATATCCCTTTAATATCTCCTCTTAAACTACTTTAACTACTATTATTTATTATACTATGGTTAACACATCTCCAGATGGATGATTATGAATCACAATTACTGCATTACATGAAGCTCTAATGGCAGCATTAAAGACTTCTCTCGGGTGTATCACTGAAGAGTTTAATGTTCCTATAAATATAGTTTCTTCTTTAATCACTATATTTTTAGTATTTAAAAATAAAGCAACTAAATGCTCTTGAGTTAAATCTTTCATTTTAGACATCATCATATCTGCGACATCTTTAGGAGATTTAATCTTTACTTTTTCAATCGAATTACGTTTATTTATTCTTTCTCCCAATTCGAAAGCGGCTTTTAATGTCACTGCTTTATGCAATCCTATACCTTTTATTTTTAACAAATCATGTATTGAAAGTAATTTTAATTCTTTTAAATTATTTACTTTATTAATCATTTCATTCGCAATATCAATACTTGAAACCCCTCGTCGTCCAGTGTTAATTAAAATTGCTAATAATTCACTGTTAGACAAGCTTTTTTCACCATATTGAATGAGTCTCTCTTTAGGAAGCTCACTTTTGGCCATATCTTTAATTTTCAAAAACATCACCTTTTCTTTATTAGTTACATAATATTGTTGGAAAAATTAATTAATAAAATATATGAGATTGAAATAAAAGGAATAAGTGGGATTTTACGTATCTTAAAACGAAACATGATGATATAAAACATAAGACCAATTGCACAAGTTAATAATATTAGATGAAGCATAAATTCATAAGTATAAAATATAGAAAGTATACTAAGTAATAAAATATCATCGTACCCTATACTTTTAGAATTTAACAGAAAAAATGTATGTAATAGAAAGAAAATAAATATAAATGAAATCAAATGTAATGAAGAAATATATATACCGACAATGAAAAAAATGAGGATTAAGTTACTGTTGATTGTTAATGTTTGAATATCGGTTAGAGACATCGTTATTAACATTAAACAAGTTAATATAAAGAGAGAATAATTTATATGTATATCGATAAATATTAAATATGGGACAATAAGAAACGATAATATTTCACCTATAATATAGGAGCGCTTTAAAGGATTTGAACAACATCTCGAGCGTCCTTTTAAGAATATGAAACTTAATAATGGTATAGTATCAAACCACTTTAATGATGTATGACAATAATCACATTGGGATCGTCGCTTGAAATATTGAAGATTCACTTTCTCTATACTTGAAAATTGATATAAAAAACTAAATATTACACTACACGTAAATGCTAATAATACTATTATACTTATCACCTCATATCATTCATTATAACTAAAATATGGTCTAAGTAAATGGAATAACGAGGATTAGATTAAATTCATTTCAATAAATAAATATATCTTCTTTAAAGCATTTTAAATTCAATAAAATGAATAAAACCTTTATTAAAAATAATCAGTCCACTCTTAATCTATCAATTATATAACTAATAAAAAAGCTATGAAGAAGTTTAATTTGTAACTTTCTTCATAGCTATATTTAGATATTTAACATACTATATATTATGAATTAAATTCAACTTTCGATTTTACTTCACTAATAAAATATAAACTGCCTGTAATCAATAAGCCCTCACCATCATAATGATTTATAAAATCTACATAATCATCAATATATTCGATGTTATCAGCATCTATACTCTCAAGTAATTCTTGTTTAGATAAGGCTTTATGAAAATCAAATTCAGTAAAATAAAAGGTACCAGCTAAATTTTGTAATTTACTTAACATTTCGTTTACAGGTTTACCTTTAATGGCTGAAAATAAAATATCCATTTTCTCAAGATCATAATAATTTTTGATTGTTGAAACTAATGCTTCAACACTTTCATTATTATGTGCTCCGTCAATAATAATAAGAGGCTTTTCTTTAACTTGCTCAATACGTCCTATCCAACAAACACTTTCAATAGCATCAATCATTTTATTAAAATCTAATTCAATAATATTTTCTTCGTTCAACTCTATTAAAGCTGTAATAGCTAATGAAGCATTTTCTTTTTGATGATCACCTATCATATCTAAGATGATTGTTTCTAACTCATAATCTTTATATCTATAAGTAAATTCATCATCTTCAGATACAATAATAATTTCTCTATCTAGTTCAATTGGCTTTGCATTCTGATTTTCCGCTAAATCTCTAATGTATTTTAAAGCTTCCTCATTTTTTACTGCATAGATGACGGGTACATTAGGTTTTATGATAGCACCTTTATCTTTTGCGATATCTAAATACGTACTTCCTAAAATATCAGTATGATCTAATCCTATACTTGTCAAAATTGAAAGAATAGGAGTAAACACATTAGTTGAGTCATTTTTAATTCCTAGTCCCGCTTCTACAATAACGAAATCTACAGGATGTATATCTCCAAAATATAAAAACATCATTGTTGTTATAATTTCAAATTCTGTTGCAGAACCGAGTTCGGTTTCTTGTTCTAACGCTTCACTTACTGGTTTAACTCGCTCTACTAATTCAACTATTTCGTCATTTGAGATCGGATAACCATTTAAACTAATTCGTTCATTAAACGTTTCAATAAAAGGAGAAGTAAATGTTCCAACTTCATATCCATTCTCAACTAATGCAGCTCTTAAATAAGCTACTGTAGAACCTTTACCATTTGTTCCACCCACATGAATACCGCGAATATTTAATTGAGGATTATTTAAGTGGTTAAGCATCCATTCCATTCTTTTAACACCAGGTTTAATACCAAACTTAGTGCGCTCATGTATCCAATATAAGCTATCTAGGTAATTCATTGACAATTCTCCTATGCTTTTAATTGTTCAATTCTGTTTTTAACACCATTATATTTTTCTTGATATTTTTGTTGTTTTTCGCGCTCTTCATTTATAATCTTTTCAGGTGCTTTATTAACAAAATTCTCATTTGATAATTTTTTATCAACACGGTCTAACTCTTTTTGAAGTTTGTCTAACTCTTTCTCTAAACGTTCAATTTCTTTATCCATATCAATAAGTCCCTCTAACGGTAAAATTACTTTACCAGCAACTACTACCGCTGTCATCGCTTTTTCAGGAATATCTACATTTGTATCAATGGTTAATTCACTTGGATTACAAAATCTATGAATATAATCAGCATTTTTTTCTAAGATTGTTTTAATTTCTTCATTTTTAGCTTGAATGAGAATAGGGATTGATTTAGAAAGTGGTGTATTGACTTCTACGCGTGATTGTCTCACAGATTTAATAATTTCAACTAATTGTTCCATTGTCTGTTTACTTTCATCAAACACAAACTCTTCTTTAACTGTCGGCCATGCTGCTTTTACAATTGTTTCTCCTTCATGCGGTAAACTTTGCCAAATTTTTTCAGTTACAAATGGCATAAATGGATGTAGCATTCTCATTATTTGATCAAGTGTATAACTTAGAACAGAACGTGTTGTTTGTTTTTGAGCTTCATCTTCACCATTCATTGGTATTTTACTCATTTCAATATACCAATCACAGAATTCATCCCAAATAAAGTTATATAAAGCACGTCCAACTTCACCAAATTCATATTTTTCACTCAGATTAGTAACGGTCTCTATTGTTTCATTTAGTCGTGTTAAAATCCATTTATCCGCTAAAGATAAATTACCAGATAAATCAATGTCTTCCACTTTAAAGTCTTCTCCAATATTCATCAAGCTAAAGCGAGCGCCATTCCAAATTTTATTAATAAAGTTCCATACAGATTCAACTTTTTCGGTAGAATAACGTAAGTCATTACCTGGAGAAGAACCAGTTGCTAAGAAGTAGCGTAAACTATCTGCTCCGTATTTTTCGATGACATCCATTGGATCTACACCATTACCAAGTGATTTACTCATTTTACGACCATCTTCAGCTCTTACTAAACCATGAAGAAGTACATCATTAAATGGTCGTTTACCAGTAAATTCTAATCCTTGGAAAATCATTCTTGCTACCCAGAAGAAGATAATATCATAACCAGTTACAAGAACATTCGTTGGATAGTAATGTTGATAATCTTTTGCTTCTTCATTAGGCCAACCTAAAGTTGAGAATGGCCATAACGCACTTGAGAACCATGTATCTAATACATCTTCATCTTGAGTCCAATTTTCGATATCAGCAGGCGCTTCTTCTCCAACATATACTTCACCTGTTTCATTATGATACCAAGCTGGAATTTGGTGACCCCACCATAATTGTCTAGAAATAGTCCAATCTCTAATTTCTTCCATCCAACGATTAAATGTATTTTCAAAACGTGGTGGATAAAAATCAATTCGATTATCTGTTTTTTGATTATCTAGTGCTTGTTGCGCAAGTGGTTTCATTTTTACAAACCATTGTGTAGATAAATAAGGTTCTACTACTGCACCAGAACGTTCTGAATGACCTACAGAATGCATATGTTCTTCAATTTTAATCACTAAATCTTGAGTTTTTAAATCTTCTACTAATTTTTTACGACATTCGAAACGGTCTAAACCAGCATACTGAGATGCATTGTCATTCATTTTTCCATTTTCATCCATTACGATAATGTTTTCTAAATGATGTCTCTGACCAATTTCAAAGTCATTAGGATCATGTGCAGGTGTAACTTTCATAGCGCCACTACCAAATTCAATATCAACATACTCATCTGCTAAAATTGGTAATTCTCTACCTATAATTGGTAAAATCACTTTTTTTCCGATGACATCTTTATAACGTTCATCATTTGGATTAACGACTATAGCAGTATCCCCTAGCATTGTTTCAGGACGAGTTGTGGCAATTTCAATATATCCATTACCATCAGCATAAGGATATTTAAAATGATAAAAATGACCTTGCACATCTTCATGAATCACTTCTATATCTGACAATGCTGTACGTGCGACTGGATCCCAATTTATAATTCGCTCTCCACGATAAATAATTCCTTTATTATATAAATCAACAAATACTTTTCTAACCGCTTTACTTAAGCCGTCATCAAGAGTAAAACGTTCTCTACTATAATCAAGACCTAAGCCTAATTTAGCCCATTGTTTACGAATAAAAGATGCATATTCTTCTTTCCAAGACCAAGCATGTTCTAAAAATTTTTCACGTCCTATATCATGACGAGAAATACCTTGTTCTTTTAATTTAGCATCTACTTTAGCTTGTGTGGCAATACCCGCATGATCCATACCAGGTAAATAAAGCGTATCGTATCCTTGCATACGTTTCATTCGAGTAATAATATCTTGTAATGTTGTATCCCAAGCATGTCCTAAATGTAATTTACCAGTCACATTCGGTGGTGGAATAACAATTGTATATGCTTCTCTAGATTCATCTTCTAGAGGTTTAAAGTATTCATTTTTTACCCATTCTTCATAACGCCCCGCTTCAACTTCACGAGGATTATACTTTGATTCCATTTTCATTGAAATAACCTCCTAAAATAAAAAAGCATCCTTCCTAATATATAGGACGGATGCTCCGTGGTACCACCTAAATTCAAGACGATACCTTCATATCTTCTTGCACTTATTTATGATTAACGCTCATACACGCTTCTATCTACTATTATATGTGTATTCAATAAAAGAACTTGTGGGCTACCTTCAGTTTGATCATTATACATATTTACACCGTCCATATGCTCTCTTTGATAAGTATCAAACGTACTCTTCCCAAAAAATATATTTAATTACTAATTAATAGTATAATAGAAAACAATGATAAGTCAATCTTTTGGAGGAATATTTATGAACGCATGTGCCTTTGGAACTACAGACCCTATTTATTTAGATTATCATAATAAAGTATGGGGACAACCAGATTTTAATAGTCTTTCACTTTTCAAATTACTTGCACTTGAATCTCAACATGCTGGTTTATCTTGGTTAACTATATTAAAAAAGAAAGAGGCTTATGAAAAAGCATTTCATCAATTTGATCCTATAAAAATTTCTAAAATGACAGAGAAAGATATTAATGCTTTAATGACCTTTCCAAATATCGTACATAATAGAAAGAAATTAGAAGCCATAGTATCTCAAGCTAAGGGTTATTTACAAATTGAAAAAGAATATGGTAGCTTCAGTAAGTTTTTATGGTCATATGTTGATGGACATCCCATTGATTTGCACTATAAAACTCCTTCAGAACGTATCACAGTTGATGAAAGAGCAAAACAACTTTCAAAAGATTTAAAAACTTATGGTTTTAAATTTTTAGGACCTGTGACTGTATTCTCTTTTATGGAAGCGGCTGGTCTATATGATGCTCACTTAGAAGGATGTCCTTCAAAACCTAATCATTAAATATTAAAAGGAGTAGAACAGATTATTTTGAATTCGTAGTTCTACTCCTTATGATTGATTATCACTTTTTTTACGTTTTAAAAAGTAATTAATTATTGGTGCTACTAAAAATAATATAAAAAATATCCTAAAGATGTGAAAACTTGATATCTCAGCAACATCTGCACCAGTAGCTATGGCAACTAGCACAATTTGACTCATACCTCCAGGAGCTCCACCTAAAAATAATTCGTTTAATGAATTATGAGTAAACAAATGAACCATAAAGACCATCAAAAATGACCCTAAAATTAAACTTATATTTTGATACATAATTGCTATAGCAATGCGACCTTTTAAATCACCTAATAAATGTGCAATTTGTAAACCAATTCTAATCATATAAATCACTTGTGCAAAAGCAAGAATATAATTATCTAAAGTAAAAATCAGATGAGTTGATAAGTTCCAAACAATTAAAACGACAATTGGAGCGAGTAATTGTTTTGTTGGAAAATTTATTTTTGACATTAAGAAATAAACAAAAGCTATACTAATCATAATTAAGGCAATTTGGGGCACATTTAAAGCTTTTGTTAATGGTGTAGCTTTATGAATCATCTCTTCACTTGATGATGAATTGCTAAATAAAAAAGAAATCAGTGGTACAAGTACGACTACAAAAATAACTCTAGAAGTTTGGGTTAAGCTTACTACTAAGATATTCGCTTTTTTATCTTCTTCAGCCATAATTAACATTTGACTTAAAGCACCAGGTATTACACTCAAGATAGCAGTTTCAGTATTAATTCTTGCAATTTTTTTGAAAAAATAAGCAATCAATAATGATAACGTGATGAGTAAAACAGTCACCGTCACAATGGTTAACCACTCATTTTTGATATCGTTAATGACTTGTGACGTAAACGTAGATCCTATTTGTACTCCAAGTAATATTAAGCCAATCTGACTAATCCAAAAAGGCCATTTAATATTTAGTTTTAGTACTTTAACCACAATAATTGAGGCTATAATGGGCCCAAACATAAAGGGTAAAAGCATATGAGATAATTTTAATATTAAACTCATGATCATCGCTATTATTAATAATATAATATTATTTAGCCAAATTCGCCTCAAAAATCATCACTTCTTTCTAGAGTAAAAGCATTTAAATTAAAAAAAGTGGAACGATGATATTATCTCATCTTTGTTCCACTTTTATTATATTAACTTTTAAATATTAAACAATTCTACTTAATGCATTATCAAAAGCATGAATCGTTTTTTCAATATCTTCTTTGGTATGTGCGGTAGATAAGAATGTTCCTTCAAACTGGGAAGGTGGTAAAAATATACCTTCTTTAGCCATTTCTCTATACATATTACTAAATAGCTCTAAATCACTTTGATTCGCTTCTTCAAAGTTGGTTACAGGTCCTTTATTTAAGAAATAACCAATCATAGAACCAGCTCTATTTACTGTAATAGGAACATTGTGTTTAGCAAATACTTCTTTAAGTCCTTTTTCTAATATATCGCCTAATTTTTGGAAATACTCATATGATTCAGGCGTTAATTGACTTAGTGTTTCATAACCACTTGTCATTGCTAAAGGATTACCAGACAGAGTTCCCGCTTGATAAATATTACCTACTGGGGCAATTTTATCCATAATTTCTTTTTTGCCTCCAAAAGCACCTACAGGTAAACCACCGCCAATCACTTTTCCTAGGCATGTGATATCTGGTGTCACACCAAAATAACCCTGAGCACAGTTATACCCTACACGGAAACCTGTCATGACTTCATCAAAGATAAGTAAAGAATCATATTCTTTAGTGACTTCCCTTAATCCTTCTAAGAAACCTTTTTTAGGAGGTACAACGCCCATATTTCCTGCAACTGGTTCTACTATCACACCAGCAATATCATCTCCATAATTTTCAAATGCTACTTTAATCGCATCTAAATCATTATAAGGCACTGTAATTGTGTTTTTAGCTGTGCCTTCAGGTACTCCTGGTGAATCTGGAAGACCTAAAGTTGCTACACCTGAACCTGCTTTGATAAGCAATGAATCGCTATGTCCGTGATAGCAACCTTCAAACTTAACAATTTTATTTTTACCAGTGTAACCTCTAGCCAGTCTTAATGCCGCTAAAGTAGCTTCAGTACCTGAAGAAACCATTCTTACTTTTTCAATTGAAGGCACTCTTTCAATAACAAGTTCAGCTAATTTATTTTCTTCTAGTGTTGAAGCACCAAAACTAGTACCTTTATCTACAGCATCATGTAATTTACTAATGACTTGTTTATTTTTATGACCTAAAATTAATGGTCCCCAACTTAATACATAATCAATGTATTCATTGCCATCTATATCATAAATTTTTGAACCTTCACCATGATCCATAAAAATTGCTGGTGTATCTACTGATTTAAATGCTCTTACAGGGCTATTGACACCGCCAGGCATAAGTGTTTCAGCAATGCGCATTGCTTCTTGTGATTTTTCATAAGTCATTAACTTGTTCCTCCTTAACCATTATTTATCTAAGTAACGACAAATATCTTTCGCGAAATAAGTAATAATCATATCTGCGCCCGCACGTTTCATTGATACCATTTGTTCCATAACCACACGTTCTTCATCTATCCAACCATTTTGAGATGCTGCTTTAGTCATAGCATATTCACCACTAACATTATAAGCAATAACAGGAATATTAGTGTTATTTTTTACATCTCTAACAATATCTAAATAACTTAAAGCTGGTTTGACAATCATCATGTCCGCGCCTTCTTTTAAGTCACTTTCTAATTCTCTTAGTGCTTCTAAACGATTAGCTGGATCCATTTGATACGTTTTTCTATCTCCAAATGAAGGAGCTGAATCTGCAGCATCTCTAAATGGTCCAAAGAAACTAGAAGCATATTTAATGCCATAGCTCATAATTGGAATATTATAATAACCAGCTTCATCTAAACCTTGTCGAATTTCGGTAACAAAACCATCCATCATATTACTTGGAGCAATAATGTCAGCGCCAGCTTCGACTTGAGAAATTGCTGTTTTAACTAATAATGGTAAAGATTTGTCATTATCAACATCATGCGTATGTTCATCAATGATACCGCAATGACCATGATCCGTATATTCACATAAACAAGTATCAGCAACGATTAATAAATCTTTATGAAGTTTTTTTGCTCTACGTGTTGCCTCTTGAACGATGCCATTATGATCGTATGCACCAGAACCCACATCATCTTTTTCATTAGGTACACCAAAGAACATAATCGCTCTAATACCTAACTCATATGCTTCATTAATTTCATCATCTAATAGATTTAAACTTATTTGATATACACCAGGTAACGATTTAATTTCGCTTCTAACATTATCTTTTTCTACTACAAAGATTGGATAAATTAAATCTTCTTTTCTAACATGATTTTCTCTTACTAAACTTCTCATTGTAGCTGAAGAGCGTAATCTTCTATGTCTATCGAATTTCATTATTTATTCCTACTTTCTAAAAATGTGTTTATTAATGCTTCAGAAGTTTGTTTATCTGCAATATAAGGTTCATAACCATAGGCTCTAATGCTATTTGCAGTTTGTTGACCTATAGCATAGTAATTTTTAAAATGCTTAGGAAATGCCTCACTAAAATAATAACGCACTGCAGATGAACTTGAAAATGTTAATGCTTCAACTTGATTATGTTGAATTAGATTGATAACTTCAATAATATTCTCTCTATCCGCTATAGGCGTATACAAGTCAATTTTCACTACATTATTATGTTCAGCGAGTGTTTGTTGCAATTTTGGTCTTGCCTGTGCACTGCTCGGAATTAAAATAGAAGATTTTTCTAGATTTAATCCTTCTAATAAACCTTCTTGAGAATAATCGTTAGGTATAAAGTCTATATTTATACCTAATTGTTTACATAACTGCGCAGTTTTAGCGCCTACTACTGCAATATGTTTTACATTCACGTACTCTAAATATTTATAAAATAAATGTACGGCATTTTTTGAAGAAAAAATAAGCCAGTCATAATTATCATGCAAGAGTTGAGTATCAAATTCAAGTGATTGAATTTTAATAAATGGCTTATGAATGACTTCTACCATATCACTCTGTACTTTACTCGTTTGCGTCATAACTATCACTGGTTTCATCTAACTGTAACACCTCTACTAAGATTTAGTATTAATGTGATGCTTCTTCGTTTAATTTTCTTATAATTTCATACGCACCTTGTTCTTTAAGTATCTCACTTACTTTGTTCCCTAATTTTACAGGGTCAGTTCCTACTTCAGTATGTTCATAACGTTCCTTACCATCTGGTGTCATGATTAAGCCTGTAAACTCAATTTCATTGTTATTGTTATAATTCGCATATCCACCAATTGGAACTTGACAACTTCCATCCATAGCAGCTAAAAATGTTCGTTCGGCCGTTACACAATTTGCAACTTCATTATTGTGAACTTTTTGAAGTAACTCGAGAAGTTCAATATCGTTACTACGGCACTCAATACCAAGAGCACCTTGACCGATTGCAGGTAGTAATGTGTCTTTATCTAAATAAGTTGTTACTACGTCATCAGACCAACCTATACGTTTGAGTCCTGCTGCTGCTAAAATAATCGCATCATAATCTTCTGTTTCTAATTTATTTAAACGTGTATCAATATTACCACGAATCCATTTAATTTTTAGATGAGGATATTTAGATAATATTTGTGCCCCTCTTCTTAATGAACTTGTACCAACTATACTATTTTTAGGAAGTTCTTCTAATGGTACATGATTTTTGGCAATATAGGCATCAAATGGTATTTCTCTATCAGGAATACAACCTAATGTTAAACCTTCTGGAATAATACTAGGAACATCTTTTAATGAGTGTATTGCCATATCGATATCGTTGTTAAATAGCTCATTTTGAATCTCTTTAACAAATAGGCCTTTTCCTCCAACTTTAGATAGTTGTTGATTCACAATTCGATCTCCTTTTGTGACAATCTCTTTAATTTCGATTTCTAAAGATGGATCAATGGCTTTTAATTTATCAATGAATTGTTTACTTTGTGTTAAAGCAAGTTTACTTCTACGTGAACCCACAACTAATTTACGCATAAACAAGGCCTCCTACATAAGTTTTCTTTTAATTAAAATGAGTAGTGAAGAATAAATTCACCATACATAGGCAAAATATCATAATATTAAAATAAATTAAATTAATTGAGATGATTTTCTTTTTTAAATACATAACGATATATCCTGTATAAAGAAGCGTAATAATGACAGACAACATAACCTTCGGATCTTTAAATATTGATACACCAACCGCATAGATCCCCCATTGAGCAATTAAAATTACACTCAATATTAATATCACTAAACCACCCAAAGTTGAAAAAAATATAATTTTCTCAAGAGTTGCTACACTGCCAATTCTAAAATATTTCTGATTAAAGTTTTTTTCTTTAAGGTTTTTATATTGAATGATATATAGCAATGCATTTACAAATGCAAGTGCAAAAAAAGCATAACTCAATACTGCAAGCCCTACATGTACAAGTAATAATTCATTTATAACTTGTACTCTTTGTATACTGTTTGTATAGTGTTCAGGTCTAAATGTATTCATCGTTAATAAGATAAATCCAATTACATTCAAAAAAAACACAGAAAAACTTAGAACTTTAATAATATTTAAAACTAAAGAAATAGAAATAATCATCCATGACAAGAAGAAAAAAACATCAAATATGGAATTAAACAATACATCACTATGCGAAGTAATATACATAGACAAAGAGATTGTTTGTAAAAACCAAACAATCCCTAAGGCATAAATTCCAAGTACTCTAATCTTATGACTCTTCCGAACAAAGTCTATAAAATAACAAAGAATGCTAATTAAATATACAATTAATATAATTTCATGAAATCTAATAAATAGCGTTTCTTGCATATTATCACCATTTTAATATGCTTATTCAAAACTAAAGATATGTCGTACTGAAAGTTCCTTTTCTTTTTTACGTTCTTTCACTGCTTTGTAAGGATCTTCGGCTTCAATATCAAATATATTTTGAAATAGCTCTAATTTTTCATTACTTTTTTTATCGTTACTCAATTCCTTAGCTTGTTTAATTGGATCTTTCAACATTTGATTAATAATACTTTTAGTATGTTTAGAAATGACTGTTCGTTCTCGTTCAGATAGATTCGGTAATTTTCTATCGATACTATCCATTGTTTCAGCTTGAATAGTCATTGCTTTTTCACGTAAAGCTCTTATTACAGGAACTACACCCAACATATTTACCCAATCATTATGTACTTTAATTTCAGTAGGAATTTCATTAGAAATAGCTTCAGCCGCTATTTGTCGTTCTTTTAAATTAGCATCAACTAAACCTTTTAAATCATCTACATCATAATTAAATACGTCATCACTTAAATTATGACATGGTTCAATATCTCGTGGTACTGCAATGTCTAATAATAATAATTTAGATTTTCTATATGATAGTGCCTGATTAATCATACTTTTAGTAATAATATAATCTGGTGAACTAGTAGAACTAATAACAATATCAGTTGAAGTTAATAAACTAGGTAAAGATTCTAGCTTATCATAACTAACTTGGTGTTTTTCAGCTAAAATTCTAGCTTTACTTTCTGTTCGATTTACAATTGTAATATGATTAATGCCTGAGCCGAGTAAATTTAATAACGACAATTCACTCATTTCGCCTGCACCAATAATAACAGCATGTTTATTTTTTAATTTACCTAATACTTTTTTTGATAATTCCACAGCAGCATATGAAACACTTACAGCATTATCTGCGATATCTGTTTCATTATGTGCTTTTTTAGCAAAAGTAATTGCTTGTTTAAATAGATGATTAAAGATAGTTCCAGTTGTTTTTAAATCTTGCGCTAAGAAAAATGCATCACGCATTTGGCCTAAAATTTGTGTTTCTCCTAACACAATTGAATCTAAACCTGAAGTTACACGCAATAGATGTTCTACTGCTTCGTCCCCCACTTTAACTTCAGATATTGCTTTAATATCATCTACTTCAAATCCAAATGAACGAGCTAAAAATCGTTGAATATAATATCGTCCTGTATGAATTTGATCCACTACAGCATATACTTCTGTACGATTACATGTCGATAATATTACATTTTCTAAAATTGCTTTAGTTTCGAATAAATCTTCATTGGCTAATCGTAAGGCATCATCTCTAAAAGCAACTTGCTCTCTTAAAGCTACATCAGCAGTACGATGATTTATGCTAATAGCAATAAAATGCATTTATAACGCCCTCCATATACTAACAATATCGTTAGTATAACACATTTTAGAATGAATTTAAGTTTGATGCTCAAATAAATTAGAAACATTCTAATATGAAGTCAAAATTTTGTCACTTAATTATAAGATATGTTTTTTAATTTATATAATTAGCAATAATATCCCAAATATATTGCTGTTTAGAATTTTGAATAGAAGAGTAACTTATAATTGTATCGTTTGGATCTAAATCTAATTTTTGTTTTATATTTTTTATATGTTTTTGAACTTTACCTTTCGCAATTTTATCTTCCTTAGTACAAATGACTAGTGTTGGCAGATCGAAATGTTTTAAATAATTATACATTAATACATCATCTTCGGTAGGATTATGTCGTAAATCTACAAGTTGAATGACTAAACCTAGATTTTCTCGTTTAGTTAAATACTCTTCTATCATTTTTCCAAATTTTTCACGCTGTGATTTACTTACTTTTGCATATCCATATCCAGGAACATCAACAAAAATAAGTTGTTCATCAATATTATAGAAGTTTAGAGTTTGCGTTTTTCCAGGCTGTTGTGAAGTACGAGCCATATTTTTTCTACCAATCATACTATTAATAAAAGAGGACTTACCCACATTAGAACGTCCACTTAAAGCGATTTCAGTTAAATTGGTTTCAGGATATTGTTCTTCTTTCACTGCACTAATCATTAATTCTATATTATTTGGGTTAATATTCATATTCAAACACCTCTTCATTGTTATAGCTGCTTTATTATAATATAAATGTTTAAAAATCTAAAATTTTAAAAAAATGATATGTATAAAAATAAGGAAGCAGTTTCGAACTCAAATGAATTCTATCACCACTTCCTTATTATATGGTTGATAATTAAGCTGAAGTTTTAGTACCGTTCAATAAATTCCCTTCTGAATCATACATTTCAGGCTCGATTTCCTCATTAATTGTTTGAGCAGTTACTACAACTTTAGCAACATCACTTGTTGAAGGTACATCATACATAATATCAATTAAAGATTCTTCTATAATTGATCGTAATCCACGTGCTCCAGTTTTTCGTTCAATTGCTTTTTCACTGACTGCTGCCAAAGCTTCTTCAGTAAATTCTAATTCAACGTTATCAAGAGCTAACATTTTTGTATATTGCTTAACTAACGCGTTTTTAGGTTGCGTTAAAATATTTTTAAGCGCTTCAACATCTAATGTTTCTAAATTAGCAACAATTGGTACACGTCCAATAAATTCTGGAATTAAACCATATGCTTGTAAATCTTCAGGACGAATTTGTGCTAATAAAGCTTCTTCATCATACTTATCTGCTTCATTGCTAGCAAAACCAATAACTTTTTCACCTAAACGGCGTTTAATTACTTCATCAATACCATCAAACGCACCACCTAATATAAATAGAATATTAGTTGTGTCAATTTGAATCAATTCTTGGTTAGGATGTTTACGGCCACCTTGAGGGGGTACACTTGCTGTTGTACCTTCTAAGATTTTAAGTAATGCTTGTTGCACACCTTCACCAGAAACATCACGCGTAATTGATGTATTTTCAGATTTTCTAGCAATTTTATCAATTTCATCTACATAAATAATTCCTTTTTCTGCTTTATCAATATCAAAATCAGCAGCTTGAATCAAACGTAGTAAAATATTTTCAACATCATCACCAACATAACCTGCTTCAGTTAAACTTGTTGCATCTGCAATAGCAAATGGTACATTCAATGTTTTAGCAAGTGTTTGTGCAAGTAAAGTTTTACCGCTACCCGTTGGTCCAATTAAGGCGATATTACTTTTTTGTAACTCAACATCATCTTCATTTGGGCCCAATTGTTGAATACGTTTGTAATGATTGTAAACTGCCACTGCTAAAGATTTTTTAGCTTTTTCTTGGCCAATAACATATTCATTTAAATGGTCCATAATTTCTTTAGGCGTCGGTAATTCAGTAAATTCTTCTGAAGTAGCTTGAGCTAATTCTTCTTCAACAATTTCAGAACATAGTTCGATACATTCATTACAAATATATACACCACTGCCTGCTACTAATTTTTTAACTTGATCTTGGTCCTTACCACAGAAAGAACATTTTAAATTTTCTTCATCTTCATTAAATTTAAACATTCATTTACACCTCTATCCTTAAACGACTGTACTAGATAGCATTCTACAATGCAAATTGATAGTTAACAACTAAAATGCTTAAAACATATAGTAGCAGATACATATAATGATGCACCTGCTACTTATTTTTTAAACTTTATATCAATTTAAAAGTTTATTATTTGTCTTCTTTTTTATCGTCTTTAGCTGAATCAACATATTTAGCATTGTCTCTTAATAAATCAATTACTTTTTGAATACGTACATCATTTTTAATGATATCAGTATTACCAAGAGTTTGTTTAATATCTTCTACTGAGATATTAAATTGACTGCTCATTTTTTCTAATTCTTTATCAATATCTTCATCTGTGACTTCGATATTTTCTTCATCTGCAATTGCTGATAATGTTAAGTTTGTTTTAACACGTTGCTCTGCATCGTCTTTCATTTGTTCTCTTAATTGAGATTCATCTTGACCAGAAATTTGGAAGTAAGTTTGTAAGTCTAAACCTTGTTGTTGGATTCTTTGACCAAATTCTTGAACCATACGATCTAATTCAGTGTCAATCATAGCTTGTGGAATATCAATTGTTGTATTTTCAGTTGCATTATTAATTGCTTCTTCTTTTTCCACATTTTCAGCATCTTGTGCTTTTTCTTCTGATAAACGTTTGCGTAAGTTTTCTTTATACTCATCTACTGAATTAGCATCTGAATCTAATTCATTTGCAATTTCATCAGTTAATTCGGGTACTTCTTTGTATTTAATTTCATTTACTTTAGTTTTGAATGTAGCTTCTTTACCAGCTAATTCTTCAGCGTGATATTCTTCTGGGAATGTTACAACAACATCTTTTTCTTCTCCAGTTTTAACACCTACTAATTGATCTTCAAATCCTGGAATAAATGAACCTGAACCAATTTCTAAATCATAACCATCAGCTTGGCCACCTTCAAATTGTTCGCCATCTACATAACCATCAAAGTCAATATTTACAGTGTCTCCTTCTTCAACTGCACCATCTTCTTTAACAACCATATCAGCTAAATGACCTAAACTATGATCAATTGCATCTTGTAAATCCTTATCAGTTAATTCAGAATCTTGTTTTTCAATTTCAAGACCTTTATAATCTCCTAATTTAACTTCAGGTTCAACAGTCACTGTTGCTTCAAATTCGAAATCTTTACCTTTTTCAATTTGAGTTACATTAATTTCAGGTTGAGCGACTGGATTGATTTTAGTTTCTTCAATGGCTTCACCATAAGCTTCAGGTAAAAGAATATCTACTGCATCTTGATATAATGCTTCAACGCCAAAACGTTGTTCGAAAATTGGACGAGGCACTTTACCTTTACGGAAACCAGGCACGTTAATTTGTTTAACCACTTTTTTAAATGCTTGATCTAATGCTTTATTTACCTTTTCTGCTGGAACAGTAACTTTTAATAAACCTTCGTTACCTTCTTTTTTTTCCCAAGTTGCTGTCATGTATAAATACCTCCATGCTTACATTTTTAATTTTTTCAACTTCCCTATTATATCATAGGTCCAATATGGACACAAACAATGTTTTATAGGCGATTTTAAATAATAATTCAACTTTACAGAATCATTTAAGTAAACTAAAATGATTTGCTCACATTTAATTATCTAACTGATAAATTAATGCTAATAATTCTTGATTTGCTTCACTTACTTCTATACCAATCATTGACTTAAAATAAACATCATAAGCTATTATCCAATCTTCTTCATTAAAAAGTGAAAATATATCAAGTGGATATAGTTTTATTGAATGATTATTCATCACATACTGAGCTTCATTTTGTATATTCAAAGCTCCATTTTCTAATCTATCGAGAACTTTGGGAATAACAGTAGTTTTCATATCTGTGTGTTCTAAACCTTTTAATGTTGTAGGTAGGATGTTGACTTCATAACCATACTTCTCAATTTTTATTTCACTATCATAATTTGAAAAACGTAAATACTCAAGCATGAGACTTTTCAAATTATAAGATTCTACTTGATTAGATAATAAAAAAGCAACCGTCTTTCTGAATTCATAATGTCCGTTATCAATGAGTTTAATCATTAATTTAGTTTGACAATTTAAATCTAAACTAGTAAATTCTGATAATAATTGACTAGAAAGTTTCTTGTCTTCATCTAATTTAGATTGTGCATATTCTTTTAATGGAAAGAGTGCCATTCTAGTTTTATGTTCTTTCACTTCGTTAATGATTTGATTAATGACTTCAATTGCTTCATAATTCTGATTTAAACCTATTAATGCTTTAATATAGAAAATAATCAGTTCGTCGTAATGAGGTATACCTTTTTTTAAGAAAATAATTGCTTCTTCTCTTAATTCTAAATATAACCCTAATTCATTTAACATGTCACATTTAATCAAAGATAATTGATTATCTAATTCGAATGAGGCTTCATATATATCAAACAATTGATACATTTCTTTATATTTATTTTGTTGTTGTGCATTTAAAATATTATGATATAATTTTTGCTTTGATTGAGGAAAAGGGATAATATCAGACATATTGAGCCCCCTTTATTTTAAATCTTTTAAAATTAACGCACTCCATGATTCAAAATGATTTAAATCATTTATTTCATCTTGTGATACCCAATTAATTTTTAAAGTGTCGGTTTCTCTAACTTCTACATCACTAGATTTCACCTTAATTTTGAAAACAACACCTATATGAACTTTACCTACTGCATTAGTATCATCATTAATAAAACCAATATATTCCATATTTTGAGATCTATCTTCAGATAATCCTACTTCTTCATTAAGTTCTCTTTGTGCATTCACTCTTAAAACTTCATTAATTGAATCTGCGCCAACAACATTATTCATATGTCCACCAACACCCACTGAAGACTGTCCGTGTAAGCGTTCTTCTCCGCCACCACTTAAACGTTGATATACTAAGATTTCATCATTTTCATTTTCTAAAAGACAATATGAAATAAGTTGTTTATAAGATGGATCTTCTTCCATATCTCCACGTCTTTTTACTTCATAATTTTTAAACGTATTAAATATTTCTTCACCTTGACCATCGTTTTTCGATAAGAATCCATTAAATGCATTTTTTTCATTATCAAATAATAATTCTCTTGATACGACGATGATTTGTTCATCAAATTTAGACATAGTTAACTCCTTGAAATTAATATTCTTTTTTTAATAGTTTAACAAACCAATGATTTAAATCACAATGATATTTAACTGGTTCGTTTACTTATCATAATTCTATTAAAGAATATTTGATGAATAAAAGTAAATAAAAAAAACCAATAAGGTTTTATAGTTACCTTATTGGCTTTTAAATATGAATTATTTTAAAGCATCTTTAGCTTTTGATACTAATTCACCGAAAGCTTTATCGTCTGAAATAGCAATTTCAGAAAGCATTTTACGGTTAATGTTAATGTCAGCCTTTTTCAAGCCGTTCATTAAACGAGAATAGCTGATGTCATGTTGACGTGCAGCTGCATTAATACGTGTAATCCATAATTTACGGAAATCACGTTTACGTTGACGACGGTCACGGAATGCGTATTGACCTGATTTCATCACTTGTTGTTTTGCTACTTTATATAATGTATGTTTTGAACCGAAGTAACCTTTAGCTAATTTAATCGTTTTTTTACGACGTGCTCTTGTTACTGTTCCACCTTTAACTCGTGGCATGTTAAATTCCTCCTTAAATATATCGCTTTATCATCGTTCGAAAGTAATATTAATTATTTTTTGTAAGCTAATAATTGTTTTACGCGTTTCATATCGCTTTTAGATACTAGTTTAGCTTTACGTAATTTACGTTTTTGTTTAGTATTTTTATTTGCAAATAAGTGAGATGTGAAAGCTCTAGAACGTTTTAATTGACCTGAACCAGTTCTTTTAACACGTTTAGCTGCTCCACGGTGAGTTTTCATTTTTGGCATGATTCATTTCCTCCTAATAAAAGTAAATTATTTTTCGTTTACAGGCACTAACATAATAAACATTTGGCGCCCTTCCATTTTAGGTTTTTGTTCAACAGTGGCAATATCTTTACATTCGTCTGCAAATTTTTCTAAAACACGTTGACCAATTTCTTTGTGTGTAATTGCACGACCTCTGAAACGAATAGAAACTTTACATTTGTCACCTTTAGTTAAGAATTTACGTCCATTTTTCAACTTAGTTTGGAAATCGTGTTCCTCAATAGTTGGACTTAAACGAATTTCTTTAACATTGATAACTTTTTGTTTTTTCTTCATTTCTTTTTCTTTTTTCTGTTGTTCGAATTTATATTTACCATAATCCATAATTCTTGCAACAGGCGGTTTAGCATTTGGTGCAACAACTACTAAATCTAATTCAACTCTTTCAGCCATCTCAAGAGCTTCTCTTTTAGATTTAACACCAATTTGGTCACCATTTTGGCCAATTAAACGTAATTCTTTTGCGCGAATTTTTTCGTTAACTTGCGTTTGATTTTTTGCTATGGTTGACACCTCCCAAAATTTTACGAAATTTTCCCAAGCAAAAAGAGCGGACAATATTTGCCCGCTCTTCACTCATACACAATAATTGTGTGACATGATTAACCTGCCAACAGCTTTTTGCGTCGCTACAGGTGAGAAACGGGTGTTTCTACTTGGTTCGTTTCGTAATCAACGATACTAATCATATCAAGTTTTATTAAGCATGTCAATTGTTTTTTGAAATTAGTGATGTTTTACTTCATTCATTGAGACATCTTGGCTTAAATCAACTTCTTCAAGAGGTATTTTTTTAGTTTTATATCTTAATTTATGATAAATAAAGAATACTAAAAATACTGGAATACCCATATACGTAATAATAAATCGATTAAGATCAAAGTGCCCTGTTTTAATGAAATCCACATCTTGTCCAACAATCACAATCACACACAATATACCTGCAAATATTGGACCGAATGGGAACCATTTTGCTTTATATTTCAATTCTGATTTGCGATGATGTTGAACATTAAATGCTCGTCTAAAGCGATAGTGACTTACTGCAATACCTACCCAAGCAATAAAGCCTGTCATACCACTGGCAGCTACAATGTATTCATAAGCATTTCCGCTTAATTTTTGTACTAAGAAAATAACGACTACAAGTACACCAGTAGCAATCAATGATAAATATGGCACGCCGTGTTTATTCGTTTTACCAAACGAAGCGAATGCTAATTTATCTTTACTCATTGAATATAACATACGTGTTGATGCATACATCCCTGAATTACCAGCTGATAATACTGAAGTTAAAATAACTGCATTCATAAATGAAGCAGCGAATGCTAAGCCTGCATTTTTAAAGACAAGCGTAAATGGAGATGTTGCAACATCGTTATCTCCACCCATTAAAGCATTACTATTATAAGGAATTAACATACCAATAACAAAGATGGCTAAGATGTAAAATAATAATATTCTCCAAAAAACTTGTTTAATTGCTTTTGGGACAGCACGTTCTGGATTCTCAGATTCTCCAGCAGTAATACCTATTAATTCAGTACCTTGGAATGAGAAACCAGCAACTAAGAATACACCTAGGATTGAAAGTAAACTACCGCCAAGATTTCCACCTAGGATTGGCCCATCACCTTTAGTAAATGTCTCAAATCCTACAAAATGTCCACCCATAATTCCTAATATAGTTAAAATACCAATAATTATAAAAATAATTACTGTAATCACTTTTATAAGTGCAAACCAATATTCACTTTCACCATATACTCTTACAGATAAAGAGTTTAATGCGAAAATAATAACTATAAAGATACAACTCCATACCCATGCTGGTATCCCTGCCATAGGTGTCCAATACTGAATGACTTGCGCTGCAATAGTTACATCTGCCGCTACAGTAATTACCCAGTTAAACCAATAGTTCCAACCTAATGCGAATCCTAATGATGGATCTACAAATCGTGTTGCATAGGTACTAAATGAACCTGAAACAGGTAAATACGTAGCCATTTCTCCTAAAGAAGTCATTAAAAAGAATACCATAGCTCCAATAATTGCATATGCAATAAGCGCACCTAATGCACCAGCATCGTGAATAGCACCACCTGATGTCATAAATAGGCCTGTACCAATACAGCCTCCCATTGCAATCATAGAGATATGACGATCTTTTAACCCTCTCTTCATGCCGCTATCTTGATTTTCAACTTTACTCATATAAGCTCCCTTTCTTAATGTAGAGGTTAGCTAAGTATTTATTTGTTATGTGAAGATAATTAACATATTTAATTTTTATAAATGATATGTAAATCAAATTACAAATTAAAAAATAGGTACATACCGTTAAGATATGCACCCATTACTTAATCTATATCGGTAGCACATCACAAACTGTGACAGTACAGTTTCTATTCGATAACTGTCCCAACAAATCATAAGTATGGTTATCATTTGTTTCGGCATCTTTACCTTTCATACTTTCAACATACGTTCCATATCAACTTCTGAAGTATTACTTTTTAAAGATGCAACCTCTAACTCATTTTTATTTAACTACTTTGTAATATACATTAAGGATATTATTTTATCAAGACTATCTACGTTTTTTTAGACGAATTTCATCTACTAAGTTCCAGATAAATTCATCTCTTTCTATTGTTTCTTGATCTTGTGAGCCATACTTACGAACATTTACTTCGTTGTTTTCAACTTCTTTATCTCCTACTACAATTTGATAAGGAATTTTTTGCATTTGTGCCTCTCGAATTTTATAGCCCATTTTTTCGTTACGATCATCAATTTCTACACGAACACCTTGAGATTTTAATTCATCTTGTAAATTTCTCGCATAGTCGTAATGTAAATCTACATTTACTGGAATAATCTCAACTTGTTTTGGAGCTAACCATGTTGGGAAAGCACCTTTAGTTTCTTCAGTTAAGAAAGCTACAAAACGTTCCATAGTTGAAACTACGCCACGATGAATAACAACAGGTCGGTGATTTTCACCATCACTACCAATATAAGAAAGATCAAATCGTTCAGGTAGTAAGAAATCAAGTTGTGCAGTTGAAAGAGTTTCTTCTTTACCCATTGCAGTTTTAACTTGAACATCTAATTTAGGACCATAGAATGCTGCTTCTCCAATAGCTTCAACATATGGTAAGCCCATTTCATCTACTGCTTCTTTAAGCATAGACTCAGCTTTATTCCACATGTCATCATCGTCCATATATTTTTCTTTATCTTCAGGATCTCTGTAACTTAATCTGAATGTGTAATCTTCAAAACCAAAGTCTTCATAAACATCTTGTATCATATGAACAACGCGTTTGAATTCATCTTTAATTTGGTCAGGACGTACAAAGATATGAGAATCATTTAAAGTCATACCTCTTACACGTTGTAAGCCTGATACTGCACCACTTGCTTCATATCTATGCATAGTACCTAATTCAGCAATACGAATTGGTAATTCACGATAAGAATGTGGTTTATTATTATAAACCATCATATGATGTGGACAGTTCATTGGACGTAATACCATTTCTTCAGTTTCATCTAATTTCATTGGTGGGAACATATCATCTCTATAGTGATCCCAATGACCTGAAGTTTTATAAAGTTCAACGTTAGCTAGAACTGGAGTATATACATGATCATATCCCATGCTTACTTCCTTATCTACAATATAACGTTCAATTTCACGGCGAATTGTTGCACCATTTGGTAACCATAGTGGAAGACCAGCACCAACAAGTTGATTATTTGTAAATAATTCTAAATCTTTACCAATACGACGATGATCACGTTCACGACGTTCCTCTAACATGTCTAAATGTGCTTTTAAATCTTTTTTATCAAAGAAAGCAGTACCATATATACGTTGTAACATTTTATTGTCGCTATCCCCACGCCAATATGCACCTGCAGTAGAAAGAAGTTTAAATTCTTTAATTTTTGAAGTTGATGGCACATGAACACCACGGCATAAATCTGTAAATTCACCTTGAGTATATAATGTTACATTCTCATCTTCAGGAATTGCATCTATTAATTCTAATTTATATGGATCATCTTTAAAGAAATCTTTTGCTTCTTCACGAGAAACCACTTTACGTTCAATTTTATAATTTTCGTTAACAATTTGTTTCATTGTTTTTTCGATTTTTTCAAAGTCATCTGATGATACTTTTTTATCCATGTCAAAGTCGTAGTAAAAACCGCCTTCAATCACTGGACCAACACCGAATTTAACATCTCCATAAATTCGTTTTAATGCTTGAGCCATTAAATGAGCAGTTGAATGACGTAATACCTCTAGAGCTTCATCACTACCAGGTGTAACAATTTCAATTGCCCCATCTTCTTCAAGTGGACGAGTTAAATCAACGAGTTGATTATTAAATTTTCCTGCTACTGCTTTTTTTCGAAGTCCAGGACTAATTGATTGTGCAATGCCTTCTGTAGTAGTTCCTTTGTCAAATGATTTTGAATTGCCATCTGGAAACTTAATATTAATTTGTTCCATATCGAAACCCTCCATAAATTTTATTCTATGATCGCTGAAGAAAATAAAAAAACTCCTCCCTATAAAAGGGACGAGTTCGTCGCGGTACCACCCTAGTTATCTAGATGTATTCTAGATATCTCTTCATAAGATAACGGTCTTGAGCCGGATACTGATTACCAGCATCTAAATATGAAGGAGTAATAATTTAATATATCAACCAAATTCTCATCAATTGTTGGCTTGCTGTATGATAGAGATTAAATTATCATATCTTCATTTATTTCAACGATTTAGATTTATCTTTATTATACATCACACATTGTAAATTTCAATTATTTCGTAAATTTTTTCCATCTAAATAAAATTCATTTGCTAAACTTTTGATACGTTCGATAATTCGAGCAGCTTTCGTTATTTCTGCCCCTTTGTTTGATATAGATAAATGATGTTCTAATTCTTCCAAATTTAGATTTGAACTAAAGAATGTTGGTAATTCATGAACCATACGATAATGTAATAAGGGACCTATCACCTCATCCCTTACCCACGTTGTGACATCCTCAGCTCCGATATCATCTAACATTAATATATTTGCTTCTCGTATACGCTCTAACTTTTCATTATAACTTCCATCTTTAAAACCACTTTTGAGTATACGAATGTATTCAGGTAAATATACTATTGTAGATGGCACATGTTTTGACTTAAGCTGGTTTGCGATAGCTCCTAAAATAAAAGATTTGCCTGTTCCAAAAGGGCCATGTATATAAAGACCCTTAACGCGTTCACCGTTAACTAACTTTTTACAAATATCGTTAACTTCCATAGCTATTTCAAGTCGACTTCTATCGTTGGTATAAATATCTTTAACTTTTGCATTTAACGTATCTCGTTGCATGTGATGAGCAGTAATGAGTTGTGAATTTAAACGTTCTTCATCGTATTTAATTTTGCAAGGACATAATCGATAACGAACTTTAATACGCTCATTTTCTATATATAATTCTGGAATATGACCTTTAACAAAGTTTGGACAGTGTGCATAATCGTGACCATCGTAGTGTTTTTGTTGATCTTTATATTCTTGAAGTACATTTAAATCTTTATCAATCATTTCATTAGTAAGTTCTGACTGGTGTTGATTTAAAAATTGCTTAACATCAGAATCATTAATGACTTGATGTTTTATTTTAGCAATTCTTTTGTTTAAATTATCTTGATTTTTTATAAGTTTACTAAATGGTTTCATCTAATCCTCCCAATCTTGTTCTAATTGAGCACGAAACGCTTCTCTATCTTTTTCAAATTGCGCATCATTATTGTTTGGTTTTTCATCTTGTTGATTTTTATTTTTTAACCATTTTGGTGTTTTTTCTATTGATGCAACGTCACGTTGTTTATATTGACGTTTTGTTTTTTTAGTTATATTATCATTGATTTGTTGATTTGTTTTCAGCGCATAATCATATGCTTGTTGTGCAGTTTTAATACCTAACTTTTTCCAATTTGAAGCGATTTCAAATATATAGGATTTAGGAAGTTTCATCTCATTCTTAAGCATTACAAATTGTAATAAAATATTAATTACACCAAATGACAATTTTTCACGCTCTATTAACTCTTCTACCATTCTTTTTTGTTTTAAAGTTGGTTCTGATTCTGACCAAGACGCTAACATATCAATAGGACTTGTGTCTTCTAATAACTTAAACCAACTATCACTTTCCTTTATATCATCAGTAGTCTCATTTGAACGCTGTGATTGTTCTAAATGATTAGAAGGATTAGCTTTAGTTTGTAACTTAGGAAGCTGTTGTTGATGCTCAATTAAGTAATGAGACCTTGCTTGTTTTCTCATCTCTTCAAATGATAACGTTTGATTTTGTGTGATAGAGTTAAGAATGATTCGTTTCATAGAAGTAGGCGTTAACCCATATAAAGTAGCCAATTGTAAAATTAATTGTTTTGCCTCTTTAGTAATAATTTCTCCACTTATAAAATGATGTTGTAACATATCTCGCAACATATCAAAGTCAAATGATTCATTATCTAAATCTATAGTAGCTGAATGATTTTCCTTTTGAATTGTTGAAGCATCAATAGATATATTTTTATGTGGAACTTTGAATACATCAGTAAATTTGCGCGTTACTTGCTGAAATTCTTTTAAATCTGGTTCATCTTTTTCAAAATACGCTTTTAAATCTTTATATCTTCGATTATCAACTTCATTGTATAGGTATATAGATAACATTGGATCATTAAAAAATTGGTATGCCGTTGGAGGTTGAATCAATTCATATATAAACAATGACTGATTACTATCATGTTTTACAAATGTTTTAATTAACCCAATGCCTTCAAGTAAATCCATATATTCACGGAATTCTAATAAATTTATTTTAAGCTCATTCATGATAGTGTAATGTGTGAGAATAGTATCTTCAACTTCATCGATAAATTGGTTCATGAAATGATATACACCAATAGCTTTAAAGCCAATTAACGGTATGTACAATCGATTTAATATCTCTAATTGTTGATGATTAAAGAAAAAATGTCGATATACTTTAAATCCATCGTGTGGACTTAAACCATACTCATAAGATTTAAAACTCATTTATGAATCACTCCGTTTGTTATCATCCAAAATACCTTGCATCGATGCTAATAATTGATCCACATCTTTAAACTCTTTATATACTGACGCAAATCGTACATAAGAGACTTGATCTACATGCATGAGCAAATTCATTACATGTTCACCTATATCTCTAGATGAAATTTCTGTATGACCTTTATCGCGTAATTGCCATTCTACTTTATTAGTAATGTCTTCCAATTGTTGATATCTAACCGGTCTTTTTTCACAAGATCTTACAAGACCATTTAATATTTTTTCTCTTAAAAATTGTTCACGTGTGCCATCTTTTTTGACCACAATAAGTGGACTCACTTCAATATGTTCAAATGTTGTAAATCTTGTCCCACAATTCTCACATTCACGTCTTCTACGTATTGCGTTAGCTTCATCAGCATGTCTTGAATCTACCACACGTGAATGTGTGGCACTACATTTTGGGCATTTCATATCTGTCACCCTCTTGAATAGATTATGCTTCATTATACTATAAAAACGATTTATGACAAAAGAACTCATATGCATTGATAATAAATTGATACAACTTAGCTGTCTAAACCTATAATAAAATATAAAAAGGAAAGTGAAATAGAATTCAATATAAATTCTTTTTTCACTTTCCTACATATGACTCATTAAAAAAATTATTTAATGTTTTATAATTTTTTAATCTATAAAATCAATGACATTATATTAGAATATCAACTCTAAAATTAACAATCTTTTACTTATTAAAAGCTTAAACTGCAGTCACGGTAGACTTTTCTACTAGTTGTTCACCCATCATTTCAGCTACTTCTACTACTCTATTAGAATAACCCCATTCATTATCATACCAAGCAATCACTTTCACCTTATGATCAGCCATTACAATTGTATTCTCAGCATCGATAATAGCTGAATGTGGATTTGTATTGAAATCGACAGATACTAAAGGTGCATTTTCCACTTCTAAAACACCATCTAAATCTGAATGACGAAATGCATTATTAATTTCGTCAACAGTTACCGGTTTTTCTAAATCTACAACTAAATCAACTAAAGAAACATTTTTTGTAGGCACACGTAAAGCTAACCCATGAAGTTTACCTTCTAGTTCTGGTAAAACTTCTTTCAATGCTTTTGCTGCTCCAGTAGAAGTTGGAATAATACTTTCATTACATGAACGTGCTCTACGTAAATCTTTATGAGGATTATCAATATTTTTTTGATCATTAGTAATTGCATGAACAGTAGTCATTAATCCATTTACAATACCAAATTGATCATTTAAAACTTTAGCAACTGGTCCTATACAATTTGTCGTGCACGAAGCATTACTGAAAATGTCATACTTTTCAATATCTAATTTGTCATCATTTACCCCTTTTACAATCATTTGGACTTCTCCACCTTTAGATGGGCCAGTTAGTAATACTTTTTTAGCTCCAGCACGAATATGTCCAACTGCTTTATCACCATGATTAAATTTTCCAGTTGCTTCAATTACGATATCTATATTTAAATCTTTCCATGGTAAATTTTCAGGATTTCTATCTGACACTAACTTAATGTTATGGTTATCAACACGTATACCATCCTCAATTGGTTCTACTTTTTTATCATAACGTCCATGTGTTGTATCATAGTTAATTAGATGTGCAATTGTTTCAGATGGATAGCTTGCATTAATCGCAACCACATTAAAATTTTCATTATGTAATGCAATTCTTAAAACCATTCTTCCTATTCTACCCATTCCATTAATTGCAATATTTGTTGACATTTAAAGCACCCCTTGTTTTATATGTTATACTTTATAAAATTAGTATAACATAATAGAGCCCGATTGAAAGCGTTTACCGAAAATAATGTAATATTTTTTACATCTTAAGTTTATATAACTAATATATTTATTATATAAATAAAAAAAGTTTAAGACTTAAAATAAAGCCCTAAACTCTTTTTTTCATATTATTCATGAATGTATCCTTTTTCAATCAATAGTTGTTTAAGAAGGGTTTCTAATTCAGATTTACTTCCTAAATTATCTATAACATGATCAGCCATTCTGCTTTTTTTATCAATTGATATTTGACTATGAACTCTCGCTTTTGCTTGATCCAAGTCTAAATTGTTACGTTTCATTAAACGTTCAATTTGTACACTTTCAGATGTGTAGACCAGCCAGACTTCATCCACAGTATCTTGTAAATCATTCTCAAACAAAAGCGGAATATCCATAATCACATCATACCCTTGTTGTAAATACTGTTGTTTTTCTTGTTCCATAATCGTTCTTACAATAGGATGAATAATTTCATTAAGTTCTAATCGTTTTTCTGGATGATTAAATACTAATTCTCCAATGTATTGTCGATTCATTTCTCCGTCACTTGTGATTGCTTCGTCACCAAACGTTTCTTTTATTTGTTCCAAAGCAGTTGATCCTTTCTCTACTGCTTTTCTTGAAGCTATATCTGCATCGACAATTTTAAATCCATATTCTGATAATAATTTAGAAACTGTTGACTTTCCGGTAGCTATTCCACCTGTTAATCCAATTACTTTAGGCATTTGTATCACCGCTCACTTTATTTATTTCTGACAATATGGGCAAAAATGACTGTTTCTAGATGCTATAACTTTTTGTTCAATATCATGGCCACATACTTTACATGTCTTTTGTTTGTATACATTTAAATGTAATTGCATTTTTCCAGTTTTTCCGTCAGCATGACGATAATCTGAAATACTTGTTCCACCATTATCAATACCCTCTTTTAACACTTCTTGTACATAATAAAAGAGCATTTGTCTTTCTTGATGAGACGTATCTTTTACTTTTCTAGCAGGGTGGATACCTGCTCTAAACAATGCTTCACAAGCGTAGATATTTCCACATCCTGCTATGATTTTATGATCCAGTAGCATCTGTTTAATAGGTTTATTGGCTACTTTTTTTTGAGATAAATAGTGATTAAAATGTTGTAACGCTTCTTCGTCAAAAGGCTCAGGCGCTATTTCTAAAAATGAAGGATAATCTTCAAATGAATTTAGGTTTCTAATCTCACCAAATCGACGTATATCTGAAAACACTAATTTTTTTCCATTATTTAAATGGAAAATCACGTGCCAATGTTTACGATAGTTGGGAATTGCTATCTCAGATAGGTGATTGACAATGAAAAATCCACCAGCCATACCTAAATGACTAAGTAACACACGTTTACGATTATGTTTTTCAATATGAAAAACAATATATTTACTTCTTCGTTCGACTTTAATTATCTTATAGCCTTCGCAATTCAAACGAAAACCATCTAAATTCATTCCTTTGATAATCGTTTCTTTATTCTGACTTTTACCTTCAATTACTTTTTTAGAAAATGAAATACTTTTAATTGTAGCATTTACAATAAAAGGTTCTATTCCCCTTTTAACATGTTCAACTTCTGGTAATTCTGGCATTATTCATTCCTCTTTCTATTTCGCATCATACCAAGTAGGACCATAATTAGAGTCTACTTTTAATGGAACATCTAAGTCTAATGCATGCTCCATTATATCTTCAACAAATAAACTAAATTCTTCAACTTCAGACTTAGGCACTTCAAATATTAATTCATCGTGTACTTGTAAAAGTAATTTAGCTTTGTAAGACGTATGTTGAACTTGCTTATCAAATTCCACCATAGCAAGTTTAATAATATCGGCTGCACTTCCTTGAATTGGAGTGTTCATTGCTGTACGTTCCGCAAAACCTCTTAAATTAAAATTACGACTAGTGATGTCAGGAATATAACGTCTACGATGCAATAATGTTTCAACATAGCCATTTGCTTTAGCATCCTTTACAATGTCACTCATATATTGCTTAACTCCAGGGAAACTTGCTAAATAATCATCAATAAATATTTTTGCCTCTTTACGTGTTATATTTAAGCTTTGACTTAAGCCATAATCACTAATACCATAAACGATTCCAAAATTTACAGCTTTGGCTTGTCTACGCATTAAATCAGTGACTTCCTCCGCTTCAACACCAAATACTTTTCGTGCTGTAGCAGTATGAATGTCCTGTCCATGAATGAAGGCTTCTTTTAAACTGTCATCTTGTGTAATATGCGCTAAGACACGTAATTCAATTTGAGAATAATCTGCAGATAAAATAACACTGTCTTCAGATGAAGGTTTAAAGGCTTTACGTATTTTACGCCCTTCTTCAAGTCGAATAGGTATATTTTGTAAATTAGGATCAACTGAAGATAATCGTCCAGTTTGTGCTAATGTTTGATTAAAACGAGTGTGTATACGCTTATCATTACTAATGACTTTTTGTAAACCTTCCACATAAGTAGATTGTAATTTAGCTAATTGACGATATTCTAAAATATCATTAATGATAGGATGTTCATTCTGTAACTGTTCTAAAACATCGACTGCTGTAGAATAACCAGTTTTTGTTTTTTTAATGACAGGTAGTTTTAATGTTTCAAATAAAACCACACCGAGTTGTTTTGGTGAATTAATGTTAAATTCTTCACCTGCTGCGTCATGAATACGTTGAACTAACAACTCTAACTTCTCTTGTAATTCTTGTTGCATGCGTTGTAAATCATTTACATCTGTATAAATACCAATTTCTTCCATTTTACTTAAAATACGTGCTAGCGGAAGTTCTAAATCTTTTAATAAATTCATTTGTTGATGTGATTCTAGTTCTTTTTCCATTAACGGTTTAACAGCATCAATAGATTTAGTAATAGATGCAATATGCGTATTTAAAATTTCAGTATCAGGAACTTGTCGCTTTTTACCTTTCCCATAAATAGAGACATCTTCTTTAACATACGTTTGATGATAATTTGTTACAACCGAATAGACATCATCAATCGTTCGTGATGGATCAATAATGTAGCTTGCTAACATCGCATCAAAAACGATATTTTGAATGTTGATATTTAATCTGTGTGCTATAACAAATGTTTTCTTTGCATCATAAACTACCTTTTTAGAATTTTCATTTTCTAACCATTTAATAAGTTCTGGATAATCTTTAATATTATCTGCATCAACTACGATATAACGTTCTTTATCATAAAATCCAAACTTTAAAATATCATCTTTTAAATAATTAGAACCATCTATTTCGAAATGAATCACTGCTTCATCAAGATGATTAAAATCAACATATTCAAAAGTAGGTAACATATCAAAAGAAACTTGTTTTTGTTCTTGCTCAAACTCAGATGCTTTATTATCTATATCTGCTAATAATTGTTTAAATTCTAATTTCTTAAAAAGTTCAATTTTTTCATGATTATCCTTGATATCACTTAATTTAGTATCATTTAAAGTGACTTCTATTGGACTATAGCGATTAATTGTAGCAAGCTCTTTACTCATTAATGCATCTTCATGACTAAGTTCGAGCTTTTCTTTTAATTTTTTACCAGATACTTTATCAATATTCTCATAGACACCTTCTACAGAATCAAATTGATTTAAAAGTTTAATTGCTGTTTTTTCTCCTACTCCAGATACACCGGGTATATTGTCTGAACTATCTCCCATTAAACCTTTCATATCAATAATTTGTATTGGTTTTAAACCATTATATTTTTCTGCTATAAATTCTGGAGTATAGTGATCAACGTCTGTGACCCCTTTTTTAGTATAATAAATAGTCACATTTTGAGTTGCTAACTGTGTTAAGTCTCTATCTCCAGTTACAATAATAGTTTTAAAATCATTTTGATCTGCTTCTTTACTTAGCGTACCAATAATGTCATCTGCTTCGTAGTTTTCTAATTCATAATGTTTAATATGATAAGCATCTAACAATTGTCGAATATATGGAAATTGTTCGCTTAATTCGGGTGGTGTTTTTTGACGTCCACCTTTGTATTCACTATATTTAGAATGTCTAAAAGTAGTCTTACCTGCGTCAAAGGCTACTAAGAAATGTGTAGGTTGTTCTTCTCTGATAATTTTTTCGAGTAATTTGGCGAACCCAAGAATCGCATTTGTATGAATACCTGCTTTATTAGATAAAAGTGGCAATGCGTAAAAAGCTCTAAAACTTAAACTATTGCCATCTATCAATACTAATTTATTCAAATTTTAAACCTCCAGAATGAGTTTAATTATATTTTAGCATAAACCTTTGGTCATAACGACTGAACGATATTTTACGAATTTTAAAAAATAAAGTCCTACAAGTTTAGGTCCCTTTAAAATTCTAAAAACATAAAAAAGTATTTTAAAGTGTGGATGACCTAAAAATGTAGGACAAAATAGTTATTCGATTTTATCTATAAATGAGACTCTAAATAGCGATCCTTTATTCAGTTCACTTTCGACCATAATTGTACCGTGAAGTGCTTCTACAATATGTTTTGTAATCGATAATCCTAAACCTGTTCCACCAGAGTCACGACTTCTTGCTTTATCTACTCTATAAAATCTCTCAAAAATATGCTTTTGATCTTTTTTGTCTATCCCAATGCCATAATCTTGGATTTCTAGATTAACTTTTATATCTTCTCTGTAAACTCTAACAATAACTTTATTATTTTCGTACGAATAGTTAATGGCATTTGAAAGTAAATTTGTGATAACTTGAGACAACTTTC
Source organism: Staphylococcus sp. HMSC072E01 (assembly GCF_001814125.1). Classification (NCBI taxonomy): domain Bacteria; kingdom Bacillati; phylum Bacillota; class Bacilli; order Caryophanales; family Staphylococcaceae; genus Staphylococcus; species Staphylococcus sp. HMSC072E01. Next base: position 49,855 of record NZ_KV814964.1, on the reverse strand, counting down.
CTTCATGCGCTTCAATAATAACATCATTTTCTATTTCAGATTTAATAGCGATGTTTTTATACTTAGCTTGAGTTTGTAGATTATGGATTGTATTATGTGCTAAATCTGAAAGATTAACATAAGTAGTCTCAATCTCAGTTTGTTGTTCAATATGAGATAAATCTAATAAATCCATGACAAGTGATTCTATACGATTTGATTCTTTTAAAATAATATTTAAAAACACCTCAAGAGATTGTTCATCATTCTTTGCACCTTCAATTAAGGTTTCTGCAAATCCTTTAATTGAAGTAATTGGAGTTTTAAGTTCATGTGAAACATTTGCAACAAACTCACGTCTCAAATTTTCTAATTTTTTCAGATTAGTGATATCATGTAATACTACAACCATACCTTGAAGTTTCTTTTTTGCTTTACTTAAAATGGGAATACAAGAAACATCAAAATATTTTTGATGAACATCATTAATGTATAACTCAATTTGTTCATGCAACGGTTTTTCAGTTTTAAAGCTTTCAATAACAAGATGTTGAATTTCTTTATCTAAATGTACAGTATAATCTTTATTTTCGACTTTACTATCTGGTTTGAATACCTCGTAATAAGCATGGTTTGCAATAACAATTTCACCTTGCTTATCTATCATTAATACCGAGCTAGGAATATTTTCTAATGTTGTTTTAAGACGATTAGATTGCATTTTTTGTTTATTATTTAATTTTTGCAATCGTCTTGCTAAATCATTGGTAGTGACAAATAATGCTTTTGTTTCTTTCACATTACTTTCAGGTACTCTAACATGATAATATCCATCTGCAATTAAAGATGTCGCATAAGTAACTTCGTTGATTGGTCTTATATAGGTGCGATTAATGCTTCTTACAGCTAAATAAATAGCAATTAACACAATGATTCCAATTAATGATAAGTACTTCCACATATTTTTTTGTAAATTTAAAATTTCAGTATTAATACCACTTATGTATATTGTTTTATTACTTACAGTATTTTTAAATGTGTAATCCACTTTATCCTTATTTTTATGATATATAATATTCGAAGGATTAGCTGCATTATCAATAGTATGATTAATTTGATGTTGATTACCAGTTTGATATAACACATGTCCATTTTCAGAAATTTCAACAACCAAGTTTTGATTTTGTGCTATACGCTGAATGTCTGCTTGTTTATTTCGATTATTTAAATTTACGATATTTTCTGATAGATGATTTAATTCTCTAGTTTGAGTATCTGATAATATTTGATAAATCGTATGATGAAGAATTGCACCTAAACCTATAAAACTAATAATTGTTATTGTACATAGTAGAAGTAATAATCTATGATGAAATTTAATCATTAAGCTTTAGGTCTTTCTAATTTATAACCCAATCCACGCACTGTTTTTATCAACTTAGGTTGTTTAGGATTTTCTTCTAATTTATCTCTTAAATGACTAATATGAACATCTACAATTCTTGAATCTCCTGCAAACTCGTAATTCCACACTGAATTTAACATATGTTCTCTAGTAATTACGCGTCCTTGACGTTCAATAAGATAAAGTAGTAACTCAAATTCTTTAGGCGTAAGTTCAAGCAAGGTATCATCTCTATAGACTTCAAAGAATTCAGGACGAATTCTAATATTATCAATTACAATATCTTCATCATCCACGTCATCTTTTACGACCTCATTAGCAATTTGAGAGCGTCTTAAAATAGCTTTTACTCTCGCTACAACTTCTCTTGGAGAGAATGGTTTAGTCATGTAATCATCAGCACCTAATTCTAAGCCTAACACACGATCAAACTCATCATCTTTAGCTGTTAACATTAAAATAGGTACAAGATTTTTATCAGATCGAATCGTTTTACATACTTCTATTCCATCTTTTTTAGGTAACATGACATCTAATACAATCAGTTCAGGTTTAACCTCTTTAACTTTTTTGAGTGCTTCTTCACCATCATACGCTACTTCTACAATATAACCTGCTGTTTCTAAGTTATATTTTAGTAACGTTACTATTGATTGCTCGTCATCAACCACTAATACTTTTTGTGACATGATTTGCCTCCCTAAATAGAATTAACAATTTCAATTTTATTATAACTGAAATTTAAATAAAAATAACATACAACATATTGAATTTACATAAACTTAACATTTACTTATTATTTTCTATTTGTTAAGGATATTTTTGTTAATCTTTCTATGATATTTATTAATAATGAACAAAAAAACAGTCTAAGACATCAAAATCCATCTTAGACTGTTTTATCAAAATAAATATTATGTTTATTTTAAGTTTTTAATAAGTTCATCGGCAAATTCTGAAGTTGATACTTCAGTAGCCCCGTCCATTAAACGAGCAAAATCATATGTTACAATTTTAGAAGCAATTGTAGCTTCAATAGCATCAGTAATTTTATCAGCCGCTTCTTGCCATCCTAAATGTTCTAACATTAATACAGAACTTAATAATTCAGATGATGGATTCACTTTATTTAAGTTAGCATACTTTGGTGCTGTACCATGTGTTGCTTCAAAAATAGCATGCCCTGTCTCATAGTTAATATTAGCACCAGGAGCAATACCGATTCCTCCTACTTGTGCAGCAAGTGCATCTGAGATATAGTCGCCATTTAAGTTCATTGTAGCTACTACATCATGTTCTGCTGGACGTGTTAAAATTTGTTGTAAGAAAATATCTGCTATTGAATCTTTAATAATAATTTTACCATCTTTTTCAGCTTTTTGTTGTGCGTCATTTGCAGCATCTTTACCATCTTTTTCAGCAATTTCATCATATTGTTGCCAAGTAAATACTTTATCAGAAAATTCATTATGAGCTAAATCATAACCCCATTGTTTAAATGATCCTTCTGTAAACTTCATAATATTACCTTTGTGAACTAATGTTACTGATTTACGATTATTATCAATTGCATATTGAATAGCAGATCTTACTAAACGTTCAGTCCCTTCTTTAGAAACTGGTTTAATACCAATACCAGAAGTTTCGGGAAAACGAATATTTGTAGCACCCATTTCATTTTGTAAGAAGTCAATAACTTTTTTAACTTCTTCTGTCCCTTCTTTAAATTCAATTCCTGCATAAATATCCTCAGTATTTTCACGGAAGATAACCATATCAACATCTTGAGGACGTTTAACTGGTGAAGGTACACCTTTAAACCAACGTACTGGACGAAGACAAGTAAATAAATCTAGTTCTTGTCTTAATGCTACATTTAAAGAACGAATGCCTCCGCCAATTGGTGTAGTTAATGGTCCTTTAATTGCGATTAAGTATTCTTTGATAGTATCTAAAGTTTCTTGTGGTAACCATTCACCAGTTTCATCGTACGCTTTTTGACCAGCTAATACCTCTTTCCACTCAATACGCTTTTCACCGTTATATGCTTTTTCAACCGCCGCATCAACAACACGACTAGCTGCTTTCCAAATATCAGGACCGATACCATCCCCAATAATAAATGGAATAATTGGTTCATTAGGTACATTTAATAATTCATCATTTGCTCTAGTAATTTTTTCAGCTGCCATTATAAAAGCCTCCATAAATTAAATTTTAAAATATTTTATCTTTCTTCAACTGGTACATATTTACGATTTGTTTCTCCAACATATTTTGCACGCGGACGAATAATTCGATTATCACGATATTGTTCTAAAATATGCGCGGTCCATCCTGCAGTACGACTCACAGCAAAGATAGGTGTAAAAATATCGTGTGGAATTTCCATACTATGATAAACAGTTGCACTAAAGAAGTCTACATTTGGAATTAAGCCTTTTTCATCGTGCATACGCTTTTCAATTGCAAGAGAAATTTCATATAATTCGTTATGTCCGGTTTCAGAAGTTATTTTTCGACTCATTTCTTTTAAGTACTTAGCACGTGGATCTCCCTCTTTATATACTCGATGACCGAATCCCATGATTTTTTCTTTGTTAGCAAGTTTCTTATCTAAATAATTATCTACTTCATCAAGTGATTTAACTTCTGATAACATTTTCATTACTTGTTCATTTGCTCCACCATGTAAAGGCCCTTTTAATGAACCAATTGCTGCTACAATACCTGAATACATATCAGATAGAGATGATACTGCACATCTTGCTGTAAATGCTGAAGCATTGAGTTCATGATCGGCATGTAATATTAAAGCTTTATTAAAAGCTTCAACTTCAGTATCAGATGGCAATTCCCCTTTTAACATATACAAGAAGTTTGCTGCATAGCTTAAATCAGAGTTAGGCTTAACAGGTTCCTTTCCTTCTCGTACGCGTGAAAACGCTGTAACTAATGATGCAATCTTTGCTTGGATACGAATAGCTCGATCTTTTCGACTTTCATCTGTTTCCTCTTCAGCATCTGGATCAAAATGTGCAATATAAGAAACAGAGGTACGTAATGCAGTCATTGGATGTACATCATCTGTAGCATATTCTTCAAAATGCTTATATACCCTTGGACTTAATGTCATATATTGTTTTAGTTTCTCTTTTAATTCTTCAAGTTCTTCTTGTGTTGGTAATCTATAATTCCATAATAAGAACATGATTTCTTCAAATTGAGCATTTTCAGCTAAATCATCAATATCATATCCTGAATAAGTTAATTGACTATCAATAATTGAACTGATTTTAGTTTCTGCTGCGATAACCCCTTCTAAACCTTTTTGTAATTCTGCCATAAGTAATTCCCCTTTTCTTTTACATAATGTAATGGCTTTCATAAATAGTATATCTAAAATTATAAGTTTTGTGAATCATGATATATGTGGTTTAAATTTTCATTGGTAAATTATTTATATATTAATTTTAATTATAATGATTATAAAAATTGTTATAAAGCTATTTATAAGAATTAAGACAAGGTTGACTTATGTGAAAATAATGAATATTTTAATTATTTATCAATAATGATTATCTTTTATTAACTCAATGTTAATAAAATTTTTAGAAAAAATTTAGAAAAATAATTGTCGAATTTAATATATAAGTGCATAATTAATATTAATTAAATGTAAGGGAGTTGTCTTATGGCAGAAGAAAAATTACAAAGAGGATTAAGTAATCGTCATGTACAATTGATTGCTCTTGGTGGCGCTATCGGAACTGGATTATTCTTAGGTGCAGGTCAAACTATAGCTATGACTGGACCTTCTATTCTATTAACCTATATCATTATTGGATTCATGCTATTTATGTTTATGAGAGGCCTTGGAGAAATCATTATTCAAAATACTCGTTTTAAATCATTTGCTGATGTAACAAACGAGTATATTGGACCATTTGCAGGATTCGTTACTGGATGGACATATTGGTTATGCTGGATTATAACGGGAATGGCAGAAGTAACTGCAGTTGCCAAATATGTTAGTTTCTGGTTTCCAACTATACCAAACTGGATTACTGCTTTATTTTGCGTATTAATATTAATGGTTTTTAACTTATTAAGTGCAAAATTATTTGGAGAATTAGAATTCTGGTTTGCTATTATTAAAATTATAACTATTATAGCTTTAATCGTCATTGGTGCAATAATGATTTTATTTGCTTATAAAACTCAATTTGGACATGCAAGTTTAACTAATCTTTATAAACATGGTATTTTTACCAATGGAACTTCTGGTTTCTTTATGTCATTCCAAATGGCTTTATTCTCATTTGTTGGTATTGAAATGATTGGGGTAACTGCTGGTGAAACTAAAGATCCAGAAAAAACAATACCTAAAGCTATAGATGCAGTACCGATTAGAATTTTAATTTTCTATGTAGGTGCTTTAGCAGTCATTATGTCTATTATTCCTTGGGACAAAGTGGATCCAAATGAGAGCCCATTTGTTAGATTGTTCTCATTAATTGGTATTCCATTTGCAGCTGGATTAATTAACTTTGTCGTTTTAACTGCTGCTGCTTCATCTTGTAATAGTGGTATCTTCTCAAATAGTCGTATGTTATTTGGATTATCTGAACAAAAACAAGCGCCTTCTATATTTAAAAGTACTAACAAGCAAGGTGTACCACATATCGCAATTATTGTATCATCTGCGTTATTATTGGTGACAGCATTATTAAACTATATTTTTCCAAATGCAACGCTAGTATTTACATATGTTACAACAATTTCAACAGTATTATTTATTATCGTGTGGGCTTTAATTATTTGGGCTTATATTAATTATCATAGAAAAAATCCTGAATTACATAAAAAAGCAAAATTCAAACTTCCTGGTGGAAAATATATGGCCTATATTATTTTAGCATTCTTCTTATTTGTGTTTTGTTTACTATTTGTAAATGCAACAACAAGAAACGCTATTTTCTTAACACCTATTTGGTTTATTATTTTAGGTATTATGTATTTAAGATATAAAAAAGTAGCAAAATAACATTAAAATATCAATATGAAAAATGACTGGAACAATTAATAATGTCCCAGTCATTTTTATGTTAATGCAGTCGATGTCTGAATTGAAATACTCTTGTAACAAGCTTTTTCAACACTACTATTCCCAACATAGAGATTTTCTTAATGAAAATCTACGTTCAATGCAAGTTGGGACGACGAATACGGCTCTTTCCCACTTTTTTCTAATATGTTTAAATAACATAAAAAAGAGCGAGAATTTTATCCACTAACGTGGTTATTCTCGCTCTTCTAGCTTTTTAATTAAACATACTTATACAGTTGTTTAATTAAAGGACATGTGCATATCCTTCAAAAATTCTACCTTGATTTGCATCAACAGTAACTAATAAGTCATTTTTCAATTCTTTTGTTGCATTTTCGACACCAATAATAGTTGGGATACCTTGTTCAAGCCCAACGATTGCACTTGGTGATGTTATACCGTTTTCTTCAGTAATTAAACCTGCAGCTTTTTCAACAAATGGAACATAGCTTTCGTCTACTGAATTAGTCACAATAATTGATTCACTTAAGTCTTTTCCTTCTAAATCACTAGCAGTTTTAGAAATCACTGTTTTACCAGTTGTTGATCCACGACCAACACCTTGACCTTTAGCAATTTCATCACCTACTAAATGTAATTTCATCATATTAGTCGTACCTTTTTCACCAGTTGGAACGCCAGCAGTAATGATAATTAAATCACCATTACCAACTTTTTCAGTAGCAACAGCTGTTGCTACTGCATTATTTAATAAATCATCTGTTGTTTTACGTCCTTTTTTAACAACTGGATATGCACCCCATACTAGTGCTAATTGTCTTGCAGTATGTTCACTAGGTGTTACTGCAATAATATCTGAATGTGGACGATATTTAGAAATTGTAATCGCTGTTGAACCACTTTCAGTTGCAGCTACAATTGCTTTAACATTTAAATTTAGAGCAGTATGTGCTACAGACACACCAATCGCATTTACTAATGATGTTTCTACTAATTTAGTACGATCAGATAATAATTTTTTGTAATCTTGAGCAGCTTCAGCTGAAATTGCAATATTTCTCATTGTTTTAACTGCTTCTTCAGGATATTGTCCTGCAGCTGTTTCACCAGATAACATAACTGCATCTGTACCATCATAGATTGCATTAGCAACGTCACTTGCTTCAGCTCTTGTTGCACGTGGATTACGTTGCATTGAATCAAGCATTTGAGTTGCAGTAATAACAGGTTTTCCTAATTTATTACATTTTCTAATTAAATCTTTTTGAACGATTGGCACAGATTCAGGTGGAATTTCAACACCCATGTCACCACGAGCAACCATTAAACCATCAGATACTTCTAAAATTTCTTCGATATTATCAATACCTTCTTGGTTTTCAATTTTAGGGAAGATAGTAATATTATCATTATTTTCTTGTTCTAAAATTTCGCGAATATCTAATACATCACTAGGACGACGTACAAAGCTTGCTGCAATGTAATCAATATCTTCTTTAATACCAAATTTAATATCTGCAGCATCTTTATCAGTGATACCAGGTAAGTTTACTTTAACACCAGGTAAGTTTACACCTTTTTTATTTTTTAATTCACCAGTGTTTAAGATATCACATTTAACTTCGCCTTTATCTTTATCAATATCTTTAACTTGTAATTCTACTAAACCATCATCTAATAAAATGTATGATCCAATTTGAACATCATTAATTAAATCTTCATATGTGACTGAGAATTTCTCAGGTGTACCTTCAACTTGAGACATACTCACAATAACTTCTTTACCTTTTTCAAGTACAATTAAGCCGTCTTTCATATCATGTGTACGAATTTCAGGTCCTTTAGTATCTAATAAAATACCAATAGTTTTACCTAATTTTTTAGATACTTTACGAATTGAATCAATACGTGCTTTATGTTCTTCATGACTACCATGAGAGAAATTTAAACGCGCAACGTTCATTCCAGCATTCATTAATTTTTCTAACATTTCCTCAGACTCTGAAGCAGGTCCTATAGTACATACAATTTTAGTCTTTCTCATTATAAAAGCCTCCTAAATTAAATAGATAATTCTTTTGCTAAGTCATAAATACGAGTGTTGAATTTATGGCTTTCATTATTGAAAATTTCATCAAATGGTGTTGCTGTAAGTTGGTTATTTTGTATACCTACACCGAATCCTGTTTGACCTTGCATTAACAATTCAACAGCATAACCGCCTAATCTTGAAGCAAGCACTCGATCTACACCAGATGGACTACCACCACGTTGGATGTGACCAAGAACAGATACACGTGCATCAACATTGATATATTTAGTTAATTGTTCTGCACATTCATGGCCACTCATACAACCTTCTGCTACCATAACGATAGAATGTTTTTTTCCACGTTTAATACCACTTTCAATTTTTTCAGCAACATCTTTAATATCTGTGTGCACTTCTGGAACTAAGATTGTTTCAGCACCTACTGACAATCCAGCCCACAGTGCTAAATCACCACAATCACGTCCCATTACTTCTACAACAAAAGTTCTCGCATGACTTGAAGCAGTATCTCTGATTTTATCGACACAGTCAATAATCGTATTTAATGCTGTATCGAAACCAATCGTGAAATCAGTACCATTAATATCATTATCAATTGTTCCAGGGATACCAATTGTTTTTATATCGGTTGTTTCCTCGCTAATACGTTGAGCACCTCTATAACTGCCATCTCCACCGACTACTACAAGTCCTTCAATACCATGCTTGTGTAAGTTCTCAATCCCTTTTTGTCTTACACTCTCATCTTTAAACTGAGGACATCTAGCAGAATATAGAAAAGTTCCTCCTCGTTGAATCGTATCTCCAACACTTCCTAATTCAAGTTTGTGGATATTATCATCAAGTAAACCTTGATAACCCTGATAAACACCAAAAACTTCGATATTATTATAAATTGCTTTTCGTACGACTGCTCTAACAGCAGCATTCATGCCTGGTGAATCTCCACCACTTGTTAATACCGCAATTCTCTTCATAGCGACATACCCTTTCCTAACTATAATAATCTTCATGTATAAATTACCATAATTTTATTATCTATTCCATTAATATTGATAGATTATATATATGTAAACGTTTTAAATTTTTAATTTAATTTATATAAAAAAATGACTAGAAATTTAATTAAAATTTCTAGTCATTCTGTGTTAATTAATAAAAGTACCAATATTTCTAAACTTATTAAATCGATGATTCGCTAAAGCTTGTCCATCTAATTTATTTAATTCATTAAGCTGATGAATAAAAGATTGTTTAATTTGTTTTGCTTGAAAAACGATGTCTTTATGAGCGCCACCTTGTGGTTCAGTAATAACTTCATCTATCACGTTTAATTCCAGTAAATCTTTTGCAGTAATTTTCATCGTTTCAGCAGCCATTTTTGCTAAAGAGCTATCTTTCCAAAGTAATGCTGCCGCCCCTTCTGGAGAAATAACAGAATAAGTACTATTTTCAAGCATTAATAATTTATTAGTTATACCAATACCAAGCGCACCACCACTTCCACCTTCACCGATGACAACACCAATCACAGGTACTTTAAGCGAAGCCATCTCAATTAAATTTTTCGCAATTGATTCACTTTGTCCTCGTTCTTCAGCGGCTTTCCCCGGATATGCACCTTTCGTATCAATAAACGTAAAAATAGGACGCTTAAATTTTTCAGCTTGTTTCATTAAGCGTAAAGCTTTACGGTAACCTTCAGGATGAGCCATTCCAAAATTACGATAAATATTATCTTTAGTATCTTTCCCTCGTTGCTGACCTATGATAGTTACCGGTTGATTGTTGAGATATCCTATTCCACCAATCATCGCAGGGTCATCTCTAAAATTACGATCTCCATGTAATTCAATGAATGAGTCGAAGATATATGGAATATAATCAAGTGTTGTAGGTCTTTCTTGAAGTCTTGCAATTTGTACTCGATCCCAAGGTTTTAAATTGGTATATATTTTTTTTCTTTCTCTTTCCAAAGAGGCTTCTAACAAGTCAATTTCATCTTGTAAGTCGACGTCATTTTTTTCTTGAGATTCCTTCAATGAATTAATCTTTTCTTTAATCTCATATAAAGATTTCTCGAAATCAAGCATTCGTCTTCACCTCTTGATGTAGTTTTAAAATTTCAGAAAGTGTTGCTTTCATGTCTTTTCTATGCACAACTTTATCTAATTGACCATGTTCTAATAAAAACTCAGCAGTTTGAAAATCTTCCGGCAATTTTTCGTTAATTGTTTGTTCTATCACTCTACGTCCAGCAAAACCGATTAAAGCTTTAGGTTCGCTTAGGTTAATATCACCCACAGAAGCAAAACTAGCTGATACACCACCAGTAGTAGGATGTGTTAAATATGAAACATATAATAATCCAGCATCAGAATGTCGTTTTAATGATACACTTGTTTTTCCCATTTGCATTAATGAAATAATACCTTCTTGCATTCTGGCACCACCACTTGCAGAAAATAATACAAATGGTAACCGATGTTCAGTACAATAATCAACGATTCTACAGATTTTTTCCCCTACGACTGAACCCATACTTCCCATTCTAAATCGTGAGTCCATGACTGCAATACCATATTTTACGCCATCTAATTCTGCTGTACCAGTTACGATGGCTTCATTTAAACCCGTTTTCTTTTGATCTTTTTCGATTTTTTCTTGATAGCCGGGAAAATCCAAAGGATTAGAAGAAATCATTTCTTTATCGAATTCTTTGAACGAATTTTCATCTGAAATAGCTTCTATTCTTTTGTACGCAGGAAGTGCAATATGATGATCACAATTAAAGCATACATTTAAATTTTCAGTTAGTTCTTTTGTATACATTATTTTTTTACAATTAGGACATTTAGTCATAATACCTGCTGGTACGTCATTTTGTTTAGAATCCGGTACCGTTAAATATTTCTTTTTTTTACTACTTCTATTAAAAAAATCTTTAAACATGCGTAAACCTCCGCATAACTCACACAATAATTTCGTTATTTTAAATAGTTACTTTTAAATTCGCTTACTTTATTTTAAATCTATTAACTTTATTGTTTTATCATATACTTATTGAAAATCTACTTCAATACATGCAACACCTAATTCTATAACAGATCGTGTTAAATCTCGTGTCACTGCTGGTGCCACTCTTTAATCGAAAGGAGTAGTTTCAATATCTAAGATATCTTTAAAAATACCTAGAAAAGCTAATACCTTATTAACTTGATTTGAAAAATAAGGTCGTCTCGTTCCTACTACTTTAGCACTACTTCTTTCGCATCATCAGGTTTGATTTCTAATTTACCTTGATTCTCTTTATGCATTTGTAATGCATCGTCTCTTAAAGACATTCAATCAACTTCTAATTGATTTATAATTAAATTACTTTTGAAAAGAGGGATTTTTGTAACAATTAAGTTCAATTTTAAACATCATTTTTATATGCTACATATTATTAAATCAAGAGATAAAAAAATCAATAAAATTATTAATTCTTCTTTATAACCATCAACTAACTATATCATAATTTTTTTGCATATAAAAGTTATATAATTCTGATGTCCCTTGGCTTGAACAACTTTATAAACCTTTCGACTTGTTTCATTTCTTTTTTTAAAAATCCTAAAGATTGAGTTTGTTGTTGCATTTCATTAAATAAAACTACTTCTAAATCGTTATGTGTAGTTTGATCTATTAAAAATGATTTAATATCTTCTAATTGATTAACGTTTCTAATCACTATTTGTTTGGCTTGAGATAATTTGTTATTTTCAAAGTCGTTAATTGTATCCATATTTTGAATGATAATTTGTCTCTTTTGATTTCGTTCTTCAAATTTGCCATGAACGACTAGAATATCATTTTGTTGTTGAATCATTGTCTCATATTGTTTGTACTTATCTGGAAACAAAACACCATCAATAGTGGTTCTACCATCATCTAGAACTAAGAAAGCCATATGTTGTCCAGTTTTTGTTCTTATTTGCTTAAATTGATTAACCTGAACAAGTATAGGTTGATAATCTAAACTATTCTTAATCGTAAAAATACCTAAATATTGTTTGATATAAAATAATTTTTCAACTGGATGGTTAGAAATATAAAATCCTAAGTATTCTTTTTCATAAGCACTAATGATTTGATCACTGAATTCTTCTTTATCTTCATAGGATTGCTTTGGTGTTAACATATTAAATAAAAATTCATCTTGTTCAACATTCGAAACTTGATCAATAACTTCGTCAATTGTAGATAATAGCGTTGATCTAGTTTTACCAAATGAATCAAATGCGCCCACACATATTAATGCTTCTAATAATTTTCTAGTTTTAATTCTTTTAGGAATTCTTCTGGTGAAATCGAAAAAGTCTTTATACAATCCATTTTCAATTCGTTCGTCTACTATAGATTTGACACTTTGATATCCAACACCTTTTATTGCACCCAACGATAAATAAATATTTTTTTCTGTCGCTTTGTAAAACCAATGACTTTTATTAATATCTGGAGGTAAAATATTTAAACTTTGAGTTTTAGCTTCTTCTATTATTATTGCCGTTTTTGTTTCATTACCTATAACATTACTAAGAATATTCGCGTAGAAATAATTAGGATAATGCACTTTTAAATAAGCCATGATATATGCAATTTTAGAATAACTCACCGCATGAGCTCTAGGAAAACCATAATCTGCAAATTTTAATATTAGTTCGAAAATACGTTCACTAATTGATGCATCATAATTATTACTTACAGCCCCTTCAATAAAGTGTTGACGTTCACTTTCTAGGATAGCTCTATTTTTTTTACTCATTGCACGTCTTAATATATCTGCTTGACCATAACTAAAATTAGCGAATTGACTAGCAATTTGCATGATTTGTTCTTGATAAATAATGACGCCATATGTCTTCTTTAAAATAGGCTCCAAATCAGGATGTAAGTATTTAATGTCACTTTGACGATGTCTTCTTGATATGTATGTAGGTATTTCTTGCATTGGACCAGGTCTATACAATGATGTTACAGCAACGATATCTTCAAAGTGTTCAGGCTGTAATTCCATCAATACTTTTCTAACACCTTCTGATTCTAATTGAAATATACCTGTAGTGTTTCCTAGAGACAATAATTTAAATACTTTTTGATCATTAAAAGGGATCCGTTCTATATCGATATCAATATTTAAATCTTTTTTTACTTGAGTGATAATTTGATGAATAATTGATAAATTTCTAAGCCCAAGAAAATCAATTTTTAATAAACCTAATCGTTCTGCTTCAGTCATTGTCCATTGAGTCAATATACCTGTATCCCCCATTGTTAAAGGAGCAAAATGATACAATGGTTTATCATTAATAATTATTCCTGCAGCATGGGTAGATGTATGACGTGGTAAGCCCTCTAGTTTTTTACTAATTTCAAACCATTTTTCATGACGATAACTTTTATGAACAAATGCTTTAAATTTTTCATTTTGATAGGCTTCTTCTAGTGTAATACCTAATTGATGTGGGATTAAATTCGATATTTCATTTAACGTTTTTTCGTCAAAACCAATAATACGACCTACATCTCTCGCTACAGCCCTCGCTAATAAGTGACCAAAAGTGACGATGCCCGATACGTGAAATTGACCATACTTTTCTTGTACGTACCGAATCACTTTTTCTCTTCTCGTATCCTCAAAATCAATATCAATGTCTGGCATAGTGACACGTTCTGGATTTAAAAAGCGCTCGAATAATAAATCAAATTTAATTGGATCAATAGTCGTGATACCTAATAAGTAACTAACTAAAGATCCTGCAGATGAACCACGTCCAGGTCCAACCATCACATCATGCGTTTTAGCAAAATGTATTAAGTCGCTCACTATCAAAAAATAATCTTCGAATCCCATATTCGTTATTATTGAATATTCATGATGTAATCGGTCAATATATCGCTGATCTTTATCTAATTTAAATTCTTTAAGCTTATATTTTAACTTTTCTAAAAGATAGGATTTAGCACTTTGTTGATTGGGCGTTTTAAAGTTAGGCAATAGATTTTGATGGTATTGAATTTCTGCGTTACACTCATCAGCTAAAGCCTTTGTATTAGCTATTATTTTTTCAGACAATTGAAGTTCTTTAATATTTTCACTAGTTGGAAAATATTCATGAGCATCCTTGATATCATTTACTAAATCCAATTTTGTATTGTTTTTTATTGCTTTTAATGCAAGTATTGTATCTGCATCTTCAGGATTTAAATATCTTGCATTATTAAGAAAGACAATTTTATCGTCTGAAAAATCTAATTGACTTGTATGATTTATAAATACTGACTCATTATTCTTTAGTGTTTGAATTAACGATTGATGAGACGCATTAGCATCTTTAAAAACAATAGCAAGATGGTAACTATATTTTTGTAGCCATTTTAGGGGTATCGTAGTCTTTTGTTTCATATTAATTGCAGAAGAAAGTTGATACAGAGCATGGAGACCTTCATTATTCTTTGCGAATAATACGGTTTCAATTGTGCTAATTTCATCAGAAACCATTACAGTCATTCCAAATATTGGCTTAATTCCCTCATTAATACATGCGTCATAAAACTTAGGGAAGCCATATAATACGTTCGTATCCGTAATTGCAAGTGCTTGATATCCATTTGCTTTTGCCTTTGATACGACAGCGTTAATTTTTAAACTTGAATATAATAAATCATATGTTGAATGAATATTCAAATGTACAAACATGTATGACTTCCTTTCGTAATTTATAGTTTTTGGCGCAAGGCTTCACCTAAAATCTCAAATTGTTCCCAATTTTCAACAGAGACTCCAGATGCATTTGGATGTCCTCCACCGCCAAATTGATTAGCTATATCATTGATAGTAATTCCTTTAGAACGTAATCGACATCTAATTTGATCACCTTCATCAACACCAAACATCCATATTTTTAGACCTTTGATATCCGCTACAGTGTTAACAAACTGAGATGCTTCGTTAGGTGCAATTTGAAATCTGTTTAGGACATCTTTAGTAATCTTTATTTGACAATATTGATGATTTTCACTTAATTGGAAATTTTGCAAAATATATCCTTGAAATGGCATAAGTTTTGGATCTTTCTCACCCAATTGATTTAATACATCATTATGATTAAATGGAAATTCTAGCAAACGACTAGCAACATTCATAGTATGTGGTGTGGTATTACTAAATAAAAAACGACCTGTGTCTCCGACAATTCCTAAATATAGAACACGTGCGACAGATTCATCGATAATATTAATATCATTAAAATGTGTAATAAAATCAAAAATAATTTCACTGGTTGAACTTGCATTGGTATCGACACAATTTATTCTGCCATATTGATCAGTAGCAGGATGGTGATCAATTTTAATTAAATCTTTACCTTGATTAAATCTCTGATCATCAATACGAGGTGCATTTGCTGTGTCACAAACAATCACTAGAGCGTTTTGATACATATCATCTCTAACTCTGTCTAAGTCTCCTATAAATGCTAAAGAAGATTCTGGTTGTCCAACTGCATAAATAGACTTTTCTGGAAATTTACGTTGCAAATAATATTTTAAGCCTAACTGTGAACCATATGCATCTGGATCAGGTCGAACGTGTCTATGAATAATAACAGTTTCATATTTATCAATTTCATTCATTATTTTATTAAAAATTTCTACCATTTCTTTTCTCCTTTAATTTCAAAAACTATTTTAAATATCTTCAAACATTTGACATATGATCATTGCATTTGCAACTTTCTCATTTTTGCAAGTCATAGTGACCTCTAATTTAGCAAAATTTCTTCCTACATCTAACATGTTATACTTTACATCAAGCGTACTTTCAATTGCGACATTTTTAATATAAATAATATTCAAGCTTTCAATCATAACATCTACTTTTTTATACTTACGCAATTCATGTTTAACTGTTTCTTCAATAATTGCGACACATATTGCTTTACTCAACGTACCATATTGGTTGGTTAAAACTGGTGAAATTTTAACAGACGTCTCATTATGATTTATTGAGATGTGTTTAGCAATTTGATCGATAATGGTTTCTCCAATTTGAGGTTGTCTTCCAATTAATTGCATTGCTTTTAACACATCATTTCGTGTAATAACACCTATTGCTTTTTTATTTCTTGTTGTGACAGGTAAAATTTCAATTCCTTCCCAAATCATTATATGAGCACAACTCGCTACTGTAGTTGTTAATTCAACATTGATAGGTCGTCTTGTCATGACTTTATTAATCCTATCATTTTCGTTCATATGAATAACTTCTTTACTCGTTACAATTCCCACAAGTTTCCAATCTTTATTTACTACTGGAAAACGAGAATGCCCTGTGACTTTTGCACGAGAAATATAGTCGTCTAAACCCATTTCATCGAACACTACCGTCATATCATTGATAGGTTTTACGATATCTTCAACAATAAGTATTTCTTTTCTTATCATTTGATTATACATGGCTCTATTAATGATATTAGCTACTAAAAATGTATCATAATTTGAAGAAATAATAGGTAGTTCTTGTTTATTTGCATAATCAATAATATTTTGAGCTGTACTAAATCCACCGGTAATAAGTATACCGCTTCCTCTTTTTAATGCTTCCATCTGAACTTCAGGACGGTTACCTACAATTAATAACGCTTGATTTCCAATATACTTTACTACATCTTTTAGTTCCATAGCTCCTATTGCAAATTTACTAACAGTTTTATTTAAACCACTTTTGCCACTTATGATGTCACCTTCAATAATATTCACAATTTCTTGAAAAGTAAGATGTTCAATTTGTTCACGACTCTTTTTATCTATCCGAACCGTACCTACTCTATCGATGGTAGTTACAAAGCCAAGTTGACTAGCATCTTTAATTGCTCTATAAGCAGTCCCTTCAGAAACATTCATTACTTTGGCTATTTTTCTAACTGAAATTTTTTGTCCTATATTTAACGATTCTATATAGGATACAATTTGTTCATGTTTAGTCATTTTCAACCCTCTTCATTTTTAGACAATGTCTAATATATTATAACTTTTTTATTTATAAAAATCGATTTGAATGTAACAAAAGTATCAAAAACTGATATATCGGTATCATTTTGTTTTTAATGTATATAAATGAAGTTAATTTAAATAATAAAAATATAAATTTGATGGAAATATTAAATCACTAATTATATAATTAAATATAAGGAGGGATGACCTATGTATAAAAACATATTACTAGGTGTAGATACTCAATTAAAAAATGACAAAGCATTGAAAGAAATTTCAAAATTAGCTGGCCCAGATACCGTTGTTACAATCATGAATGCGATTGGTGAACAAGACATCCAAGCCTCTATTAAAGGAGGTACTCACATCGAACAATTGACACATCGTCGTGATCAAGGTCTTGAACACACACGTCATACTTTAGATGATTATGGTATTAATTATAATCAAATTATCGTTCGTGGAAATCCAAAAGATGAATTAGTGAAACATGCAAATAGTGGTAAATATGACATTGTCGTATTAAGTAACCGTAAAGCTGAACAACAAAAGAAATTTGTTTTAGGTAGTGTTAGTCATAAAGTTACTAAACGTGCTACTATCCCTGTTTTAATAGTTAAATAATTTTAATCTTATAAAAAAAAGACGGTAAATGCTATATTTGCCGTCTTTTCTATATATCATTAAAATGTCACTTCATCACCAGGTTGTAAAATTTGTACTTCTCCTTGAGATACTGCTTCTTTAAATTTCTCTGGATCTTGTTCAATTAATGGGAATGTATTGTAATGAATAGGCACTGAAATTTTAGGTTTAATGAATTCATTTATTGCATAACTTGCATCTTCAATACCCATAGTAAAATTATCACCAATAGGAATAAAACATACATCTACCGGATGACGTTCAGCAATTAATTTCATATCGCTAAATAAACCAGTATCTCCTGCATGGTAAATCGTTTTACCTTCTGCTTCAATGATAACACCCATTGGCATACCCAAATAAATAGGTATTCCATCTTCATTAGTATAACTTGAACTGTGGAAGGCTTGAACAAATTTTACTGTACCGAAATCAAATTTGTATTTACCTCCAATATTCATACCATGTGCGTGTTCAATTCCATGATACGTTGTTAAATAGCCTTGGACTTCTGCAGAACCAATCACTGTAGCATGATTACGATTAGCTAATTCAACTACATCACCAAAATGATCACCATGTCCATGCGTTAAAATAATATAATCCACATCTAATGTCTGCTCATCTAAATCACTTTTATCATTACCAGAAATAAATGGATCAACAATTACTTTTTTACCATTACTTTCAAAAAAAATCGTTGACTGTCCATGAAATGAAAGTTTCATATATAGAACCTCCTATATTTTAATATTATTATTATACCCTGATAATTATATTTATAACTTGAAACACTTTGAATTCATTTCTATTTAGACGTAAAATTAAATTGATTAAACTATAGGAGGATACGTATTATGATTAAAACAGATGAAATTATTGCAACATTAAAAGAAAAAAATGCTGATGCAGCATGGATTACTACTCCACTTAATATATTCTACTTTACAGGTTATAGAAGTGAACCTCATGAAAGATTGTTTGCGTTACTTATAACTTCAAATGGTGAATGCACATTATATTGTCCTAAAATGGAAGTTGAAGAAGTTAAGCATTCACCTTTTAATGGAAATATTGTTGGCTATTTAGATACTGAGAGTCCTTTCGATTTAGCACCCCATACATTTAATACCTTATTAATTGAAAGTGAACACCTCACTGTTAAACGTCAAAGAGAACTTACGAATAACTTTAACGTTAAAGCGTATGAAGATATCGATTTAACTATTAAAAAGCTAAGAAATATTAAAGATGAAAATGAAGTTAAAAATATAAAAAAAGCAGCTGAACTTGCAGATAAATGTATAGATATTGGTGTTTCATTTTTATCTGAAGGCGTAACTGAAAGAGAAGTTGTAAATCATATCGAAAATGAAATTAAAAAATATGGCGTCAGTGAAATGAGTTTCGATACAATGGTACTATTTGGTGACCATGCTGCATCTCCACATGGTACACCTGGAGATCGAACATTAGTTAAGAATGAATATGTACTATTTGATTTAGGTGTAGTCTATAATCATTATTGTAGTGACATGACAAGAACTGTAAAATTTGGTGAACCAAGTAAAGAAGCAAGAACAATTTATGATATTGTATTAAAAGCTGAACAAAGTGCTATTGAAGCAATTAAACCAGGTATCCCTTTACAAAATATTGATAAAATTGCTAGAGACATTATTTCAGAAGCGGGTTACGGTGATTTCTTCCCTCATCGATTGGGACATGGACTCGGCTTAGAAGAACATGAATATCAAGATGTATCAAGTACAAATACAAATTTACTTGAAGCAGGTATGGTGATTACAATTGAACCTGGCATTTATGTGCCTAATGTCGCTGGCGTCCGAATTGAAGATGATATTTTAGTCACTGATACTGGGTTTGAAGTACTTACACATTATAATAAGTAATTTAAAATTTAAATCTCTCTTTTATATCAAAAAAGCGGAATAGACACTCATAAAGAATGCTATTCCGCTTTTTATTGAATTAATTTAGATTATTCTTTTAATGCATCTTCAATAGATGTATAAGTTAAATCAAAGGCTTCTGCAACACCTTTATTAGTTACATAACCTTTATACGTATTTAAACCTAATGAAAGAGGCTCATTTGCTTTAAATGCCTCTTTATAACCTTTATTAGCAAGTAACTGTGCATAAGGTAAAGTAGCATTATTAAGAGCAATAGTAGACGTACGTGGAACTGCGCCAGGCATATTCGCTACTGCATAATGTACAACACCATGTTTAACATAAGTTGGATCATCATGTGTCGTTATTTTATCAGTAGTTTCAAAGATACCACCTTGGTCAATAGCAATGTCGACTACTACTGAACCGTCTTTCATTTGTTTAATCATATCTTCAGTAACTAAACTTGGTGCTTTCGCTCCAGGAATTAATACTGCACCAATAACTAAGTCACTTTCTTTAACTGCGTTTTCAATATTAAGTGGGTTAGACATTATTGTATTAACACGACCGTCAAACAAATCTTCTAATTCCGCTAAACGTTTAGGATTTACATCTAAAATAGTTACATCTGCACCTAATCCTAAAGCAATTTTAGCAGCATTTGTACCTGCTTGCCCGCCACCAATAATGGTAACTTTGCCTTTTGGTACACCTGGCACGCCACCAAGTAGAATACCCATTCCACCGTTAATTTTTTGTAAGAATTCTGCACCAATTTGAGCTGACATACGTCCTGCAACTTCACTCATTGGTGTTAATAAAGGTAAAGAACGATCTGGTAATTGAACTGTTTCGTAGGCAATACTTACTACTTTATTATCAACTAATGCTTGAGTAAGTTTTTCCTCATTGGCAAGATGCAAGTATGTGAATAAGATAAGACCTTCTCTGAAATATTTATATTCTTCTTCTAATGGTTCTTTTACTTTAATCACCATGTCTACATCCCAAGTTGTTTTTGCATCGTTAACTATTTCTGCACCGGCTTGTTTATAATCTTCGTCTTCAAAATATGAACCAGAACCTGCGTTTGTTTCAACAAGTACTGTATGTCCTTGTTCAACTAATGCATGTATACCACTTGGTGATAAACCTACTCTGTTCTCATTATTTTTTATTTCTTTTGGAATACCGATTTTCATTCCATCCACCTCCACTTCTTATGGTAACGCTAAATTAATGAAAGCGCAATCATCAAAGGTGCACAACGTCCACATAATTGTTGAATTATAAATATTAAATATTCAGAAATTTATGTTAAAATTGAATTAAGAAAAGTTAAGGGGGACTTAAGATGTTAACTTATAAAAATATTTTAATCGCAGTTGATGGTTCACATGAAGCAGAATGGGCTTTCAACAAAGCTTTAGACGTTGCTAAACGTAATGATGCTCAATTAACTATTGTTAATATTATCGATTCAAGAACTTACTCTTCTTATGAAGTGTACGATGCTCAATTCACAGAAAAATCTAAAGGTTTTTCTGATGAACTTTTAAAAGGCTATAAAGAAGTTGCTTCACGTGCTGGTGTTACAAATGTAGAAACTCGTCTAGAATTTGGCTCACCTAAAGCAATTATACCTAAAAAATTAGCAAATGAATTAGGTGTCGACTTAATAATGTGCGGTACTTCAGGATTGAATGCAGTAGAACGATTTATCGTTGGTTCTGTTTCAGAAGCAATCGTTCGTCATGCACCGTGTGACGTACTTGTCGTGCGTACTGAAGAAATTCCAGATGATTTCCAACCTGAAGTTGCAACTCCTGAATTTAGAAAACAATTTTCTTAATAAAATAATGTATTTAAATAGAGAGGTCTGAGACATAAGGAATTGTCTCAGACCTCTTTAATATGTTAGAGATACATCATCAGAGTAGGACA
Source organism: Staphylococcus sp. HMSC072E01 (assembly GCF_001814125.1). Taxonomy (NCBI): domain Bacteria; kingdom Bacillati; phylum Bacillota; class Bacilli; order Caryophanales; family Staphylococcaceae; genus Staphylococcus; species Staphylococcus sp. HMSC072E01. The sequence goes on along the minus strand of NZ_KV814964.1, from coordinate 27,803 downwards.
ACAAATTCAACATGACTTTTGTCCTATTTCCCTGCTATGTTCTAAAAAAACGATGAGATAAGTTTAATCTCATCGTTTTTTTAATCTATCTTATAATTCACCGAATTTTACTGTGTCTCTTGCAATCATGACTTCTTCATTAGTTGGAACAACAATTACTTTAACTGGAGAGTGTGGATAATTTATGAAAGCTTCTTCACCGTGAGTAGATTCATTTTTCTTAGGATCCCAATAAACACCCATAAACTCTAAGCCTTCTAAAATTTTAGAACGTATTGGTGATGAATTTTCACCGACACCTGCTGTGAAGACAATAACATCAACGCCATGCATTCTAGCAGCATAAGAACCAATATATTTGTGAATTCTAGAAGCAAAAATATCTAAAGCAAGTTCAGCTCGTTCATCGCCATTTGCAGCTTCACCTAATAAATCACGTAAATCACTTGAAGTACCAGAGATACCTAATAATCCAGATTCTTTGTTTAAAACTGTTAAAACTTCATCAGCAGTTTTACCTGTTTTTTCCATAATAAATGGAATTAAAGCTGGATCAATATCTCCTGAGCGTGTACCCATTGTTACACCTGCTAATGGAGTGAAGCCCATTGATGTATCGATAGATTTCCCACCATCAATTGCAGCAATTGACGCACCATTACCAATATGACAAGAAATAATACGTAATTCTTCAATAGGTTTTTCTAAAATATCAGCCGCACGTCGTGATACATATTTATGGCTTGTACCATGGAAACCATATTTACGAATACCAAAATCTTCGTAATAGTTATATGGTAAACTATACAAATAAGAACTTTCTGGCATAGTTTGATGGAATGAAGTATCAAAAACTACAACATGTGGAATATTAGGTAATAACTTTCTAAAGGCACGAACTCCCATTAAGTTTGCAGGATTATGTAATGGCGCTAATTCACTTAATGACTCAATTTTTTCTTCTACTTCATCAGTGACTAAAGCAGATTTAGGGAATAATTCCCCACCATGAACAACGCGATGCCCTGTACCAGCAATATCATTAATATCATTAATAATACCATGTTCTTTGAAGCTATCTAACATGATATTAATTGCCTCTTCATGATCTTTAATATCTTTAACTCTTTTTATTTTTTCACCATTTACTTCAATAGTAAATATTGAATCTTTAATACCAATACGCTCAATTAAGCCCTTTGTAACTAATTCTTCTTCAGGCATTCTGATAAGTTGGAACTTTAAAGAAGAACTTCCCGCATTAATCGCTAAAACTAATTTAGACATGATTCATTGTCCTCCAATTTATATATTAAATATCCATATCTATTTAACCACTAATACAGAAGTAATTCAAGAATATCACAGTTTATTTTTGTGAATGATTTGCGTCCATCCATTCATTTAATTTGTTAATAAAACCATGGAATTGATTAGGATTTTTAAAATCCGGAATATTAGCTAATAACACTTCTACAGGCTTAGTTTCATTTGCTTTTTTCTTTTGTAGTATTAAAATTGATTTACGTGCATTTTCATTTTTAAACAATGTTTTAGGAAGGTTTAAAAATGCTTGCATTTCAGTTTCTGTAGTAATAAAATTTTGTAACTGTTTCACATGTTCATCTTCAAAAATATTACTAGGTACTACTAAAAAAGCATAGCCACTTTGTTTTAAAGCATGGACAGCTTGTTCGATAAGTAAGAAGTGTGAATAACTATGACCTTCTTCAAATCCAAGTTTCATTTCTTTACTACGTCCATCTAAAGGATAATATCCAATAGGAAAATCTCCAATAACAACATCAGCTTCTTCCAATGGTAATGGCATAATTGCATCTTGAGGATACACATCGAATGGTATTTCTAAAAAATTCGCTAGATGCACACTAACTCTCGATAAAACGGGATCTACTTCAATTAAGTGATGCATAACTTCGCTATCTTTTAATACTTCATTCACTGTAGCGCTTAAATGACCTGCTCCACTTGCAATATCAACAATCTGTAATTCTTTATTATTTTCTGTAAATTTTTGTACTAAAAAACCTAAAATCAAACCAATAGAATCTGGTGTAATTTGATGATTTGCTTGAATATTTTCTTCTTGTAATAAGCTTAAGTAAGCAAATTGAAATGCTTTTCGACGATCTTGAAGCGTTGCTTGTTCTAACAGTGTACGTTGATTACGATATACATCTTCCATTGCCAAGCCTAAATTTTCTATAAAGCTTTGACCATTTTCTTCATTTAACGACTTAGCTTTATCATCTAAAGTTCGGAATAATCTTTCCATAATAGTTTGTTCTTCTGTCATATTCAATTCCTTTCCAATAAAAAAATGTCCATAATGCAAATGTCTTAAAACGAAATCATTCATTTTAAAATACATATGGACAATATTAGTATTATATCTTTAATTTAATCGTTTAGTAGTGACTTAAATATTACGATATGCTTCTAAAGCAGCCTCGAAATTTGGAAAATCAGTACCTTCTTGAACTAACTCTTTATAAACTACATGATTGTTTTCATCCAATACGAAAACAGAACGAGCTAATAATCTCATTTCTTTCATAACAACACCGTAATGTTCACCAAATGATAAATCTTTATGGTCACTTAACGTAATTACATTTTCTAGACCATTTGATGCACACCATCTTTTTTGAGCGAAAGGTAAATCCGCTGAAATTGTAAGTACTACACCATTTTCTTGAGAAGCCTCTTCATTAAATTTGCGAGTTTGTTGATCACATACACCAGTATCAATAGAAGGAACGACGCTAATCAATTTCTTTTGTCCTTTAAAATTATCTAAAGTAACTTCATTTAAACTATTATCCAAAACTTTAAAATTAGGAGCCACATCTCCTTTTGAAACCTCAGTTCCTTCTAAATGTATAGGGTTATTTTTAAAAGTAATTTCTGTCATATTATATGACCTCCCTTTAGTTATTTAAATTATAGTTTAATGATACGATAGTATTTAAACTTATTTCAATCATTTAAAACGCTAACTATTATTTTAATTTGAAATGATTTGCATGATATAATCAAAGGTATTTTTTAAAATGAGTAAAATGGTGACTATTATAAATAAAATTTTGACATATCCTACACCTTTTTTGATTGCAAAATGTGCACCAGTATACGACCCAATCACCATACTAACTGCCATAATTAATCCATATGCTATATTTACTTGGCCAAGAATAATAAATAATGTTAATGCACCAACGTTTGAAGCAAAGTTTAATACTTTTGCATTTCCAGCTGCACTTAAAAAATCAAATCCAAACATTAATAATACAAATAACATAAATGATCCAGTACCACCGCCTAAGAATCCGTCATAAAATCCAATTAAAAGCAGGAGTGATATAAAGGCAATCGCTTTACTAATAGTAAGTTTAGAAAACGTTCTGACATTACCCCAATCTTTCTTAAAAATGGTGTAAATTAAAACAAGTGTCAATATGACTATAACGAGTGGTTTCAAAACTTCTGATGGTAAGAAAGTTGCTAAACTTGCTCCACCAACTGCAAATATAAATACAAACGGAAATAATCTAAATACTATTTTTTTATCCACATTTCCAGATTTTAAAAATTTGATTGCACTCGTTAATGAGCCAAACGCACTGGCTAATTTGTTTGTACCTAATGCTAATGATGGCGGCATTCCTATAGCTAAGAGTGCAGGAATTGATATTAAGCCACCGCCACCCACAACGGCATCTATAAATGCTGCCAAGAAACCAAAACTCATAATAATGAAAATAATATGAAAACTTAGTTCTATAACGCCCACCTCTTATTAAATGACTTTAATACTTTCATATTAAAATAATTCATCAATGAGCGCATCAGTATGTTTATCTTTTTCAGTTTTATAATCTTTATTAATCTCTATTGTTTCTACATTGTCTGCTGCTTCTTGGACAAGATCATCAAAATTAAACACACTTTCATATTTAACAACTTTATCAAAATTTGGTTCAGTTACAGGGTTTTCAGGCGTGAAAATCGTACAGCAATCCTCATAAGGTTGTATTGAAACTTCAAATGTTCCTATTTCTTTTGCTTTTTTAATAATGTCTTCTTTATCTAAAGAAATAAGTGGTCTTAAAATAGGAGTAGATGTAACATCATTGATTGCGTACATACTCTTTAATGTTTGACTAGCTACTTGACCTAAATTTTCACCATTTACGATAGCATTCGCTCCAATACGTTCTAAGATAATATCTGTCACTCGTAACATCATGCGTCTAGTAGATGTCATGGTATATCGTGGATGCACAGACTTATTGATTTGTTTTTGAAGTGCTGTGAAAGAAACAATGTGTAATTTAATTGGTCCTACACGTTCAGATAGTATGCGTGTCAATTCAATCACTTTGTCTTTCGCTTTTTCACTTGTAAATGGTGGACTGTGAAAATGAATAGCTTCTATTTTTACTCCACGTTTCATAATTTCCATACCAGCTACTGGTGAATCAATTCCACCTGACAACTGAAGAAGTGTTTTACCACCTGTACCGGTAGGTAATCCGCCAGCACCATTGATAACTTTAGTATAGATATACACGCCTTTTTTACGTACTTCTACTTTAATATTATGTGTCGGACGTTTAACATCTACTTTTAAATGATCAACTGCTTTTAAAATGGCGCCACCTAGTTCTCTTTGTAGTTGATACGTATCTAATGAAAATGATTTATCTACACGTTTTACATCAACTTTAAAAGTATCTCCATTTGCAAAGTCTTTAGCTAACGAAATACAAAGTTGTTTCATATCTTCAAGATTTTGTGTTGTTTTAAATACTGGACTAATAGATCTTATGCCAAATATCTTTGTTAAACGATTTATGACTTCATTAACATTTGCGTCCTCAAAAAGCGAGATAAACATGCGATCTCTCTCACATTTAACTCGTGTACCTTCTAATGAACGTAATGACTGAATAACATTTTCTTTTAATACATTTGTGAATCTTCTTCTATTTGTTCCTTTTAACGTAAGTTCTCCATATCTAACCAAAATATGATCATATTTCATTTATTTCAACAACTCCTTTATTTGAGCATAGATTAATTCAAGTTTATCTTTAAATTGTTCGATATCTTTTTCTGTTGTCGTTTCACCCATGGATAAGCGAACACTTCCCTCTATTCTGTTATCCTTAATACCCATTGCTAACAAAACTTCATTTAATTTTTCTCTTTTAGACGAACATGCACTTGTAGTCGACACCATAATATCCAATTTTGAGAATGCATTAACAAGCACTTCTCCTTTTACTCCTGGAAAAGCGATATTTAAAATATGCGGAGCACTATTTTCTGGAGAATTAATATACACTCCCTTATATTGACTTAAACATTCTCTAATTACTTTATTATAGCGTGATAGACGATGATTAATCTCATTTAAATTTTGAATTGCAATTTCCATTGCTTTCACAAGTGAAACATTCATTGCTAAATTTACCGTGCCACTTCTAATTCCATATTCTTGGCCACCGCCAAATATTGTCGGTTCAATTTTTTCCTTATTATCGATAATTAATATGCCTTGACCTTTTAAACCATTAAATTTATGACCACTAAAACTAATACTATTTACATCCTCTAATTGCATTGGAATTTTCCCTAAAGCCTGTACGCCATCTACGTGAAAATGTGCCTTAGGATATTGTTTTAATAATGATCCAATTTCTTTTATCGGTTGTATTTGTCCCATAACATTATTGACATACATACATGTAACTAAGCCCACGTTATCCGTCATTAATTGTTCTAAATGATTAATATCTATTTGACCATTTGGAGTCACATTCACATATTTCAATATAAATCCTTGTGTTTCTAAATAACGCATCACTTCTAATACTGATGGATGTTCTAAGACTGAGGTAATGATTACATTCGCAAACTGTTTTTTTCTTAATGCAATACCTTTGAGTGCAATATTATTAGACTCAGTAGCACCACTTGTGAAAATGATATCAGTATTTTTATTGAGGTTTAACATCTCTTTTACACGCGACTTAGCCTGTAATAATATTTTTTCTGATTGTAAACCCATTTGATGAGGACTATTAGCATTATAATAAGCTTTCTCACTTACCTTTAGAAATGAATCTAAAACCGCTTGGTTCGGTTTTGTTGTGGCAGCATTGTCTAAATAAATCATATATATAGAACACTCACTTTCATCAATAACATATCTAAAACATATTTTAACTTTCTCGACTTAAAAATAGACACTCAAGCATTATACTATTTTTTTTTAAAATAAAAGAGAATAACCTAGAAATATGTGGATGTCTAGGTCATTCTCTAACTATAAAAATGTATTATCCTTTAATTACTTCATTTTCAATATGTTTTGTTATACCAGGTTCTACACTTTCAAGTGCTTGCTCTGATACTTCAATTGAGCGTTTATAACGGTTATTTTTAAATAAACGTTCTGCTTCGTTTAAGCTTTTATCTACAGTATGATGATCTTTACGATATCTATTTCCATATTGAATTAATCGTTCTGCATAGACTGCATTGACTAATATATCATTTGCTTCATCTTCAAACGTATTCATTTGAATTACGATTTTTGAAACTTTATCTTTAAGTTGTTTAACATGAAGCGGACGTTCGTTAAATTGTTCGCTGACCGCTCTTACTTCATGGTCGATTTCATTTTTCATAATAACAAATCGCTCTGGAACACTTGTTAAGTTTGAAGCAAGAAGTCGACGATAAATCTCTTCTTTTTTCGATTGAATTTTTAATAGATTATCTTCAGCCTCAGCTTCATCTTCTCTAAGTTGAATCAGATGATTTTGTAATTTTTCTTGTTCTTCATTAATCACTTTTACATGTTCATCTAAGTATTCTAAATTATCTTTTACTTCACTATATCTCACAGCAGATTTAGACATTTCTTTTAGAATATCATCATATACTACAACTAGATTTTGAATTTCATTTTCATGTTGTCTAATACTATGAACATCACTTTCATTAATGAAATAGTTTTCTCGAATATAGTCGATTTCTGTTCTAAGCGTATAATTCATTTCTCTCGCTTTGAATAATTCATTTGTAATATCTTCTTTTGTTTCTTCAACTTCATTTTTAGCTTTTACTTCATGCTCAATTAAATCATACATTTCATCAAGCTTATCATTAATTTGTTGCAATTTATCATTAGCTTCCTGTAATTCAAGACGACTAATCATAGGTTCTACAAAATTTAATTCAGTTTTTAAGCTTTGTAATGTACCATCAATTTTTACATGATCCAAGTCATAACCATTTACTTTTAAATCTCTACAACCATATTTTAAATCTTGGAATTGTCCGGGTAACTCTTTTTGAGTTTCTCTAATTAAATCTGGAATTTCATCCATGTATTCTTTTGTTTCATTAATAGATTCATTTAATCCATTAATATGATTATGAGCTTGTACATAGTTACCTTCTTCTTTCAGCATGTCATACTGATCAAGTTCTGGTTCAAAAGCCTCAATACGTTTTTCAAGAGGAGCTGCCGCCTCTCCAAATTGATGTCTATTTGCTAAAACATCTCTCTTCATTTCACGATAATCTGTTTTACATTTTTCATAGATTGCTTCGTTGTCTTTATGTAGAGAAAGAATTTCATTTACTTCATCTACTTGTGACTGATAACCAGCTTCATATCTATCCATTAATTCATGAGCATCATCAATTTCAGTTTGAGCTCCTGCAAATTGGAATTTATCAAGTTGAAGCTCAGCGTCATGAATTTTTTCTTCTACTGGTGCTAAATAGTTATTAGTGTGATCTAATGTGTTTTGTTTTAACGCGTCATATTTTGTTCTCGTTTCACCTTTAAGATTTAAAGCTGATAACTTTTCTAAATTATCTTCAAAAGGTAACTGTTGAACTTTTAATTTACGTTCTTCTGCTTGCTCAACTATTTTACGTTTGTTAGAACGTAAATAAAACATAATACCGACAGCAATCAATATAATAATAATAATTGCTAATATAATGTATAAAACCATCTCATTCTCCTCCTATATTATCATTATTATAACGTATCTTATCTCGTCATTAAAATAAAATTCAAAGAATTGATTGAAAAATTTTTTACTTTTATACTAATAATCAAAATATTGATAGAGAGGTTTTTATATGCCGACAATTAAAGAAACAAATTACAACTTATTAGGTAAACAACTTGCAAGTCTTATTGAAGATGAAACAAATCTAATCGCAATTTTAAGTAATACTTCAGCTTTACTCAATGACAATTTAGATCAAATCAATTGGTTAGGATTTTATTTAATTGAAAATAATGAACTTATTTTAGGTCCTTTCCAAGGCCATCCTGCTTGTATGCATATCTCTATAGGAAAAGGTGTATGTGGAACTGCTGTTGCAAATAACCAAACACAACTTGTAGATGATGTAAATACATTTCCTGGTCACATCGCTTGCGATGCTAATAGTAAATCTGAAATTGTCGTTCCAATTCATGTTAATAATGAAATCATCGGCGTGTTAGATATAGATGCGCCTATTACACAACGATTTAGTAAAGACGATCAACAAGGACTTGAAGAGATCGTTTCTATCTTAGAACACCAATTATCAAAATAATAAATTTAAATGATTCCTTGACACTTTAAAAAATAATGGTACAATGAATTTTGTGTGAATTAACGAAAATAGCAGTTGTATATTATTAAGCTCTATGTTGTTCCCGATGTGGACGTGTCGCGTAACTGTAGCTATAAGGTGAAGACACATAAAACAATATATCTTAATGAGCATATAACACTCTTTTTTGTTTATTCATTCCAACAAAAAAGAAAAAGGAGGAGTCTTATTATGGCTCGATTCAGAGGTTCTAACTGGAAAAAATCTCGTCGTTTAGGTATCTCATTAAGTGGTACTGGTAAAGAATTAGAAAAACGTCCTTACGCACCAGGACAACATGGTCCAAACCAACGTAAAAAATTATCAGAATATGGTTTACAATTACGTGAAAAACAAAAATTACGTTATTTATATGGAATAACTGAAAGACAATTCCGTAACACATTTGATATTGCTGGTAAACAACACGGTGTACACGGTGAAAACTTCATGATTTTATTAGCTAGCCGTTTAGATGCAGTAGTTTACTCATTAGGTTTAGCACGTACACGTCGTCAAGCTCGTCAATTAGTTGGTCATGGTCATATTGAAGTTGATGGTAAACGTGTTGACATCCCATCATACGCTTTAAAACCAGGTCAAGTTATCTCAGTTCGTGAAAAATCACAAAACTTAGATATCATTAAAGAATCTGTTGAAATCAACAATTTCGTACCAGAATATTTAGATTTCGATGCTGACAGCTTAAAAGGTACTTTCGTTCGCTTACCAGAACGTAGTGAATTACCAGCTGAAATTAATGAACAATTAATCGTTGAGTACTACTCAAGATAAGTTGGTTAATATTTTACCACCCTTTCCATTTTGGTCAGGGTGGTTTTTTATTTATAGTTTAAATATATCATCTGGTATATCTGAAATAATCCCATCTACTCCTAAATGAATCAATTTCTTCACATCTTTCACGTTATTTACTGTATAAGGTATTACTTTAAGATGATGTTCATGAGCACGCTTGATAAATTTTTTATTTATTAATTTATAATTAGGATTTATAAATTGTGCAAAAGAAGCTATATTTTCATAATCAGGTTGTTTGTACCAGTATTGTTTTTTACTTATTAAAACACCTAGTGCATATTTCTTTGTGTATTCAGACATTTTTTTAACACTTTCCACATCAAATGACTGAATAATGACTCTATGAGAGGGAATTTGAAATTTATCTAGTTCCTCAAGTAACGCTTTTTCAATGCCAGGATACTGTTCTGGTTTTTTTATTTCAATAAGTAATGTTTTAGAATACTTTTTAAATAAAGAAAGTACTTCGCTAAAAGTAGAAATACAGGTATTTTTAAAAGATTCACCATGTTTGATTCCAAAATCAAATTGTTTTAATTCTTCTAAAGTAAAATCTTTTACTTTACCCTTTTGATTCGATGTGCGATCAATGGAGTCGTCATGAATGACTACTAATTGTTTATCTTTTGTAAAATGTACATCAATTTCTAACATATCAATATGTTGCATAAGGGCTGCTTTAAAACCTTCCAACGTATTTTCAGGATATTTCTGCGATAATCCACGATGTGCAACGATTTGAAATGATGTATTAGGCTTTTGTATTTTCATTTTTAAACACCATCCTTTAAATTAGTTATATGTTCAACTACACTTAAATTACCATAATGATATAGGAGGTCAATAATAATGGTTAAACACGATTTTGTAGTTCATACGTCATGGCGTGGGGGTCGTGAAGAAATCGGTAAAGTTAAAGGCGATGTAATTTCTGAGCAAATTTCTATTCCCTCTTCACTTGGGGGTAATGGAACTGGGACAAATCCCGATGAAATGTTAGTTGCAGCAGCCTCCTCATGTTATATTATCTCTTTAGCTGCTACACTTGAACGAGCTAAATTTACTAATATTCATTTAGAAATTAAGTCAATTGGGAGTGCAGTTTTTGAAAATGGAAAATTTAAAATGGAAAAAATCACTCATTATCCAACAATATCTCTTACAGAAGAAGAAAAAACGCGTCTTAATAAACGACTTCCTAAACTATTAGATATTGCTGATCATCATTGTATGATATCTAACTCAATTCGAAACAACGTTAAAATAGAAATTCAAGCAACCATTCAAGATAAGAACTAAAAGCGGTCAATTAAACTGCCGCTTTTTATTTAGACTTTTAAAATTTCAGAATATTTGGTAAAATTAAAAAATCTTATATCAGGAGGAAGATTTACGATGTATTATTACGAACCTTTATTATTAACACCTGGACCAACCCCTGTACCTGATGAAATCACACATGCACTTAATTTATCAATGATAGGTCATAGTTCTTCAGATTTTGAAGCTGTCGCAGAAGAAGCATTTAATCATTTAAAACCTATGTTTGGAACTAAAAACAAAGTAATGATCCTTACTTCAAGCGGTACTAGTGTTTTAGAAGCTAGTATGTTAAATATAGTCAATCCTGAAGACCATTTTGTAGTCATTGTATCAGGTGCATTTGGCAATCGTTTTAAACAAATTGCGGAAACATATTATAAGAATGTACATGTTTATGATGTTGAATGGGGAAAAGCTGTCGACATTGAAGCATTTGAAACATATTTACATTCACTTAATCATGATATTACTGCTGTATTCACTCAATTTTGCGAAACTTCTACTGCTGTACTTCACCCTATACACGAATTAGGAAAAGTAATTAAAGCATTCAATCAAGACATTTACTTCGTTGTCGATGGCGTAAGTTGTATTGGTGCCGTTGATGTCGATTTAGAAAGAGACAATATTGATGTACTCGTGTCAGGTAGCCAGAAAGCTTTAATGTTACCGCCTGGCCTATCTTTTGTTGCTTATAATCATCGTGCACAAGAGCGATTTAAAGTAGTTAAAACACCACGTTTTTATTTAAATTTAAATAAGTACTTTGATTCTATTGAACAAAATTCTACTCCATTCACACCAAATGTTGGATTATTTAGAGCGGTTAACGCTTATGCTGCACTTATTAAAAAAGAAGGATTTAACAATACCATTCACAGACATTATTTGATTAGAGATGGTTTAAGAGA